>NZ_JBIIDX010000115.1:0-11456 GCF_044238155.1 Aestuariivirga sp. | reverse complement strand
TACGAGCCGTCCAAGGGTTCAGTCACGACCTGGGTTTTCACCATTGCCCGCAACCTGCGCATTGACCGGGCAAGACGCGATGTACACATGCCGACGACCGAACTGGGCGATTACGACGAGCCCTCGGAAGCGCCAGAGGGGGAAGAGCTGCTGGTGCGAAAGCAGGAGGACGGGCTGGTATCCCGGGCCCTGCAGTCGATCCCTGAGGAGCAGCGCCGGATCCTGGTTCTGTCCTTTGTGGAAGATCTGCCCCAGAGCGAGATCGCTGAGCGCCTCTCGATCCCGCTCGGAACTGTAAAATCGCGCATGCGCCTCGCATATGGGCATCTGCGCCGTATACTGGAGAGTGGACTGTGAAACCGACCCATCATCTCGACTACAGCACGCTGTTGTGTCTTGCAGCCGGAACGCTGGACGAGGCATTCACAATTGTGGCCGCATCGCATGTCGCCGTTTGCGCTACCTGCCGAGCAGCGGTGCGTCAGGCAGAGGCCGTGGGCGGTGGGTTGCTCGAGCAAATGTCTGATGCAGAAGTTTCCGAAGACTGCCGGTCTCGGACGATGGCAGCGCTTGACGCTGTGAGCCCCCAGCCAATGGCTGTGCGGGCCAGGCCAACGCAAATCCCTTTGCCGCTCGCCAGGATGATGCAGGTCGATGATTTCAACGGTATCACCTGGAAGAAGAAGGCGCCAGGTGTCGCCATGTTTGATGTGAAGTTGCCAGCTGGTGCGCGGGGTCAGCTTCGGCTTCTGCGCATCAGCGCTGGGCGTGCCATGCCTGAGCATGGTCATGGCGGCGAAGAAATCACCTTGGTTCTGAGAGGAGCCTACCGCGATCACATGGGCAGGTTTGCTCCAGGTGATGTGGCAGATCTCGATGAGGATATCGAGCACAAGCCAGTCGTGGAGCAGGATCAGGATTGCATCTGCCTTGTTGCCACTGAGCGCCCAACCCGGTTCAAGACCCTGGCCGCCCGGCTCATCCAGCCCTTCGTGGGCATCTGAACGGTGTCAGCGCCGACAGTCGCCTGGAAGACGGCCTGGGTTACCGGGGCCTCGACCGGCATCGGCCGCGAGATTGCACTGCAATTGCTGGAAAAAGGTGTTCGTGTGGCAGCCTCGGCTCGCACAGCGGACAAGTTGGCGAGTCTCGACCCCCGTATTCTTGCAGTTCCCCTCGATGTGACAGACCTCGCTGCCTGCAAGACAGCAGCGCAATTCATTGAAACGGAACTTGGGCCCATTGACCTCGCGGTTCTGGGCGCTGGGACCTATTCCCCGGTTTCAATCGACCGTCTGGATGCCGAGCTCTTCTCGGAGATGATGAACACCAACTACATGGGAGTCGTGAACTGTTTGGCAGCTCTCGCTCCGCGCATGCTGGAACGGGGCACGGGACATCTCTCGTGGATTGCTTCCGTCGCAGGGTTCATGGGTTTGCCAAAAGCCGCTGCCTATGGGCCGAGCAAGGCAGCCCTGATCAATCTGGCCGAGAGCCTGTACCCAGAAATGAAGCTCAGGGGCGTCCAGATCAGCGTGATAAACCCCGGCTTTGTCGAGACGCCGCTCACGGCCCAAAATGACTTCGAAATGCCCTTCTTGATGAAGGCAGAAGATGCCGCGCGGCGCAGCATTGACGGCCTGTCTGCCGGGCGTTTCGAGATCGCCTACCCGAGACGTTTCGTGGCAATTCTCAAGTCGGTGCGTGCCCTGCCCTACCCAATGTTCTTCTGGCTCATCAAGCGGGCGATACTGAAGGAACGCTAGATCGGGTCTCAGGACAGCAGTTTGCGAACTGAGTCCTGCCAGCCGGCATATCGTGCCTCGCGCTCCTGGGCTCTCATTTTCGGCTTGAAGCGGGCAGCGCGCCGCCAACCCTTCGCAAAGCGCTCAGGCTCTGGCAACAAGCCCGCCTGAAGCCCCGCAAGATAGGCTGCGCCCAAGGCTGTTGTTTCAAGGATGGGTGGACGGTCGACAGGCGCGTTCAGAATGTCAGCCAGTCGCTGCATCGTCCAGTCGGAGGCGCTCATCCCGCCATCAACTCGCAGGATGGTGCTGCCTGCGCTGCCCATATCCTTTTGCATTGCCTCCAGCAGGTCCCGGGTCTGAAAACAGACTGCCTCGAGTGCAGCTTTTGCCAGTTCTCGTGCAGTAGTGCCGCGGGTCAGGCCAAACACTGCACCACGTGCATCGGCTCGCCAGTAGGGGGCGCCAAGTCCGACAAAGGCAGGAACTAGATAGACGTTCTGGTTCGGATCGGCCGCACTGGCAAGATCTCCGGTTTCCGCTGAATGTTTCACAAGCTTCAAGCCATCCCGCAGCCACTGCACAGCCGCTCCGGCGATGAAGATTGCACCCTCAAGCGCGTAGGTGCGCTTGCCATCAAGCTGATAGGCAACAGTCGTCAGCAGGCGGTTGTGTGAACGAACTGCCTTGGTTCCGGTGTTGAGAAGAGCGAAGCAGCCAGTGCCATAGGTTGCCTTCATCATGCCCGGCGCGAAACAGGCCTGGCCAATCGTTGCAGCCTGCTGATCACCCGCCACCCCGCAGATGGGAAGCGCGGCACCCAGCAATCTCGGATCAGTTTTGCCAAAATCCGCAGCACAGTCCTTGACCTCAGGAAGCAAGTTTGCCGGCACATCAAGAATGCGGAGGAGTTCGGCATCCCACCGGCCTGAGTGGATATTGTAGAGTAGCGTGCGTGAGGCATTGGTAGCGTCGGTTGCGTGCACCTTGCCCCCTGTCAGCCGCCATATGAGAAACGTGTCGATGGTGCCGAATGCGAGGTCACCTTTCTCAGCCAAGCGGCGCGCACCCTTCACGTTATCCAGCAGCCAGCGGATCTTCGTGCCTGAGAAATAGGGGTCAAGTAGCAATCCGGTCTTCGAAGTAAAGGCCTTCTCGTGGCCAGCTGCCTTCAGGGCCGCGCATAAGTCAGATGTGCGCCGGTCCTGCCAGACGATCGCCTTGTGAATGGGTTTTCCGGTCCGCCGGTTCCAGATCACCACCGTTTCGCGCTGGTTGGTGATTCCAACCGCACTGACCATTTGCGCCTGTGCCTTTGCCTTTCGCAGTGCGGACCGGCAGACGCCGAGAACGCCTTCCCAGATTTCCTCAGGGTCGTGCTCCACCCAGCCGGATTTTGGATAGTACTGACGGAACTCCTTCTGGGATGAGCCTTTTGGCACAAGCTTGGAGTCAAACACGATTGCCCGGGATGATGTCGTACCCTGGTCAATGGCTAGGATGAAGTCCGGCATGGGTCAGCTCCTGACGTGCTGGAGTACCTGTCTGTTGTTTTCTTCTGACATGAAGTTGCGCAGCGCGCCCTGATCCTTCTCCGACATGTGCAGCCCCAGCTTTGAGCGACGCCAGAGGATATCATCCGAGTTCAAAGCCCATTCCCTGTCCTTCAGCCAGGTTATCTCACGCGCACTGAGCGGTCCAAAGCTCGGACCCAGATCAGCAACGCTGCGCGATCCCTCAAGTATTTTCTCTGCATCTGTTCCATAGGCACGGAACAACCGCTGTGCGTTGCTCCTGTCAAGGAATGGAAACTGCTGCGCAAGGCTGACCATACGCTGATTTACTTCCTCAACCGGGAAATCGCCCCCTGGCAGTGATGCGTCATGGGTCCAGGGCTTTCCCATCTGTGGGAAAAACGGAGAAATCTTCTCCATCGCTGCCTCAGCCAGCTTTCGGAACGTGGTAATCTTGCCACCAAACACGGATAACAGAGGTGCTCCACCCATCGGATGGTCAAGTTTCAGCACATAGTCGCGGGTTGCCTCCTGGGCTTTTGATGCGCCATCATCATAAAGGGGGCGGATGCCCGAATAGGCCCAGCGGATCATTTGGCGGGTCACAGGCTTTCTGAAATACTCGCTGACGGCGCCCAGCAAGTAGTCTGTCTCGGCTACCGAGATTTCAGGCTTCCCGGGATCTCCCTTGTGGTCCTCGTCCGTCGTACCAATCAGGGTAAAGTTCGTTTCATAGGGAATTGCAAAACAGATACGGCCGTCGGCATTCTGGAAGATGTAGCAACGGTCGTGATCATAGAGTTTTTCGACAACAAGATGGCTGCCCTTCACCATGCGGATCCGGTCAGGGTCGTTGTGTCCGATCACGCTGCCCAGAACCTGGCTCACCCACGGACCCGCAGAGTTGATCATGGCGCGCGCGTGGACCGTCTCCTCACCACGGCCCTCCGTTGCGATCCTGATTTCCCAAATTCCATCCACCCGCCGGGCAGACAAGCATTTGGTCCGCGTCCGGATGATTGCGCCTTTTTCTGCAGCATCGCGCGCGTTGAGAACTACGAGACGCGAGTCCTCGACCCAGCAATCAGAATACTCGTAGCCTCGCGTATAGAGATCCTTCAGGGGCTGTCCGGTGACATCCGTGCGCAGGTCAATGCTGCGTGTTGCCGGCAGGATCTTGCGGCCACCGAGGTGGTCGTAAAGGAACAGGCCCAGCCGCAACAAAGGCCAGGGCCGCAAACCCTTGTGGTGTGGCAGCACAAAGCGCAGCGGCCAGATGATGTGCGGCGCAGCCCGTAACAGCACTTCGCGCTCGATCAGGGCCTCGCGTACCAGCCGGAATTCGTAGTGTTCAAGGTATCGCAACCCGCCGTGAATGAGTTTAGTCGACGCACTCGATGTTCCTGAGGCAAGATCATGCTGTTCGGCCAGAAACACGCCGAGGCCTCGGCCGGCTGCGTCTCGGGCAATGCCACAACCGTTCACACCTCCGCCGATGACAAAAACATCATGGATCATTCCGCGGCTTCCATTTTCTCTGAACTGAGTGAGGACTCGCTGGCGATTTCAAGCCGTACGCCATGATCCCTGCACAGGGCTACGACAGGTTCTGGCGGGGAACGGTCGGTCACAAACATGTTGATGTCAGGCAGGTGTCCGATGCGTACCGGCGCCGTGCGGGTGAATTTCATGGCATCGGCCACCAGCATCACATTGCGGGCATTCTGCATGATGGCCTTGGCCGCACGCACCTCGCGATAGTCGAAGTCGAGCATGGCCCCGTCTTCGTCAATCGCTGACGCGCCGATCACGGCATGATCCACCTTGAATTGACTGATGAAATCAACCGCAGCCTCGCCGACGATGCCACCATCGCTCTTCCTCAGGACGCCTCCGGCGAGGATCACCTCAATCTTCGGCCTGGGCATCAGGATTGTCGCAACATGTATGTTGTTGGTGATGACAAGTAGCCCCTCGTGGTGGATCAGCGCTCGTGCCACCTCTTCCGTGGTGGTGCCGATGTTCATGAACAGGGAACAGTTGTTTGGAATGAGCCGCGCCGCGTGCCTGCCGATGATCAGCTTTTCGGCTGCCGCCATCTGACGGCGAGCCTCATAGGCGAGATTTTCGACCCCAGATGACAGCATCGCCCCACCATGGGTGCGTGCCAGAAGCCGGCCATCGCACAACTCGTTCAAATCCTTCCGAATGGTCTGGGGGGTCACCTCAAACCTCAGGGCGAGTTCGTCAACGGTCACGCTCCCGGCCTGCCTGGCCAGAATCAGAATCTGCTGCTGACGGGGGCTGATGCCCTGCATTTTCACTCCAGGCGAGTTCGCGCCATAGCCGGGGCGTGGTTTCGTTTCGAATTCGATGATATTCCCTTTTCTTCGGTTTTTGCAATATTGCACTGCAAAAAAGGTTCGGAATTTTCGCGATTGACGTTCGTTTGGTTTCCGATGATAGTTCCCATCGGGTGCCAATCCTTTGGTGCCAATCCCTAGGGAGGACCGACTATGAAACTGAAATTTCTAGCCTCAGCGGCCGCCTTGGCGCTGGTGGCGGTGACGACCCCGTCCTTCGCGGACGTGGAAGCCGCTAAGAAATGGATCGACTCCGAATTCCAGCCCTCGACGCTCTCGAAAGAGGACCAGCTGAAGGAGATGGAGTGGTTCATCAAGGCCGCCGAACCGTTCAAGGGCATGGAGATCAACGTGCTCTCGGAAGGCATTCCCACCCATGATTACGAGTCGAAGGTGCTGACCAAGGCCTTCGAGGAAATCACGGGAATCAAGGTCAACCACCAGATCCTCGGTGAGGGTGAGGTGGTGCAGGCCGTTCAGACGCAGATGCAGACGAACCGCAATCTGTATGACGGCTATGTCAACGACTCCGACCTGATCGGCACCCATTCGCGTCTGCAGCAGACCTATAATCTGTCAGACATGATGGCTGGCGACTGGAAGGATGTCACCAATCCTGGCCTCGATCTCGCTGATTTCATCGGCGCCAAGTTCACGACAGGTCCGGACGGCAAGCTTTATCAGCTTCCCGACCAGCAGTTCGCAAACCTCTACTGGTTCCGCAAGGACTGGTTCGATCGTCCGGAGCTGAAGGAGAAGTTCAAGGCCAAGTATGGCTACGATCTCGGCGTTCCGGTCAACTGGTCGGCCTATGAGGACATCGCGCAGTTCTTCACCGAGGACGTGAAGGAAGTCGATGGTGTCAAGATCTATGGTCACATGGATTACGGCAAGCGCGCTCCGGACCTCGGCTGGCGCATGACCGACGCCTGGCTTTCCATGGCAGGCACTGGCTCGGCTGGTGAACCGAATGGCGTACCCATCGATGAATGGGGCATTCGCATGGAGAAGGGCTCTTGCAACCCGTCGGGTGCGTCCGTCTCGCGTGGTGGTGAGACCAATGGCCCCGCCTCTGTCTACGCCATTGCCAAGTGGGACGAGTGGCTGAGGAAATATGCCCCTCCGGGCGCTGCCGACTATGACTTCTATCAGTCACTGCCGGCTCTGGCCCAGGGCAACGTTGCCCAGCAGATCTTCTGGTACACGGCCTTCACCGCCTCCATGGTGGCGCCGAAGTCGGAAGGCAACAACACGGTCGATGACCAGGGCAACCCGCTCTGGCGCATGGCTCCTTCGCCGCATGGCCCGTACTGGAAGGAAGGCCAGAAGGTCGGCTATCAGGACGTGGGTTCGTGGACCATCCTCAAGTCCACGCCTGCTGATCGCGCCAAGGCTGCATGGCTCTATGCCCAGTTCGCCGTTTCCAAGACGGTCGACGTGAAGAAGAGCCAGGTTGGTCTTACCTTCATCCGTGACAGCACCGTGCGCCACGAATCCTTCACGGAGCGTGCGCCGAAGCTTGGCGGTCTGGTCGAGTTCTATCGCTCGCCTGATCGTGTGCGTTGGTCGCCGACCGGCATCAACGTTCCGGACTACCCGAAGCTTGCCCAGCTCTGGTGGCAGCAGATCGGTGACGTGAACTCCGGCGCCTTCTCGCCGCAGGAGGCCATGGACCGTCTTGCTTCCGAAATGGAGCAGGTGATGGCCCGCATGGAAGCCGCAGACAAGGCCAACAACACCTATGGTGGCTGTGGTCCTCGTCTGTCTGAGCCCAAGGATCCGTCCGAGTGGCTTGGCAAGGCTGATGGCCCCAAGGCTAAGCTCGAGAACGAGAAGGAGCCCGGCCAGACAATCGCTTACGAGGAAATCGTCAAGCGCTGGCAGGAATAAGATTTTTCGACACTGGAGCGCGGGAAGTGATTCCCGCGCTCCGACTTTAAATGCACGCCCGGAAAGCGCACAAAAGGGACGCAATGGCCCTCGAACTCATCGACATAACGAAGCGCGCCGGCGCCGAAGTGCACATTCATCCAACTTCGCTGGTGCTTCACGAGGGATCATTCAATGTACTCCTCGGAACCACATTGTCGGGCAAGACCACGCTCATGCAGATCATGGCCGGCATCCAGCGGCCAACATCGGGATCGATCCTGTTTCGTGGCAAGGATGTGACCGGCGTTGCTGTACAGCAGCGCAATGTGTCGATGGTCTACCAGCAGTTCATCAACTATCCCAACTTCAGCGTCTATGACAACATCGCCTCTCCGCTGAGAGTAGGCCGCATGAGCAGCTCTGAAGTCGAAAAAAGAGTGATGGCGGCAGCCGATCTCCTGCGATTGAAACCCATGCTCAAGCGCCGCCCATCTGAACTGTCAGGAGGTCAGCAACAGCGCACGGCGATCGCGCGCGCCATCGTCAAGGATTCGGACTTGATCCTCCTTGACGAGCCGCTTGCCAACCTTGACTACAAGCTTCGTGAGGAATTGCGCGACGAGCTGCCAAAACTGTTTGCGGGCCGTAACGCCATCGTGGTTTATGCCACCACTGAGCCGTCGGAGGCACTGTTGTTTGGTGGCAATACGGCTACTCTCCACGAGGGTCGCATCACGCAGTTTGGCCCGACGGCTTCAACCTATCGTGCGCCCAAAGACTTGCTTACAGCGCAGGTGTTTTCTGATCCTCCGATGAACACTGCGCCCGTTGAAAAGCGGGGTGATCGTATCATGATCTTCGGTGACCGAAGCTGGCCCGTGGGTACTGCTGCTTCCAAGTTGCCGGATGGTCACTATATGTTGGGTCTCAGGCCCCATCACGTGACTCCAAATTCAATGAGCGCAGTTTCTGGAAAGGTTGAGGGCCGTGTTCTGGTGACAGAGCTTTCGGGCTCCGAGAGCGTCATCCACCTGGATGTCGGCGGCACCACCTGGGTTTCGCTTTCGCACGGCATCCATCCGCTCGAGGTGGGTTCGCAGGCCCGGCTTCATGCCGATGTCGATCGGGCGCTGTTTTTCACGCCTTCGGGCGAGAGGGTTTCCTGATGGCTGAAATCCGAATCGAAAACCTCCGCCATTCCTATATGGCATCTCCGCAGAGCGACGAAGATTATGCGTTGAAGCGGCTTTCGCTGACCTGGCAGGATGGTGGTGCTTATGCGCTTCTCGGACCGTCTGGCTGCGGAAAGACCACGCTGCTCAACCTGATCTCAGGTTTGCTGACGCCGACGGAGGGGACGATCCGCTTCAATGGCCGGGATGTTTCGCGTGCCTCGCCAGAGGAGCGGAACATTGCTCAGGTTTTCCAATTTCCCGTCATCTATGACACTATGACGGTCTATGACAATCTTGCTTTCCCTCTCCGGAACCGTGGTGTTGCAGAGTCCGACGTCAAGGCACGCGTGACCGAGATTGCCGACATGCTGGAGTTGACAAAGACACTCTCCAAGCGTGCCGCGGGGCTCACGGCAGACGGCAAGCAGAAGATATCGCTGGGCCGTGGCTTGGTGCGGTCGGACGTCAATGTGATCATGTTTGACGAACCCTTGACCGTGATTGATCCACACCTCAAATGGCAACTGCGTTCGAAGCTCAAGGAACTTCATCTCAAGACCAAGCGGACGATGATCTATGTGACCCATGATCAGACGGAGGCTCTTACATTTGCAGATCAGGTTGTCGTCATGAATCTGGGAGAGGTGGTGCAGTCGGGCACGCCGGTCGATCTTTTTGAGAAGCCTCAGCACACTTTCGTCGGTCATTTCATTGGTTCGCCCGGCATGAATGTTTTGCCTGCCGAGGTTCGTGCCGGGCAGGCGCTGTTCAATGGCCAACCGATTGCCGCAGATAATGCCGCTGTTGCCTCTGGCAATGGCCGCGTTGAAATCGGCGTGCGGCCGGAATTCGTGTCTGTGGCATCTTCTGGCATTCCTGCCGAGGTTGTTCGCGTATCAGATGCCGGTCGCTACCGGATTGTCGAGACGCGAAGCCACGGCAATACGATCAAGCTTCTCCTCAAGGAAGGCGAGGCGGTGCCTGAAGGCAAGATGCATCTTTCTTTCGATCCGACACATACCCAGATCTATGAAAATGGCTGGTTGGCTGGATCGCGGCGATGACCAAGATCGAAAACAATCGCGCCTGGTGGCTCGTCCTTCCCGTCTTTGCGATGGTCGCGTTCAATGCGCTCGTACCACTGATGACGGTAGTCAATTATTCGGTTCAGGAAACTTTTGGCAACAATGAGTTCTTCTGGTCTGGCACGGTGTGGTTCGAGCAACTTCTGCATGATGATGAATTCCATTCATCGTTGCAGCGCCAAATCATCTTCACGGCTGTCGTCCTGATCATCCAAATACCGCTGGGTCTGGCGATCGCGCTGTGCATGCCGCGGAAAGGACCTTGGGTATCAGTCTGCCTCGTTCTGCTGGCACTTCCTTTGCTTGTGCCATGGAACGTGGTGGGTTCCATGTGGAACATCATGGCGCTGCCTGATATCGGCCTGCTCGGAAAGGCAATAAATTCACTCGGAATCCCGTACAACTATACAAGGCAGCCCATATCTGCCTGGTTCACCGTGGTCTTGATGGACGTCTGGCACTGGACATCACTGGTGGTGTTGCTCTGCTACGCAGGTCTTGTGGCGATTCCCGACGCCTATTATCAGGCCGCCAAAGTTGATGGCGCCAAGCCATGGGCGGTTTTCCGCTTCATCCAGCTGCCCAAACTCAAGCATGTACTTACCATCGCCATTCTTCTTCGTTTCATGGACTCCTTCATGATCTACACTGAGGTGATCGTGCTTACTGGTGGGGGGCCGGGCAGTACAACGAAGTTCCTGTCGATCGATCTTGTTCAGAAAGCGCTGGGTGGATTTGACCTCGGCCCTGCGGCTGCCTTCTCGATCGTCTATTTCCTGATCATCCTGTTCCTGAGCTGGTTGTTTTACACGCTCATGATGCGCGAGGAGGCGAAGTAATGCGTAAGCGTTATATCATTCTCGCCCTCTACATCGTCTTCCTTTTGCTGCCGATTTATTGGCTGCTCAACATGTCGTTCAAGACCACCAATGAAATTCTTGGAGGGTTCAGCGCCTTTCCGCGTGAGTTCACGCTGGACAGCTATCGCACCATTTTCACGGATCCGTCTTGGTATAACGCCTATATCAACTCAATCACCTATGTGCTGATCAACACCGTCATTTCGGTGACGCTGGCACTTCCCGCCGCCTATGCTTTTTCGCGCTACAGGTTTCTTGGCGACAAGCACCTTTTCTTCTGGTTGCTGTCGAACCGAATGGCGCCCGCCGCGGTGTTCGTTCTACCCTTCGTCAACCTCTACTCGGCTGTTGGCCTGTTTGACACGCCCTGGGCGGTGGCCTTGGCGCATACGCTGTTCAACATTCCCCTTGCAGTATGGATCCTCGAGGGCTTCATGTCCGGGGTTCCCAAGGAACTGGACGAGACCGCGTATGTCGATGGTCATTCCTTCCCATCGTTCTTTATCAAGATATTTCTGCCTACCATCTCGGCTGGTATCGGCGTTGCCGCCTTCTTCTGCTTCATGTTCTCGTGGGTGGAAATGCTGCTGGCCAAGAACCTGACATCGGTTGCCGCCAAGCCAATCGTCGCTGCCATGACAAAGACGGCCAGCACGTCAGGTTATGAACTTGGCCTGCTCGCCGCGGCAGGCGTACTCACCTTGATACCTGGCGCCATTGTCATCTATTTCGTCAGAAACTACATCGCCAAGGGCTTTGCCCTTGGCCGCGTATGAGAAAGGCGGGAATATGGACGCGCCAATGATGTTTTCAGTCGACTGGTGGCAGCAGCCACTTGGCAG
>NZ_JBIIDX010000009.1:0-35616 GCF_044238155.1 Aestuariivirga sp. | reverse complement strand
CTCGGTGTTGCCTGCGGCATTGATCAGAACATCAAGGCGCCCAAACCGCTGCAAACAGGCTTCCACGGCGCGGCACGGAAGATCGCTGTCCATGAGATCGCCCTGGAGGGCGAGCGTCTTGCCCTGCCCGAGACCAGACGCCGCGTGTCGCAACAGTTCGCCGTTGCGGTCCAGCATCAAGATACCGCGAAAGCCCATGGCCAAGAGCTGGCGCGCCGCGGCCAGGCCAAGCCCCTGCGCAGCGCCGGTCACAAGTGCTACGCATCCGTTGGTAGCCATGTCGGGCATGGTTTTCACTCCGCTTCAGCAAGGACCTTCAACCTCGCGAGGCCCGCTTCATACTCCCTCCCCACCGTCCGGTCGATCATCAGGCCGGCCCAGCGATCGATCACGCCCGGCAGAGGCGAGCTGAAGCTCCAGGTCACGCGCGTGCCGCTGCCGTCCGGCATCAGGCTCAGGCCCGCGGTGGCGGTTCCGAAATTTTCATAAACCGTTTCGATAGTCACGCTCTGCGCTGCCGAATGGCCGGTGACGCGATGACTGCCCTGCCCCACCATCGGGTTGTTGGAGGCCCAGCGCATGGTCTGTCCCACACCACCCTGCTCCGGTCCGTCGAACTCGAACCTGACATCGGGGTCGATGGCAACGAGCGGCGACCACTCCGGCCAGCGTCGCAGATCACCTGCAAGGGCAAAGACTTTCTGCGGCGGCGCGGCAATGACGATTGACCGCTCGACCCGCGCCTCCCCCGGCAGAACATAGGCGCCACCATAGAAAACAACGGTGAGCGCCACGAGCGCATAGACGATCGATTTGATGAGGGTGTTCATGCCGTGGTAAGGACCACAAGTGCCCGCTCTTGGCAATGGCTTGCATGGCGCGTCCTGATCGCGCAATCTTGCACCATCATGGCCTCTACACTCTTCGCCTCCGATTTCAAGCCGCGCCCCTATTGGTGGGAGGCCTATGAGCCCGCGGCCCTGCCAGAGATCACGCTGCCGAAATCAGCACGCGTGGTCATCATCGGCGCGGGCTACGCAGGGCTCAATGCCGCCCTCGAGCTTCACCGCGAGGGGCTCGACTGCGTGGTGCTCGATTCCCATGAGCCGGGCTTTGGAGGCTCCTCGCGCAATGGCGGCATGGTTTCGGGCGGCGTCAACGTCGGCAAGCGCTACATGGCAAAGGCTCTGGCGGACGCCGACGCCGCGCCTTATCTCAACGATGCCTCCGACGCCTTCAGCTTCATCGAAGCGCTGATCAGCCGCCATGCCATCGACTGCGGCTGGACACGCAGCGGTTATTTTCTTGGCGCCTGGTGCAAGAGCCATCACGATGCAATGGCGCACAAGGTGGAATTGCTCAACCGCACGGCCCGCGCCGAGGCCTATCTCGTACCCCCCGGACAGCAGCGGGAGGAAATCGGCTCCGACTATTACCGCGGCGGCATGGTGGTGGGCCGGGCCGGGCACCTGCACCCTGCCCTGTTCTTCAAGGCCTTGCTCGGCCTCTGCCAGGAGCGGGGCATTCCAATCGCCAGCCGCACGCCCGCGACCGGGCTCCGCGAAACCGCACAGGGCTGGAGCGTCAGCACGCCGCGCGGCACGATCGCCGCCGGAGACGTGCTGATCGCCACCAACGGCTACACCGGCGACGTGACCCCAGCACTCCAGCGCCGTGTCGTGCCGGTCGGGTCCTACATCATCGCCACCGAGGAACTGCCCGCCGACCTGGCGGCCTCGATCAGCCCGAAGAACCGCTCCTTCGCCGACACCCGCCGCGTTCTCACCTATTACCGAATGTCGACGGATGGCAGGCGGCTGATCTTCGGCGGGCGCGCCAAGTTCGGCCACACCGACCCGGTCGAGACCGCACCCATTCTCCACCGCTTCATGACCGACCGCTTCCCGCAGCTTGCGGGCACGCGCATCACCCATGCCTGGACCGGCAATGTCGCCTTCACGCTCGACGAGATGCCGCACATGGGCAAGTTCGAGAACCTGCACTACGCGCTTGGCTGCAATGGCTCGGGCATCGCCATGATGAGCTATCTCGGCCACCAGACGGCGCGCAAGATCGCAGGCAAGTCGAACCGCGTCTGTGCCTTCGACCGGCCGGAATTCCCCGATCACCCGCTCTACACTGGCAACACCTGGTTCCTGCCCTGGATCGGCCGCTATTTCCGCACGCGCGACTGGCTCGACCGGCGCTTCGGCTGACGCCGGCCGGCCTCAGCCGCAGCGCGCCTGCATGCGCCACTTGCCGCCGGAATAGGCCGGATTGGTGGTCAGCTTGCCGCGCTGGCCCTCCGGACAGGCGAAATAACCCAGCGAGGAAGTGGCCACGGCCTCGGCATCCTTCTGCTGCTTGGCGCTCATGCCGGAGATCGTCATGTCATAGAGGCCCGAGCCACTCGGGCTGAAATCGAGCCGGTAGGTCTTGCCGTTATAGAAGATGGGCTCGCTGCGCGCCACGGCCGGCGGGGCGGGCTTGTCGCGGGTGATGCGTGCGCCAGGGCCGCCGTCACAGGCCGCCAGTCCTGCAGCGAGCACGAGAATCATCAGGGTTGGGGCGATCTTCATCGCCGCCTTATGCCCGCCAAGCCTCGACCGGGCAAGCACGGCGGAGTATAGAACGCACCATGACCACGTTTGACGCCGCATGCCTGCTCGTTTCACGCAGCCAGACCGCCGATGAAGGCCCGATCATCCGCATGTCGCAGCGCGCCCGCGCACTGCGCGCCGCCGGCATGGACGTGGTAAGCATGACATTGGGCGAGCCTGACTTCGACACGCCTGCCACCATCCAGGCCGCCGCCACCGCCGCCATGCAGTCTGGCTTCACGCATTATTCGCCGGTCATGGGCATTCCCGAACTGCGTGCCGCCCTGTCCCGCAAGCTGAAGGCCGAGAACGGGCTCGACTATGGCCCGGACGACATCTGCCTCGCCAATGGCGCTAAACAGGCTATTGCCAATGCCATCCTGTCGATCATCGGACCCGGTGACGAGGTCATCATGCTGGCGCCCTTCTGGGTCTCCTACGAGATCACGGTGCGTTTTGCCGGCGGAACCCCCATCGTGCTGCATGCTGGCATTGAGGAGGACTACAAGGTCCCGGCACAGCGCATTGCACAGGCCATCACGCCGAGAACCAAGCTGATCATCGTCAACTCGCCCTCGAATCCCACCGGCGCGGTCTGGACGAGAGCCGAACTTGCCGCGCTGGCCGATCTGGTGAAGGCCCATCCCCAGCTGATGGTGATGTCGGACGAGATCTATGAATACATCATCTTCGACGGAGCCATGACCTCGATCGGCGCCCTGCCTGGCATGGGCGAGCGCACAATAACCGTCAACGGCTTCTCCAAGGGCTTCGCGATGACCGGCTGGCGCCTTGGCTATGCCGCAGCACCCGCTCCGATCGCCAGGGCCATGGCGCGCATGCAGAGCGCCATATCGGCCGGCGCCAACCAGTTCGTCCAGCGCGCAGCGATCGCCGCGCTGGAGGGCCCGCGCGACGCCGTCGAGATCATGCGCCAGGCCTATCTGCGACGCCGCGACCAGGTGCTGGCTGGCCTCAAGGCCTTGCCCGGCGTGAGGATCGGCAACATTCCCGCCACCTTCTATGCCTTTCCCGACGTGTCGGCCCTGCTTGGCCGAAGGGCCGGCAACCATGTCATCGACAGCACCGAAACACTGTGCGACTGGCTGCTGGACGAGCATGGGCTGGCCACCGTCCCCGGCAGTGCCTTCGGTGCACCGGGTTCGCTCCGGCTTTCCTTCGCCTGCAGCGAGACCGAGATCGACAAGGCGCTTTCGCGCCTGCGCGCGGCGCTGGCCCGGCTCAGCTGACCGGGTGCTTGCCGCCTGCTATTCGGCTGCCCGCGCGATCGGGCCTGCGTCATTGGCTGCGACGGGCACCACAGGCGCCAGAACGTCAGAGGCATTCTCGGCATCATGCATGTGCCTCCGGTCGCGCGCGACGAAGGAATAGATCGCCGGAGTGATGAACAGCGTGAACAACGTTCCAATGGTCATGCCCGCGGCGATCACGATGCCGATGTCAAAACGGCTCTTGGCGCCCGCACCATCGGCGATGAGCAGGGGAACGACGCCGATCACCATGGCGGCGGTGGTCATCAGGATCGGGCGCAGACGAACCGCCGCGGCCTCCTTGATGGCCTGGTTCTTGTCATAGCCCTTTGTCTCCTGAAGATTGTTGGCGAACTCGACCATCAGGATGCCGTGCTTGGCAATCAGGCCGATCAACGTCACCAGCCCGATCTGGGTATAGATGTTGATCGTGCCCGAACCGAGGTTCACGGGTGGATTGTTCATCATCGCGCCATTCACCTCGCCCAGCACGAACAGCACGAACAGCGCGCCGAACACCGTGGCAGGCAGGCCGACGAGCACGATGAACGGGTCGCGGAAGCTTTCGAACTGCGCGGCGAGCACCAGATAGATCAGAAGCAATGCAGCCGCAAAGGTTACGGCGAGCGTGTTGCCCTCCTTCACGAACTGGCGGCTCTCGCCCTTGAAGTCATAGGCCATGCCAGCCGGCATGATCTCGTCAGCCTTCTGCTTCAGGAAGGCAATGCCCTCGCCAATGGTGCGGCCGGGGAACGGAACGCCCTGCAGCATCGCGGAATTGAGCTGCTGGAAGGTCGTCAGGCCGTTGGGCTGCACGGTCTTGCTCAGACTGGAGAAGGCGGCGAGCGGCACCATGTCGCCGTTGGCTGCGCGCACCCGGAACTGCAGGATCTGCTCAGGGTTCTCGCGTTCCGCGCGGGGCACCTGCGGGATCACTTCGTAGCTGCGCCCGTCCACGGTGAAGCGGTTCACGTAATTGCCGCCCAGCAAGGTAGCGAGCGTGGCGCCAATGTCCTGCATGGTGACGCCGAGCTGGTTGGCGCGGTCCTTGTCCACCACGATCTCGACTTGGGGCGTGCGGAAGCGCAGGTCAGTATTGGTGAAGATGAACAGGCCGCTCTTCATCGCCTCGGCCTCGAGCGTGTCGAGCACCTCGGCGAGCCGGGTATAATCGCCGGGATAGGTCAGCACGAACTCGACCGGCAATTCGCCGGCGCCTACCGGTATGGCCGAAGGCGCCGTGGCGAACACGCTCACGCCTGCCATGGAGCTGAATTTCGGCTCCAGCTCGGCCATCACCGACAGGTCCGAGCGTTGCCGCTGGTCCCATGGCTTCAGGATCAGGCCCATGAAGGCGGCATGGGTGCTCGGAAAACCGGCGACGGCAAACAGGTTCTGCCGCTCCGGCACCGCCAGCATCGTCTTGGTCAGTTCATCGGTGTAGGTGGTCAGATAGTCGAGATTGGTGTGCTCTGGCGCGTTCACGAAGGCGAACAGCACGCCCTGGTCCTCGGATGGCGCCAGCTGGCGGTTGATGGCCTGATAGAGCACGCCTGACAGCACGATCAGCAGGATTGCAATCCAGGCGAAGACGGCGCGCTGCCGGATGGTGCCATCAAGGCGGCGTCGGTAGAAGCGCTGGAGGGCGCCGAACACGCGCTCGACGAGACGCCCGAACCACGACAGCTCCGCATGCGGCTTCAGCATCTTCGAGGTCATCATCGGCGAGAGCGTGAGCGCAACGATACCCGACACGATCACCGCGCCGGCCAGCGTGAAGGCGAACTCCCGGAACAGGGCGCCGGTGAGGCCGCTGGTGAAGCCGATCGGCGCATAGACGGCGGCCAGGGTGATGGTCATGGCTATGACCGGGCCGGTGATCTCGCGCGCTCCCTTGAGTGCGGCATCGAAGGGTCGCATCCCCTCCTCGATGTGGCGATGGATGTTCTCCACCACCACGATGGCATCATCGACCACGAGCCCGATGGCAAGCACCAATGCCAGCAGGGTCAGCAGATTGATCGAATAGCCCAGCGCCACCAGCACCAGCGCCACGCCGATGAGCGACAGCGGGATGGTGACCACCGGGATGATCGTCGAGCGCACGTTGCCAAGGAACAGGAAGATCACCACGATGACGATCGCACCCGCCTCGAGCAGGGTCTTGCCGACTTCCCAGATCGAGGCGTTGATGAACAGGGTCGCATCATAGGCGATCCTGGCCTCGAGCCCCGGCGGCAGCATTCGCTGGATGTCGGGCATGGCGTCGCGCACCTGGGCGATCACCGTCAGGGGATTGGCGTCCGGCGTCGTCTGGATTCCCATGAACACGGCTTTCAGGCCGTCGAAGGCCGAGACCGAGTTGAAATTCTGCGGCCCCAGGTCGATGGTGGCCACCTCTCCCAGCCGTATGATGTCATCGCCACGGCTTGCCACCACCAGGCTCTGGAACTGTTCCGGCGTGGTCAGCGATGTCTGCGCGTTGATGTTCTGCTGGGTGAAGCTCGCCTTCACCTCGCCCGCCGCGGTGGTGAAGTTGTTGGCGGCGAGCGCCTGGCGGATATCGAGCGGCGTGATGCCCAGCGCGGCCATCTTCTCGGGGTCGAGCCACACCCGCATGGCAAAGGTCGAACCGCCGAGGATCTCGGCCGAGGCCACGCCATTGATGGCTTGCAGCTTGGGCTTCACGACGCGGTCGAGATAGTCCGAGATCTGCGGCGCCGACATCTGGTCGGACTTGAAGCTGATGTACATCAGCGCAAAGCCTGCGCCCGTGGTGCGCTTGACGACGGGGTCGTTGGCCTCCGGCGGCAGTTCGCCCTTGACCTCGTTGATCTTGGAGAGCACGTCTGCCAGCGCCCGGTCGGCGTTGGCATCGAGGCGCAGCTTGAGCGTGATGGTCGAGACATTCTGCGCCGAGCGCGATTCGATGATGTCAACGCCTTCGGTGGAGGCAACCGCCTGCTGCAGCGGAGTGGTGATGAACCCCTTGATCTGGTCGGCGTTGGCGCCGGGATAAACGGTGGTGATCTCGATCTTGGTGTCAGACACCTCGGGAAACTGGCGGATCGGCAGCTGGAAGGCGGCCTGCAGGCCGGTCAGCAGGATGAGCAGGCTCACCACCGTCGCCAGGACGGGCCGCCGCACGAAAATGTCGGTAAAATGCATGGAACGGCGTCCTTACTGGATGGTGCTGGTGTCCTGCAGCTTGAGCGCGACCGAATTGTCGATCACCACCTTGCTGCCCTGGTCGATCTTGTTGTGCCCGGCGGTGACCACCTTGTCACCCGGCTCCAGTCCGCTTTCGATGACCACCCGGCCGTCGCGCACGGGCCCGGCCTTGACGAAGCGGCGTTCGATGACAAGCTCGTCGATGTCCTTGCCGTCCGCGTCCTTCGACTTGACGCTGTTCACCACGAAGACATTGTCCCCGTAGAGCGAGTAGGTCACGGCCGTCTGCGGCACGGTCACCACCTGCCGAGCCGCGCCGACATCGACTGCCACGTCGGCATACATGCCAGGCACAAGCTTGAGCCCGGGATTGGCCAGCTCGGCCCTTACCGTGATCATGCGGCTGTCGCCCGAGACGCGGGCATCCAAGACCGCCACCTTGCCCGTGAAGCGTTCACCGGGAAAGGCGTTGAATGTGGCGGTGACCGTTTCACCTGTCTTCAGCCGTCCATAATCGGCCTCGGTGACCGGGAAGTCGACATAGATGGGATCGATCGACTGCAGCCAGACGATCTTCTGTCCCGGCGCCAGATAGCTGCCAAGCGCGATGTCGCGCAGACCGAGACGGCCGTCCCAGGGGGCGTAAACATGCTTCTGGGCGATCTCGGCCCGGCGGCGGTCGAGCGTTGCTTCCAGCACCCGCTTCTTGGTCTTGAGCGTGTCGAGCTCCGTCACCGCCACGAGGCCCTTCATGGCAAGGCCCTCGCGGCGCGCCAGCTCGCTGCTGACATTGGAAAGCTCGGCCTCGATCGCCTTGACGTCAGCTTCCTCACGGGTGGTGTCGAGCTTGACCAGCAGGTCGCCCGCCTTGACCGTCTGGCCGGACTCGAAGTTGATCTGCGAGACCACGCCGCCCTCCTCCGGGGTCACATCGATCCCGCGTGATGCGGTGAGCGTGCCAATGCCCTTGATCTGCGGCTGCAACTGTTCGGTCTGCGCGGCTTCGGCCGATACGGTCTCGGGCGGCCGCGGCGCGCCCAGGATGACCTTGGCCAGCATCTTGGGCTTGAAGTCGAAGGCATAGAAGCCAATCGCCCCTGCCAGGCCGCCGAGCACAATGGTCGCCAAGAGAAGATAGATGATCCGCCGTATCATGTCCGTTGTTCCCAGTCTCTATTCGGCCGCCTGCGGGCTTGAGGCATGCCGCAATTCACTCTTCTTTGCGGTCAGCACCGCAATTGCCGCTGTCAGCACGGCCTCGCCATAATCGGCAACGAAACGGGCGCCCGCGTGCGGATGCTGGCCGCATTCGCACGACCTGATACGCGCAAGATCCGCCTGAAGATCGGCAAGCTGCTTGTCCACGGCCGCCAGCATCAGCGAAGGCGTCAGATATTCCTGCAGCAGCATCTGGAACAGGAACTGCGACTTGTACTTGTCGCGCCGCGGCACAACCGACACCGCCGTCGCCAGCGCATCACGCCCCCTGGTCGTGATGGCATAGACCTTCTTGTCGGGCTTGCCGGACTGCTCTTCGGACCGGACAGTCACCATGCCCTCCGCCGCCAGCTGGGTGAGCGCCGGGTAAATCGATCCGAAGCTTGCATCGATGAAGTGGCTGAACAGCCCCTCCTCGATCTCCTTCTTGATCGCATAACCTGATGCCTCACCAGCCGTGAGCACGCCGAGGCAAAGAATTTTGACATTCATGTCAATTACGGTCCGATATATGCCAGCCCGATAGCTGGGCGAGCGGATATATCGATCTGAAATAGTTTGCAAGCCCCTCCGATTGGCAGAAGCCGGCCCCCTGTGCTTGTCTTGCCGCGGCATCCTGTCTATGACAGCGGAAAGGCCGCATCGGAAAACGCGCCACTTACCAGCATCAAAGGGGGGCTCATGGAGTATTTTCTCCAGCAGCTGATCAACGGCGTGACTCTCGGGTCGATCTACGGCCTGATCGCCATTGGCTACACCATGGTCTATGGCATCATCGGCATGATCAACTTCGCCCATGGCGACGTGTTCATGGTGGGTTCCGTCGCCGCCTTCCTGGTGATCCTCGGGATTGGCCTCACCGGAGGCAGTGGCCTCCTCATCATTCTCCTGGCGCTGATTCTGGTTGCCGCCATCGCCATGATCGTCGCGTCGGCCTACAACTGGACCGTCGAACGGCTTGCCTACAAGCCGCTGCGCGGGTCCTTCCGGCTGGCGCCGCTGATTTCCGCCATCGGCATGTCGATCGTGCTGCAGGAATTCGTGCGCGTAAACCAGGAAGGCCGCCCCAAGCCGGTGCAGCCCATCGTCACGGGCGGCTATGAGCTGATGACGCGCGTCACCGAGGCCGGCGAGTTCATCGTGCGGCTCACCAACATGCAGATCCTGATCATCGTCTCGACGCTGATCCTGATGGCCGTCTTCACGGTGCTGATCCAGAAGACCTCCCTCGGACGCGCTCAGCGCGCCTGCGAGCAGGACATGAAGATGGCCTCGCTGCTCGGCATCGACGTCGACCGCACCATCTCAATCACCTTCATCATGGGCGCGTCGCTGGCTGCCTTCGCCGGGCTGATGTTCTTCCTCTATTATGGCGTCACCGACTTCTTCGTGGGCTTCCTTGCCGGCATCAAGGCCTTCACCGCGGCGGTGCTCGGCGGCATCGGATCGCTCCCCGGCGCCATGCTGGGCGGCCTCATCATCGGGCTGATCGAAACCATGTGGTCAGCCTATTTCACGGTGGAATACAAGGATGTGGCAGCCTTCACGGTGCTGGTGATCGTGCTGATCTTCATGCCGCAGGGCCTGCTCGGCAAGCCGGAAGTGGAGAAGGTCTGACATGTCTTCGCTCGAGCCCGCCTCACCCTCGCGCCCGGCCTATGACTGGCCGGCCATCCTCAAGGACCTTGCAGGCACCGCCGTCGTCAGCATGCTGCTGATGGTCCCGATCGTGGCCTATAAATCCGTGATCACCCAGTATTCGCTCGTGCTCGAGGCACGCTGGGGCATGGTCTTCGCCATCCTTGCGATCATTGTTGCCGCCCGCCTCATGCTGCACCTGTTCGTCTGGAACCGGGCGCCGGCAGCAAGCCCCGTCGCCGTGCAGTCGGGCCCGGCAAAGCAAAGCCTCACCGACCGCATCGGCCCCTGGGTGTTTCCAACCCTCGTGGCATTTGCCATTCTGCTGCCCGTGCTCTCCGGCTTCGACCGGCGCAGCATCGACCTCGGCATCTACATCCTCACCTATGTCATGCTGGCCTGGGGCCTCAACATCGTGGTGGGCCTCGCTGGTCTGCTCGACCTTGGCTACGTCGCCTTCTATGCCGTGGGGGCCTATGCCTATGCGCTGCTCTCGACCATCTATTTCCCGCTCTGGTTCGGCGAAGGCGCCGTGCCGTGGGCCTTCTACATCACCCTGCCCGTGGCCGGCCTGCTGGCGGCCTTGTGGGGCGTGATCCTGGGCTTTCCGGTGCTGCGCCTGCGCGGCGATTATCTCGCCATCGTCACCCTCGCCTTCGGCGAGATCATCCGCCTCGTCCTCATCAACTGGTTCAGCTTCACCAACGGACCGCAGGGCATCACCGTGCCGAAGGCAACCTTCTTTGGACTGCCCTTCACCGCCGGCCCCGGCGGCTTTGCCGATTTCTTCGGCATCGAGCACAACCGCATCTATTACTTCGTGTTCCTCTACTACGTCATCCTGGCGCTGGCGCTGCTCACCTATTTCGTGACCAACCGGCTGCGCCGCCTGCCCATCGGCCGCGCCTGGGAAGCCCTGCGCGAGGACGAGATCGCCTGCCGCTCGCTTGGCATCAACACCACCAACACCAAGCTCACCGCCTTTGCCATCGGCGCCATGTTCGGCGGCTTTGCCGGCTCGTTCTTCGCAGCCCGTCAGGGCTTCGTCTCGCCTGAGAGCTTCGTGTTCATCGAGTCCGCCATCATCCTTGCCATTGTCGTGCTGGGCGGGTTGGGTTCGCAGATCGGCATCGTCTTTGCCGCCATCGCGATCATGGGCTCATTCGAACTCTTCCGTGAACTGACGGTATTTCAGGACTATCTGCCCGAGGGTACCGACCCCGTGCATTTCCGCATGCTGGCCGTTGGCCTCGCCATGGTGCTGATGATGCGCTTCCGCCCGCGTGGCTTCGTCACCAGGCGCCAGCCCACCGTGTTCCTGAAGCAACGCAAGGCGGTATCCGGCGACCTCGTCAAGGAAGGGCACGGCTGACATGGCAAGCGCGTCCCCGACCCCGGTTCTCACCGTCGAGCACCTCACCATGCGATTTGGCGGCCTTACCGCCATATCTGACCTGTCCTTCGAGGCCCACCCGCGCGAGATCACGGCCATCATCGGCCCGAATGGCGCTGGCAAGACCACCGTGTTCAACTGCATCACCGGCTTCTACAAGCCGACCGAGGGGCGCATCACGCTGCGCCAGCAGAACGGCCGCGAGCATCTGCTCGAACGCATGGATGATTTTCGCATCGCCCAGGTCGCCAGGGTGGCGCGCACTTTTCAGAATATCCGCCTGTTCTCCGGCATGACGGTTCTCGAAAACCTGATGGTTGCCCAGCACAACAAACTGATGATCGCCTCGGGTTACACGATCGGCGGCATCTTCGGCAGCGGGCATTTCCGCCGCACCGAAAAGGAGGCGATCGCCCTCGCCACCGCCTGGCTCGAAAAGGTGAGGCTCATCGACCGTGCCGATGATCCGGCAGGCGATCTCCCCTATGGCGACCAGCGCCGGCTCGAGATTGCCCGCGCGATGTGCACGGACCCATGCCTGCTCTGCCTCGACGAGCCCGCCGCCGGCCTCAATCCGCGCGAGTCCGAAGAGCTGAACCGCCTGCTCAGGGAGATCCGTGCGGAGAACGAGGTGTCCATTCTCCTGATCGAACATGACATGAGCGTCGTCATGGGCATTTCCGACCACATCATCGTGCTCGACTACGGGCAGAAGATTTCGGATGGCACGCCATCGCATGTCAAATCCGATCCCGCCGTGATCCGCGCCTATCTCGGCGTCGAGGACGAGGCAGAGGATGCCCTCGCGGCCAAGGCTGTCGCCGAAGCGGTCGGAGGCAAGTCATGAGCGAGCCCCTCCTCAAGGTCCGCGGCGTCCAGACCTTCTACGGCAAGATCCAGGCGCTGAAGGGCATCGACCTCGACGTCCAGCCCGGCGAGATCGTCACCCTCATCGGCTCCAACGGCGCGGGAAAATCGACCCTGATGATGACCATCTGCGGCACGCCGCGCGCCCGCACCGGCACAATTCATTTCGATGGCCAGGACATCACCGGCATGGCCGTGCACAGGATCGCGAGGCTCGGTGTCTCGCAGTCGCCCGAAGGCCGCCGGATTTTCCCGCGCATGACCGTGCTGGAAAACCTGCAGATGGGCGCCACGGTGAGTGACCCGAAATATTTCGACAGCGACCTCGCGCGCGCCTTCCGCATGTTCCCCATTCTCGAAAAACGGCAGGCACAGCGCGGCGGTACGCTCTCGGGCGGCGAGCAGCAGATGCTGGCCATCGCACGCGCGCTGATGTCGCGCCCACGCCTGCTGTTGCTCGATGAGCCTTCGCTCGGACTGGCGCCGCTGATCGTCAAACAGATATTCGAAGCCATCCGGGAACTGAACCGCAGCGAGGGTCTCACCGTGTTTCTGGTCGAGCAGAATGCCTTCCATGCCCTGAAGCTTGCACATCGCGGCTATGTGATGGTCAATGGCCGCATCACCATGTCGGGCACCGGCAAGGACCTCCTCGCCCGGCCGGAGGTGCGCGCAGCCTATCTCGAAGGAGGACATTGAACCATGTCGCTCTTCGTCGAAGACAACATCTGGATCTTCCTCATCATGACCGTCTTCTTCGGCGGCGGGGCGGCCTTCCTGGCGGGCCGCGGGCTCGCCATGCGCTGGCGGCCGGTCTGGATGCCGCTGCTCGCCATGGTCCCGCTCACCCTGGCGTTGCGCTTTCTGCATTTCGCGCTGTTCGAAGCCGAGCTGACGTCGATTCACTATCTGATCACCGACTTCCTCGTGCTGCTGGTCGCCTGCTTTATCGGCTACCGCACGACCCTGGCCCGGCAGATGGTCCGGCAATATCCCTGGCTCTATGAATCTTCCGGTCCCCTGAGCTGGCGCAGCCGCGGCTGAGGGCCGAAATTGTTAACAAAAATGGGGGTTCAGACCCGGGCCGAGAGGTGCTAGACAGGAGCCAAGGACTGAACGTCCCACCCGTTGCAGGGCTGGACGCGACGCTCCACGAAACGGCCTGCTCCGCTGGGGCAGGCATAGCAAGACGCGAAACAACTGTGAATCTACAGGGAGACTAAGAATGAAGAAATTTGTCATGACCGGCATGGCCATCGGCTTCGCGGCGGCCCTCAGCGCCACCTCGGCGCTGGCCGACATCACCGTGGCCACCATCGGCCCCATCTCCGGCCAGCTGGCCGCGCTGGGCGAGCAGTATTCGCAGGGCGCCAAGAAGGCCGTTGAGGACATCAACGCCGCTGGCGGCGTCAATGGCGAGATGCTGGTGCTCGAGATCGGCGACGACGCCTGCGACCCCAAGCAGGCCGTGAACGTTGCCAACCAGATGGCCTCCAAGGGCGTGAAGTTCGTGGCCGGCCACCTGTGCTCGGGATCCTCGATCCCGGCCTCGAAGGTCTATGAGGAAGAGGGCATCCTGCAGATCACGCCGGCCTCCACCAATCCCAAGTTCACCGACGAGGGTGGCTGGAACGTGGCCCGCGTCTGCGGCCGCGACGATGCGCAGGGCCGCGTGGCTGGCGCCTTCCTCGCCAAGAACTATGCCGGCAAGAAAGTCGCGGTCGTCGACGACAAGTCGGCTTACGGCAAGGGCCTCGCCGACGAGACCCGCAAGGCGATGAACGCAGCAGGCCTCACCGAGGTCCTGAGCGAGTCGATCAACGCGGGCGAAAAGGATTATTCCGCCCTCGTCTCGAAGCTGAAGGACGCCGGTGTCGAAGCCATCTATTTCGGCGGCTATCACCCGGAGGCCGGCCTCATCCTGAAGCAGATGGGCGAGCAGGGCCTCAATGCCCGCATGCTGTCGGGCGACTCGATGAACTCCGCCGAGCTCTGGACCATCGCCGGCCAGGCCGCGACCAACCTGATCTTCACCTTCGCGCCGGAGCCCCGGAACGTTCCAGAGGCCAAGGCGATCGTCGAGGAGTTCAAGAAGTCCGGCTATGATCCGGAAGGCTATACGCTCTACACCTATGCCGCCTTCCAGATGTACAAGCAGGCGGCCGAGGCCACCAAGTCGACCGACAACCAGAAGATTGCCGAGTGGCTCCGCGCCGGCAACCCGACACAGACCGTCCTGGGCGAGATCAAGCTCGACGCCAAGGGTGATCTCGTGAACCCGGTCTATGTCTGGTACACCTTCAAGGACGGCCAGTATTTCGAGGATCCCTCGATCAAGTAAGGCCAATCCCCCTCACGGACCGGACCCGCGCAGCCCTCTGCGCGGGTCTTTTGTTGCCAGCGGCAGGCGAAGCGCCGATACTGCAGTCCAAGCCCCATGCGCAACGTGATGACCAGAATACGCCCCTCCCTCGCATTCGCCATGCTCCTCGTGGCCTCGCTGCCCGCCGCCGCGGACATTCAGGTGGGCGTGGCCGGGCCATTCTCCGGCCCCAATGCGGCACTGGGCGAACAGCTGCGCCGCGGCGTCGAACAGGCGGTGGCCGACATCAACGCTACCGGCGGCATCCGTGGCGAACGCATGGCGCTGACCTTCGCGGATGACGCCTGCGACCCGCGCAAGGCGGTCGAGGCTGCCACCGGCTTCGTCTCTGCCGGTATCAGGCTGGTGATCGGGCATTACTGCTCCGGCGCCTCGATCCCGGCCTCGAAGGTTTACGAAAAGGCGGGTGTGATGATGATCACGCCGGCCTCCACCAACCCCAGGCTCACCGACGAGGCCGGCTGGAACGTGATCCGTCTTGTGCCGCGCGATGATGCACAGGCCGATGCCGCGGCCGCGCTGGTGCTCGACAGGTTCAAGACGGTGCCGGTTGCCATACTCTCGGATGAGGCTCCGCAGTTTGCGGCACTGGCCGCCCGCTTCCGCGCAGCGCTGGACGCCAGCGGCGTTGCGCCGATCCTCGCGGAGAGCTTCAAGGCAGGCAGCAAGTCGCTTCCTGAACTCGCGGACAAGGTCAGGGCGTCCGGAGCGGGGGTCGTCTATGTGGCCTGCAGCTATGTTGAGTGCGGTCAACTTGCCAAGGCACTGCGTGCTGCCGGGTCGAAGGCGCAGCTGATCGGCAGCGACTCTCTCGTCACCGAGGATTTCGGCAAGGAAGCCGGCGAGGCGGCAGAGGGCGCGCTGATGACCTTCACCTTCGATCCCCGGCGCTTTGCGGCCGCCCGCTCGCTGCTGCAGCGCTGGCAAAGCGAAGACAGGCCCGCCGACGGCTTCACCCTTTACGCCTACGCAGCGATCCAGGCGCTGGTGGCGGCTGCGGATGCAACCGGCTCGGTGGACAGCGCACGGCTTGCCGAATGGTTGCGCGGTGGCAACCGCGCCCTTACGGTTGCCGGGCCCGTGACATTCGATGCCAGGGGCGATCTCACCGCTCCTGCCATCACCTGGCTCCGATGGCTCGACGGCCGCTACGTCGAGATCGACGCCGCGACGCTCGCCCCGCTCGTTCCCGACACCGCACCCTGACCACCGCCAAGGCCATCAGATGATCCCACGCTACGCCCGCCCCGAAATGCTCGAGATCTGGGAGCCCCAGACCCGCTTTCGCATCTGGTTCGAGATCGAGGCCCACGCCACCGACGCGCTGGCGGCACTCGGCACCGTGCCACGTGCCGCAGCCGCCCGAATCTGGGAAAAGGGCAAGGATGCGGTCTTCGATGTCACCCGCATCGAGGAGATCGAGGCGGTCACCAAGCACGACGTCATCGCCTTTCTGACCCATCTCGCCGAAATCGTCGGGCCGGAGGCGCGCTTCGTGCATCAGGGCATGACCTCTTCAGACATTCTCGACACCTGCCTGAGTGTGCAGCTCACGCGCGCCGCCGACCTGCTGATCGCCGATGTCGATGGCCTGCTGGCGGCGCTGAAGCGCCGGGCCTTCGAGCACAAGAGCACCATCTGCATCGGCCGCAGTCATGGCATCCATGCCGAGCCCACCACCTTCGGCCTCAAGCTCGCCCAGGCGTTTGCCGAATTCCAGCGCGGCCGCGAACGGCTTGTCATGGCACGGCGCGAGATCGCCACCTGCGCCATCTCCGGCGCGGTCGGCACCTTCGCCAACATCGATCCGATGGTGGAAGACTATGTCGCCCGCAAGATGGGCCTGACGCCCGAACCCGTGTCGACACAGGTGATCCCGCGTGACCGGCACGCCATGTTCTTCGCAGCGCTTGCCGTGGTGGCCAGCTCGGTCGAGCGGCTGGCCACCGAAATCCGGCATCTGCAGCGCACCGAGGTGCTGGAAGTGGAGGAGTATTTCGCGCCGGGCCAGAAGGGCTCTTCCGCCATGCCGCACAAGCGCAACCCGGTGCTCACCGAAAATCTCACCGGCCTCGCCCGGCTGGTGCGCTCGGCCATCATCCCCGCGCTCGAGAATGTGGCGCTCTGGCATGAGCGCGACATCTCGCACTCCTCGGTCGAGCGCGGCATCGGGCCCGACGCCACCGTCCACCTCGATTTTGCGCTGAAGCGCCTCACCGGCGTCATCGACAAGCTGCTGGTCTACCCGGTTAACATGCAGCGCAACCTTGACAGGCTGGGCGGCCTCATCCATTCGCAGCGCGTGCTGCTCGCGCTGACCCAGAAAGGCATGAGCCGAGAGGATGCCTATGCCGCCGTGCAGCGCAACGCCATGCCGGTGTGGCGGGGCGAAGCCAGCTTCCTTGATCTCCTCGCGAAGGACGGCGAGGTCTCTTCCCTGCTCTCCCAGGCGGAGCTCGAAAACCTGTTCGACCTCTGCTACCACACCAGGCACGTGGACACGATCTTCCGCCGGGTGTTCGGAGAAGCATAGCAAGCGTCGCTGGAGGACTGTCGCCGTCTCGCGAGTGAAACCGGGCCGACCGGCGCTGTTTCGGTCAGGCCAGCGCTCTCGCTATCCCACCGGCAGCACCCACAGCGCCAGGAAAGGCCGCTGTCCGGATCGCATGGCATGCAGAATGCCCGGCGGATTGTAGATGATCCCGCCGCGGCCGGGCTCGGTCCACTCCATGTCCGAATTCCACCACTCGCCCTCGCTCAGCGCGAGGTAGACCTCTTCCGGCGGGTGGCTGTGATCGGGATAAAGAATGCCAGGCGCCATGAGCGTCGCCCCCACCCACACGTCCTCGCGCCGTTCGTAGCCGCCCGGTCCCGCGAGTGTCGCATTGGCATGGCCATCATGGAATGGCTGGTTGGCAGGCGTGCTGGTCTTGCGCCGGTCCCATGCCAGGGCCGGGGCGAGCGCCGCCAGAGCCTGGCCCAGCGCTGCCACCTTGCTGCCCGCACTTGCAAGCGCCCCGATGCAAGGAGCGAGATAGGCATCTGAGACAGGAAGGCCCCGGGCTCCAACCGCATCCATCTCCCCGTGGCCATTGCGCAGCCGCTCGAACACCTCGGACGCTGCCCGTGCCGCATCGCCAGACGCCGCAGCGCCAATGCAGGCCTCGGCAAGATCGAGTACGGTTTGCAGTGCGGGCGCGCGCGAAGCCATCCTGTCCGTTCCCCCGTCGTCAGTCGATGATGATGATCCGCGTCGACCTCAAGCCATGCTTCTGCACGAGCGCATAGAGCCTTGCAGCATTCTGCGGATGAAGCCTGATGCAGCCATGCGAGGCAGGCCGCCCCAGCTGGCGGGTCGAATAGGTGGCATGGATGGCATAGCCGCCAAGGAAGAAGATCGAATGCGGCATTGGCGAATTGTCGTATTTGCGCGAGTAGTGCATCTGTTTCAGCAGGAACGGACGCCAACTGCCACGCGGCGTATGATAGCCAGGCGCTGCTGTCGAAACCTTCCAGCGCGCATAGGACCAGCCATTCACCTCGACCCGCATCACCTGCCGGGAGATATCGATTTCGATCACAACCGGCGTCGCAGGCTTCGGCTTGCGGGAAGCGACCGCCTGCTGCGCCGGGGCGACCAGGAGGAGCAGCAGCACGAGACCGGTCAGGACTTGGCGCACGGGCATCGCCACGGTTTTACTCCAGGTCATGCAGGAACTCGCGGCCAACCTTCACCCGGCGCATGCCGTCATAGCGGATGACATCCGCCGTGGCATAGGTTTCAGTGAGCGTGGCGGGCAGGAAGCTTCCCGTTCCCACCATGTCAAGAGGTGCCCGCGCGGCACCCATGATCTGGCACTTCTGCGGATCGAAGCCAGATGATCCCACAATGGTGGCCTGACGGTAACCCGCCTGATCCAGCGCCTGCCGGACGTGGATGATGGCGGCGGCCGACACGCCCTTGCCGAACAGGATACGTCGCACCTTGTCGACGAGGATGTTGCTGGGGTCGAGTTGCACCGCACGGCCGCCGAGCACCTGTTCGACGATGTTGTATTCGCCCTGCACGCCCAGCCAGTGCCCCACGGTCTCGACTGATTTCTCGTAATCGAGGCCTTCAGCGAAGCGGCCGCCGTGCGTATCGAGCCGGACGCCGAAGCGCTTGCCCTCGCGGTCGAGCTTCGCCTCGTCATAGAACCAGTGCGCACAGCGGATCGAGTCCGTCACCTCCTGGCCGGTATAGTCCACCAGCGCGGTCAGCGTCTTGGCCTCGGGGATGCTGGCGGCAAACAGCTTCATCGCCTTCAGGACATCGCCATCCGTGTAGCCCACCAGCGCATGCGGCATGGTGCCCATGCCGCCCGTGGCGCCGAAGAAAGGCGCCGTCAGGTCCTGCGAGGAGCCGATGAAACCCTTCACGGCCGGATCCGCCTGCCGGGCAGACGCCGAGCCTACCGCCGCTCCATAGGCAGCAAGAATATTCATTTCCGCGCCGCTGCCGTGGCGGGCGTGCATGTCCATGAAGGCGGCCTGTGGCATGGCCCGGCACATCTCATAGGCGTTGTTGGCCGAGACACAGGGAAAGCCCACCTTCTGCAGCATCAGCGTCTCCACCTCCGAGAGTCGCGCCAGCGAACCCGTCACCTCGAGCATCTTGGATTCCGAAGGCACGATATCGCCCTCGCCATAGAAGCGCCTGACCTCCACGTCCGGCACGAAATGCCGGATGAGACGTATGGCAGGCTCGAGGGCGGCCACCACGCGGCGGCGCATGAACACCGCGAAGGTGACGCGGGAGTCGCCATGCGCACCCACGATGCGGCTGGTGTTGGTGAAATACTTGTCGGTCTGTGCGGCAACCGGTCCGGCGCACAGGGCAAGGGCGATCAGGCGGTCGAGAATCGCCTCATGGCCGGGAGGAAGCAAGGCACGATGATCCATGGCTGCTCAATCTGGCGCGGAAAGCCGGAGGCGTCAAACCCCGAGCGACTTGCGCAGCGCTGCCGCCCCCATGTGCAGCAGGTCAACGTCGACCGCCGCCGCCAGAAAGGTGAAATCGAGCTTGCGGAAGGCTGCGATCACCTCGGCGTTGCCGCCAAAGGCGCCCGCGACCAGCCCATGGGCGCGCGCTGCGGCGGCGATCCGCGCCATGGCGTCGAGGGTTGCAGGACCGGTCTTGTCGATGCCTGCCCCGCGCGACAGGGTGATCGACAGGTCTGAAGGCCCAACGAACAAGCCGTCGAGCCCGGGCGTGGCGGCAATCGCCTCGACATTGGCCAGGGCTTCGGTCGTCTCGATCATGGCGAACACCATGGTCAGCCGGTTGGCCTCGCGCAGATAGTCCGCCGGGCTAAGGCCCGAGGCCTGAAGCGCCGTATAGCCACCCCAGCTGCGAGAGCCCATCGGCGGATATTTGGCAGCGCGCACCAGTGCCTCGGCCTCGGCGCGGGTGTTGATCATCGGCGCGATCACGCACACCGAACCGGCGTCGAAGGCCTGGCCCGGGATCGCGGGGTCATTCCACAGCGTCCGCACCAGGGCCGGCCGTCCCGCGGCATTGATCGCGGCGATCATCCCCACCGCATCGGAAAATCCGATCATGCCGTGCTGCATGTCGAGGCACACGCCATCGAAGGGCAGCCGCGCCACCTGGGCCGCAAGCCCGGCCGAGGGCACCGTCATCCATGTGAACAGGAACGGCTCGCCGGTGGCAAGCCGCGCCCTCAGGTCAAAATGGCTGGCCGCCACTTAGCCGGCCGCCTTGATCTGCTCGATGGCCGTGGCCATCAGGTCATCCATGGTGCGGCGGATCTGATGGTCCGACTGCGCTACCGACTTGGCATCGAAGTCGGCCCGGATCTTGCGGAACACGTCGTCATCGCCCGCCTCCTGAAAATCCGCCATCACCACGGATTTCGCATAGGCCTCTGCCTCTGCGCCGGAAAGTCCAAGCTTTTCAGCGGCCCACAGGCCCAGCAGCTTGTTGCGGCGGGCGCCGGCCTTGAACTGAAGCTCCTCGTCATGGGCGAACTTCTTTTCAAAGCCCTCCTGCCGCTTGTCGAAGGTGGTCATGCCAATCTCCCGTTGTGCGAACCAAGGCCTTGAAATAGCGAGCCAAGGACGCCAAATCAACTGAACAAACAGTGATTGTGCGCCGCTCCACCTTGCGTTATGCACCCGCGCTGTCTTGGGGAAACTCAACCCTGATTCCATGACGGAACTGGCCAAGCTGGCTGCCGGGGTCTAAACCCGGCAGGGTGACGAGGTGACTGGACGAGGATATCGCAGATGAACAGCAGGCGCACCCGCATCTACGAAGGCAAGGCCAAGATCCTCTATGAAGGCCCGGAGCCCGGCACCATCATCGTTCACTACAAGGACGATGCCACCGCCTTCAACGCCCAGAAGAAGGCCGTGATCGAGGGCAAGGGCGTGCTCAACCAGCGCATCTCCGAATTCGTCTTCTCCCGCCTCAACGAGCTTGGCATCCCCACCCATTTCCTGCGCTCGCTGAACATGCGCGAGCAGCTGGTGCGCGAAGTGGAGATCATCCCGCTCGAGGTGGTGGTGCGCAACGTCGCGGCGGGCTCGCTCGCCAAGCGGCTGGGCCTCGATGAGGGCCATCCCCTGCCCCGCTCGATCATTGAGTTCTACTACAAGAACGACCAGCTGGGCGACCCGATGGTCTCGGAGGAGCACATCACCGCCTTCAACTGGGCGTCGCCCCAGGAGATCGACGACATGATGCACATGGCGATCCGCATCAATGACTTCCTCTCCGGCCTGTTCCTCGGCATCGGAATCAAGCTCGTCGATTTCAAGGTCGAATTCGGCCGCCTCTACGAGAACGACATGATGCGCATCGTGCTGGCCGACGAGATCAGCCCCGACTCCTGCCGCCTGTGGGACATCAAGACCCAGGACAAGCTTGACAAGGACCGTTTCCGCCGCGACCTCGGCGGGCTGATCGAAGCCTATCAGGAGGTCGCCCGCCGGCTCGGCATCATCACCGAAACCGAGAAACCGGAACGCTCCAAGCCCAAGCTCGTGAAGTCGGACCTCAACTGATGAAGGCGAAGGTCAGGGTCACCCTCAAGTCCGGCGTGCTCGACCCGCAGGGCAAGGCAATCGCGGGCGCACTCGGCCACCTTGGTTTTTCCGGGGTGGGCGAGGTGCGGCAGGGCAAGTATTTCGAGATCGACCTTGCCGAAACCGACAAGGCCCGGGCGCGCGAGCAGGTCGCGGCCATGTGCGAGACGCTGATCGCCAACACGGTGATCGAGAATTACGACATCGAACTCAGCTGAGGCGGAGGCGCGCAGCATGAAATCCGCCGTCGTCGTGTTCCCCGGCATCAATCGCGAGCGTGACATGCTGCTGGCGCTGGAAAGCGTGACCGGCGTGAAGCCCATCACCGTCTGGCATGCCGAAACCGAACTCCCGAAGGTCGATCTCGTTGTGGTACCCGGCGGCTTTTCCTATGGCGACTATCTGCGCTGCGGGGCGATTGCCGCGCGCTCGCCGATCATGCAGGACATCCGCGCCAGGGCTGCAAAGGGCCTCAGGGTGCTGGGCGTGTGCAACGGTTTCCAGATCATCACCGAGGCAGGCCTTCTTCCCGGCGCGCTGGTGCGCAACGCGGGTCTCCGCTTCGTCTGCCGGCAGGTGAGCCTCAGGGTCGAGAACAACCGCACCTTCTTCACCAACCGCATGGCGAAGGGCGCGGTGGTCGCCTGCCCGGTGGCGCATGGCGAGGGCAATTACATCTGCGATGCCGAAACGCTGAAGCGGATCGAGGGCGAGAACCGCGTGGTGTTCCGCTATGTGGAGGGCTCAAATCCGAACGGTGCGACCAACGACATCGCCGGCATCATGAATGAAGCCGGCACGGTCATCGGCATGATGCCGCATCCCGAGAACATGATCGAACCGCTGCACGGCCGCACCGACTGCCGTGCGTTGTTCGAGAGCCTGCTGGCGGCGTGACGGAGAGTTGATAGGCAACCGATGACGCGTCCCAACGACATCAAGATCACGCCAGAGCTGGTGAAGAGCCATGGCCTCAAGCCCGACGAATATGAGCGCTTCGTGAAGCTCATCGGGCGCGAGCCGACGCTGACCGAGCTCGGCATATGCTCGGCGATGTGGAACGAGCACTGTTCCTACAAATCCTCCAAGAAATGGCTGAAGACCATGCCCACCAAGGGGCCCCGCGTTATCCAGGGGCCGGGCGAGAATGCCGGCGTCATCGACATCGGCGATGGCGATGCCATCGTCTTCAAGATGGAAAGCCACAACCATCCCTCCTTCATCGAGCCCTATCAGGGGGCGGCGACGGGCGTCGGCGGCATCCTGCGCGATGTGTTCACCATGGGCGCACGGCCCATCGCGGCGATGAATGCGCTGCGCTTCGGGGCGCCGTCGCATCCCAAGACGCGGCACCTCGTGTCGGGGGTCGTCCATGGCATCGGCGGCTATGGCAATTCCTTCGGCGTGCCGACGATCGGCGGCGAAGTGAACTTCCACCCGCGCTACAACGGCAACATCCTGGTCAACGCCATGGCGGTGGGCCTCGCCCGCGCCGATGCGATTTTCTATTCCAAGGCAAAGGGCGTGGGCCTGCCGGTTGTCTATCTCGGCGCCAAGACGGGCCGAGACGGCATCCACGGCGCCACCATGGCGTCGGCCGAATTCGACGGCAAGGCCGAGGAAAAGCGCCCCACCGTGCAGGTGGGCGACCCGTTTACCGAGAAGTGCCTGCTCGAGGCCTGCCTTGAACTCATGGCATCCGGCGCCGTCATCGCCATTCAGGACATGGGGGCGGCGGGCCTCACTTCGTCCGCCGTGGAAATGGGCGCCAAGGGCGATCTAGGCATCGAACTCGATCTCGATCGCGTGCCCTGCCGCGAAGACGGCATGACGGCCTATGAGATGATGCTCTCCGAAAGCCAGGAACGCATGCTGATGGTGCTCGACCCGGCGCGGGAGAAAGAGGCCGAGGCCATCTTCCGCAAATGGGACCTCGATTTCGCCATCGTCGGCAAGACCACCGACACGCTGCGCTTCGTCATCAGGCACCAGGGCGAGGTGATGGCCGATCTGCCGATCAAGCAGATGGGCGATGAGGCGCCGGAATATGACCGTCCGTGGGTGGAGCCGAAGACCCAGCCGGTGCTGACCGATGTGCCAGCCCCGGATGATCTGCGTGCGGCGATCCTGAAGATCGTGGGCGCCCCCGACATGTGCTCGCGCCGCTGGGTGTGGGAGCAGTATGACAGCCTGATCGGCTCCAACACCGCGCAAGTTCCGGGCGGCGATGCCGGCGTCGTCAGGATCAGGGGCAACAAGGCCATCGCCGTTTCAACCGACGTCACGCCGCGCTATGTGGAGGCGGATCCGTTCGAGGGCGGCAAACAGGCAGTGGCCGAATGCTGGCGCAACCTGACCGCGGTGGGGGCCGAGCCCATCGCCATCACCGACAATCTCAATTTCGGCAACCCGGAACGGCCAGAAATCATGGGTCAGTTCGTGCGCGCCATCCAGGGCCTGTCGGCGGCCTGCACGGCGCTCGATTTCCCCATCGTGTCGGGCAATGTCTCGCTCTACAACGAGACCAATGGCCAGGCGATCCTGCCCACCCCGGCGATTGGCGGCATCGGCCTGATCCCTGATCTGAGCCGCATGGCGACCATTGCGTTCAAGGCGGCGGGCGACGCGATCATCCTCGTCGGCGGACATGGCGGCCATCTGGGCCAGTCGATCTATCTGCGCGAAGTGCTGGGCCGCGAGGACGGCGCCCCGCCACCCGTCGACCTCGCCGCTGAAAAGCGCCATGGCGATGAGGTGCGCAAGTTGATCCGCGCCGGCACTTTGAGTGCCGTGCATGACATTTCCGATGGCGGCCTCGTGCTGGCGGCCATCGAGATGGCGCTGGCCTCCGGGCTTGGCGCCAGCCTTGTGGCGCTGAACCACCGGCAATTGTTCGGCGAGGACCAGGCGCGCTACCTGGTGACCGCCCCGGACCGAGAAGCCGATGCGCTGTGCGCCGGGCTGAAGGCTGCCGGGGTGCCCGCCGAACGGATTGGCAGCGTCACCCAGGCGGCTGCATTGAAGATCGGCGACGGCCCGTCTATATCACTCCCAGACCTGCGATCCGCGCATGAGGGCTGGTTCCCGGCCTTCATGGCGGGTGAGCTTTAAGGGGAATCACGACCATGGCCATGTCCGCCGCCGACATCGAACGCTTCATCAGGGAGGCGCTGCCCGATGCCGTGGTGACGATCCGCGATCTGGCGGGCGACGGCGACCACTATTCGGCCAGCGTCGTCTCTGCCGCCTTCAAGGGAAAATCCCGCGTGCAGCAGCACCAGATGGTCTATGCTGCCCTCAAGGGCCGCATGGGCGGCGAGCTGCACGCCCTCGCACTTCAGACCAGCACGCCGGAGGAATGAACATGACCGACATCAACCAGTGGATCGACAATGAAGTGAAGAGCAACAATGTCGTGCTGTTCATGAAGGGCACGCCGGACATGCCGATGTGCGGTTTCTCCGGGCGCTCAGTGCAGATCCTCCAGCACCTCGGCGTGCCGTTCAAGGGCATCAACGTGCTCGACTCCGCCGAGCTCCGCCAGGGCATCAAGGACTACACCAACTGGCCGACCATTCCGCAGCTCTATGTCAAGGGCGAGTTCGTGGGCGGCGCCGACATCATGATGGAGATGTTCCAGTCCGGTGAATTGAAGCAGCTCATGGGCGACAAGGGCGCAGCTTAGAAGCTCGGCCTGTCACCGTGTCATGTCTTCTCCCGCCTGCGGGAGCAGACCGCGGGCCGCACATTCGGTCAATTCTGCTTGCCGCTGACGCTTGCCCCCGCCCGGGGTGAGAGTGACAGATATTGCACCACGGCACTCAGCGACACCGCCGCCACGACGAGAAAGGCGATGCTGAAGTCTTGAGGTGTCAGCGTTTCCTCGCCGCGCAGCCACTGTGCAGCTTCCAGCACGAAGGCTGCCAGCACGACGCCCATGGACAGCGATACCTGCTGCAACACGGTGTAAAGGCTGGTCGCCTGGCTCGTCTGGGCGTGATCGATATCGGAATAGGCCATGGCGTTGAGTGCCGTGAACTGCAGCGATCGCAGGAAGCCACCCGCAAACAGCAGTGCGATCGCCAGCACATAGGGTGTCGAGGCTGACAGGAAGCCCATCACCGCGATTGACAGGCTGGCCAGCAGGCCATTGACCAACAGCAATCTCCTGAACCCGAAGCGGCGGATCATCGGCGCAGCGCCGAGCTTCATCGAAATTGCTCCGGCCGCCGCCACGAAGGTGATCAGGCCTGACTCAAACGCACTCATGCCATAGGCGAGCTGGAACATCAGCGGCAGCAGGAACGGCACGGCCCCCACCCCAACGCGGAACAGGCTGCCGCCCACGATACCGGCGCGGAAGGTTTCGATCCGGATCAGCCGCAGGTCGAGAATCGGCTCGGCCGTCCGGCGTGCGTGAAGGCCATAGACCGCGAGCAGCACCAGGCCTGCCACGACCAGCCACGTCGGCATCCAGCCCGGCAGCAGGTTGCGGCCCATCACCGTGAGGCCGAAAATGAAGCACGACAGCCCCAGCCCCGACAGCATGAAGCCGCGCAGATCGAGCGGCGGAATGCGCTCAACCCGAATGTCGGGCATCAGCGCCGTGGCAAGGCCGATTGCCGCCACGCCGAAGGGAAGGTTCATCCAGAACACCCAGCGCCAGCCGAAGTGATCGGTGATGAAGCCGCCAACCGGAGGCCCGACCAGCGGTCCGAGCAGCGCCGGAATGGTCAGCCAGGCGAGCGCGTCCACAAGTTCCGACTTTGGCACGCTGCGCAGCAGGATGATGCGCCCCACCGGCACCATCATGGCCCCGCCAATTCCCTGCAGGCCACGCGCCGCCACCAGTTCGCCGAGCGATGTCGCAAGTCCACACGCCAGCGAGCCGATGGTGAAGACGGCAATTGCGATCCGGAACACGTGCCGGGCGCCAAAACGGTCCGCCAGCCATCCGCTCACCGGAATGAAGACGGTGAGACTGAGGAGATAGGTGGTGAAGGCCAGCTTCAGCACGATCGCGTCGGTTCCGAGATCTCTCGCCATCGCCGGAAGCGAGGTGGCAATCACCGTCGAGTCCATGTTCTCCATGAACAGCGCCGATGCAATGATGAGCGGGATCAGCCGCGAGGTTGTCATTGCCCACTCTTATCACCGGCACCTCTTGCGAAGAAGACCGGCACGGGGCCTTCACAGCCGGCCCCGGAGAAGGAAAACGGCATGACACACCAGACACTTGCAGCTGCTTGATCCATATCAATGCCGGACCCGTCCGGTGCTCGCATTCGTGCCTCTGGATCATCGACCGGAAGGGGGGCTCCCATGGGGGCTGAGTCGCGCAGTTTGCAGGCACCGCACGCCGGAGGCGGCGCAGTGATGATGATGGCCCTGTGGGGCCTACTCGCGCTGCTGGCCATCGTCATGGGGGCACGGGCGGAGGACACGCCCTTCGCCATCCACATGTTCATCTTTGCCGGGGCGGCGCTGCTCGCCCTGATTTTCAGGGCCCGCAGCTTTGCCGCGCCGCCACGCGACACGTCGGGCTACATGGACGACGTGGTGCGCTGGGGCGCCATCATCACGGTGTTCTGGGGAGTTGTCGGCCTGCTCGTCGGCGTCGTGATCGCGCTGCAACTGGCCTATCCCGCCTGGAACCCCGATCTCGAGTGGTTCAACTTCGGCCGCCTCCGGCCGTTGCACACCTCCGCCGTGATCTTCGCCTTCGGCGGCACTGCGCTGCTCACCACCTCCTTCTATGTGGTGCAGCGCACGAGCCGTGCGCGGCTGGCGCTGGGCAACCTCGCCTGGTTCGTGTTCTGGGGTTACCAGCTGTTCATCGTGCTGGCCGCCACCGGTTATCTGCTGGGCGTGACCGAAGGCCGCGAATATGCAGAGCCTGAATGGTATGTCGACATCTGGATCACCATCGTCTGGGTCGCCTATTTCCTGGTGTTCTTCGCCACCATCCTGAAGCGCAAGGAACCCCACATCTATGTGGCCAACTGGTTCTATCTCGCCTTCATCGTGACGATCGCCATGCTGCACATCGTCAACAACCTCTCGATCCCGGTGTCGTTCTTCGGCTCCAAGAGCTATTCGCTGTTCTCGGGCGTGCAGGACGCACTCACCCAGTGGTGGTACGGCCACAACGCGGTGGGGTTCTTCCTCACGGCGGGCTTCCTCGGCATGATGTATTACTTCATCCCGAAGCGCGCCAACCGGCCGGTCTATTCCTACCGCCTGTCGATCGTGCATTTCTGGTCGCTGATCTTTCTCTACATCTGGGCGGGTCCGCACCATCTGCATTACACGGCGCTGCCCGACTGGGCCCAAACGCTGGGCATGGTGTTCTCGATCATGCTGTGGATGCCCTCGTGGGGCGGCATGATCAACGGCCTGATGACGCTGTCGGGCGCCTGGGACAAGCTCCGCACCGACCCCGTGCTGCGCATGATGGTGATTTCGGTCGCCTTCTACGGCATGTCCACCTTCGAGGGTCCGATGATGTCGATCAAGTCGGTGAACTCGCTCTCGCACTACACTGACTGGACCATCGGCCACGTGCACTCGGGCGCGCTCGGCTGGGTCGGCATGATCTCCATGGCCTGCATGTATCACCTGATCCCGCGCCTGTGGGGCAGGAAGGAGGTCTACTCGCTGCGGCTGGTCAGCTGGCATGTCTGGCTCGCCACGCTGGGCATCGTCGTCTACGCCTCGGCGATGTGGGTCTCGGGCATCATGCAGGGCCTGATGTGGCGTGAGTACGATGCCAACGGCTTCCTCGCCTATTCCTTCGTGGAGACGGTCGAGGCGATGCATCCCTACTACGTCATCCGCAGCTTTGGCGGCGCCCTGTTCCTCGTGGGTGCGCTGCTCATGGCCTACAACATCTATCGCACCATCCGGGGCGCCGAGGCCGCCTCGCAGCCTGTCGGCATGATATCGGCGCCGGCCTGAGGCACAGGAACACTGGGCAATGAAACACGAAACAATCGAGAAGAATGCCACGCTGCTGCTGATCTTCAGCTTCCTCGTGGTGACCATCGGCGGCCTCGTTCAGATCGTTCCGCTGTTCTACCTCCAGAACACGATCGAGACGGTCGAGGGCATGCGGCCCTACTCCCCGCTCGAGCTGGCGGGCCGCAATGTCTACATCCGCGAGGGCTGCTACGTCTGCCACAGCCAGATGGTCCGCCCCTTCCGCGACGAGGTCGAGCGCTATGGCCATTACAGCCTGGCGGCCGAGTCGGAATACGATCACCCCTTCCAGTGGGGTTCCAAGCGCACCGGGCCCGATCTCGCGCGCGTCGGCAACAAATATTCCGACGAGTGGCACCGTGAGCATCTGTCAAACCCACGCAACGTCGTGCCGGAATCGATCATGCCCGGCTATGCCTTCCTGTCCGGGAAGGAGATCGACCCCGATGGCATCGGCCGCCACCTCGCCGCGCTCAACCTTGTGGTCAACAACGGCAGGGGCGCCATGTACCGGCCGGAGGATCTTGAAAACGCCAGAGCCGATCTGGTGGCGCAGGCCACAGGCGAGGATATTGACGGCCTGATGCAGCGCTACCCAAAAGCGCTGGCGCGCAACTTCGACGGCGACCCCCGCATCACCGAAATGGACGCGCTCATCGCCTATCTCCAGATGCTGGGCACGCTCGTCGATTTCTCCACCTTCAAGGCCGACTTGTCGAGGTAAGGCTGATGGAAACTTACAGCACGATGCGGCAATTCGCGGACAGCTGGGGACTTCTCCTGCTGTTCATCATCTTCATCGGAATCGTCATCTTTGCCTACCGGCCCGGCTCCAGGGCCACCTATGACGACGTCGCCAAGATTCCCCTCCAGAAAACCGATCCCGAGGATTGACCCATGGCAACCAAGATCGAAAAGGACGACGTCTCGGGAACTGCGACCACAGGTCATGAATGGGACGGCATCAAGGAGCTGAACACCCCCCTTCCGCGCTGGTGGCTGTACACTTTCTACGCCACGGTCATCTGGGGGATCGCCTACACCATCGCCTATCCCGCCTGGCCGATGCTGACCTCCGCCACGCCCGGCCTGCTCGGCTGGTCCTCGCGCGCGGCGCTCGAAACCCAGTTGAGCGAGGCGAGAACCGCACAGCAGGCCAATCTCGACAAGATCGCCGCCATGAGCGTTGACGACATCCTGAAGGACTCGCAGCTTCTGTCCTTCGCGCAAGCCGGCGGTGCGGCCGCCTTCAAGGTCAACTGCGTGCAGTGCCACGGTTCTGGTGCGGCCGGTTTCGTGGGCTATCCCAACCTCAACGACGATGACTGGCTGTGGGGCGGCACGCCCGACGCGATCTACACCACGCTCAAGCACGGCATCCGCTATGCGGCCGATCCCGAAACGCGGGATTCGCAGATGCCGGCCTTCGGGGCCGATGGCATCCTCACGGCCGAGCAGATCGGCCAGGTCGCCAACTATGTGGCCGCGATGTCCGGCGGCGAGGCCGATGCCGCCACGGCCGAGGCGGGCAAAACCATCTTCGCGGAGAACTGCGCCTCCTGCCACGGCGAGGACGGCAAGGGCCTCACTGAATTTGGCTCTCCGAACCTCACCGACAAGATCGCGCTCTATGGCGGCACCCTCGACAACATCAAGGCGCAGATCGTGAAACCGCGCCTAGGCGTCATGCCGGGCTGGACCCACCGGCTGGACGACGCGACGATCAAGCAACTCGCGGTCTATGTGCATACGCTGGGCGGCGGCGAGGCGACACCTCCCGCCACGCAGTAGATGGCCGAACTCATCACCATGTCTGGAGCCCCGCAAGACGCGGTGGCCAGGGACGATGCCGAGGCCGTCAACAAGGCCCAGAACCGCTCGCTTTATGCCTCTCGCGTCGCCATTCACCCGAAGGCGGTGCAGGGCACGTTCCGGCGGCTCAAATGGGCGCTGCTCCTTGGCCTGCTGGCAATCTACTATGTCTCGCCGTGGCTGCGCTGGGACAGGCCGGGGGACGCACCAGACCAGGCGATCCTCGTCGATCTCGCCAACCGGCGCTTCTATTTCTTCTTCATCGAGATCTGGCCGCAGGAATTCTATTACGTGGCGGGCCTGCTCATCATGGCCGGCGTCGGGCTGTTCCTGGTCACCTCGCTGTTCGGCCGCGCATGGTGCGGCTATGCCTGCCCACAGACGGTGTGGACCGATCTCTACATACTCGTCGAAAGCAAGATCGAGGGTGACCGCAACGCCCGCATCCGGCTTGACGCAGCGCCGTGGAGCACCGCCAAACTCGCCAAACGCTCCGCCAAGCTGGCGGTGTGGCTCTTGATCGCCATCGCCACCGGCGGCTTCTGGGTGTTCTATTTCGCCGACGCGCCAACCCTGCTCCGCCAACTCTTCACCGGCACGGCGCCGTCCACCGCCTATTTCACCATCGCCATTCTCACCGCCACCACCTTCACCTTCGCGGGCTTCATGCGCGAACAGGTGTGCACCTACATGTGCCCGTGGCCGCGCATCCAGGGTGCCATGCTGGATGAGGATTCCCTCATCGTCACCTATAACGCCTGGCGCGGCGAGCCGCGCATGGCCGGCCGCAAGAAGGCCGATGCGCAGGGCCTCGCGCATGGCGACTGCGTCGATTGCAACGCCTGCGTCGCCGTCTGCCCGATGGGCATCGACATCCGCGACGGCAACCAGCTCGAATGCATCAACTGCGCGCTGTGCATCGACGCCTGCAACACTGTCATGGAAAAGGTCGGCAGCCCCAGGGGCCTCATCAGCTACACCACGGCGCGCATCTATGCCGATGACGCCGCCGGCAAGCACGAGCACTGGACCTGGCGGCACTTGCTGCGTCCGCGCACCCTGATCTATTTCGGCCTGTGGGCGGCTGTTGGCCTGCTCATGCTCGCAAGCCTTGTGCAGCGCAGCCAGCTCGACGTCAACGTGGTGCCAGACCGCAATCCGCTGTTTGTGACGCTGTCCGACGGCGCCATCCGCAACGGCTACACGGTGAAAATCCTCAACAAGCGCCAGCAGGAGCGCAGCTTCCGTCTGTCGGTCGACGGTCTGCCCGGCGCCAGCATGGAAATGGTGGGCGAGAGCGGCGCCAGCGGCCAGAGCTTCGACATCACTGTTGCGCCAGACAAGCTCCGCGCCGTCAAGATCTACGTCACCACCGCCGATCCCGAGGTGCGCGAGCACGAACATCGCAAGTTCCATTTCCGGCTGGAGGAACTGGGCCCCACGGGCGAGCCTGAACGCGTGAGCTATGATGCGATCTTCCACGCCGCCGGAGAAAAGGAGTAGCCCATGACGCGCGCCGCAACCGAAAGGCAACTCACCGGCTGGCATGTGCTGGCGATGCTCGTCGCCTTTTTCGGCGTCATCCTCGGCGTCAACCTGACGCTCGCCTATTTCGCCAATTCCACCTGGTCGGGGCTTGTCGTTGCCAACGGCTATGTCGCCAGCCAGAGCTTCGACGAGGATCTGGCGCGGGCCCGCGCCCAGGAGGCGCTGGGCTGGACGGTGGCCGTCAGCTTCGAACGCGACAGCATCAAGCTCAGCTTCACCGATGCGCAGGGCTCGGCCATCGACAGGCTTGCCATCACCGGCAAGCTCGAACGAACCGTCACCGACAAGCAGGACCAAGCGCTCACCTTCGCCTCGCTCGGCGGCGGCGCCTATGCAGCCCCGGCCACACTCTCCGCCGGGGTCTGGGAAGTTGAGGTCGATGCGCGCGGCGATGGCGTACCCAACTACCGCAAGACCTTCCGCTTCTTTGTGCAGGATCCACAGTGATGCTGCCCTGCTGCACCATCGACGGCGAAGTCTTCCAGCCCTTCAGGCTGGAGGGAGAGGACGCCGCGCGCTGGCTGTCGCCGGCCGGGCCCGGTCTGCAGCGCATCGAATTCATTGTTCCGCAGGCCAGCCGGCCGGAGGCCATGGCCCACATCGAGACCGATCTTTCCGCACTTCCCGGCGTGACATTAGCCCGCGTCAACCTCACCGGTCGGCGCGTCGCCGTCGTCTACAGGCAAGATTCCATCACGCCCCAGGCTCTGATCGACCGGCTGGGTGTCCTCGGCTACATGGCCAGGCCCTTCGACCCGCGCGAGACGGGCCTCACCCGTGATGACCGTGAAGGAAGCCAGCTCCTGCGCGCCCTTGCCGTTGCGGGCTTCGCCGCCGGTAATGTGATGCTCCTTTCCGTCTCCGTCTGGTCGGGGGCTGACGCTGCCACGCGCGATCTCTTCCACTGGCTCTCAGCACTGATCGCGCTTCCCGCCGTGGCCTATGCCGGACGGCCGTTCTTCCGCTCAGCAGTCAACGCGCTGCGGCTCGGCCGCGTCAACATGGATGTGCCGATTTCGCTGGGTGTGCTGCTGGCCGCGCTGATGAGCCTCCATGAAACCATCAATGGCGAGGCGCACGCCTATTTCGACGCCGCCGTCACCCTGCTGTTCTTCCTGCTAGCCGGCCGTTACCTCGATCATCTGATGCGCGCCCGCGCCCGCTCGGCCATTGCGCAGCTGGTGTCGCTGTCCAGCGACGGCGCCACCATCATCGATTCCGATGGCAGTCGCCGCTATGTTCCAGCGCGTGACCTGAAGGCCGGCATGATCGCCGCGGTGGCGGCGGGCGACCGGCTGCCCGCCGACGGCATCGTCACCGGCGGCACAAGCGACATGGACCGTTCGCTGCTCACCGGCGAAAGCGCGCCTGAAGCGGTGAAGCCCGGCGCCAGCGTGCATGCCGGCGAACTCAATCTCACCGGGCCCCTCACCGTCCAGATCACCGCCGCCGGAAATGACACCTTCCTGAGCGAGCTGGTGCGGCTGATGTCGGCTGCTGAACAGGGCCAGTCCCGCTACATCCGCATCGCTGACCGGCTGGCGCGTTTCTATTCGCCCGCCGTCCACACGCTCGCCGCCGCCACGCTGGCGGGCTGGGTGCTGCTGGGCAATGGCTGGCATGACTCGATCATGGCCGCGGTCGCGGTGCTGATCATCACCTGCCCCTGCGCGCTGGGTCTCGCGGTTCCCGCCGTGCAGGTGGTGGCCAGCGGCCGGCTGTTCCGCTCCGGCATCATGATCAAGGATGGCGCGGCGCTGGAAAAACTGGACGCGGTGGACACCGTGATCTTCGACAAGACCGGCACCCTCACGCGGGGCGAGCCCGTGCTGGTTCCGCCGCTCACCGTTTCAACCGCCACGCTGGCGCTTGCCGCAGGCCTCGCCCAGGCCAGCAAGCATCCGCTGTCGCGCGCCCTGCTGCGCGAGGCGGCGCGGCGCGGCCTCACCCCCACGGACGTCACCGCCGTCAGCGAACATCCGGGCCTCGGGCTTTCCGGAACTTATGGCGGCGAACAGCTGCGGCTCGGCAGCCGCGCCTGGTGCGGCCTTGAAGACAGCACGCAGGATCAGGGCCTGCTCGAATTCGCGTTCCGCCGCGGCGCAAGCCCGGCCGTGGTGTTCCAGTTCGAGGACAGCCTGCGCGCCGATGCCGCCACCACCGTCGCCATGCTTAAGACCATGGGCCTTGCGGTGCACCTCCTTTCGGGAGACCGCGAGGCCGCCGTCAACCGCGTCGCCCAGGCCGTGGGCATTGAAACCGCGGTGGCGCGCGCCAGCCCGCAGGCCAAGCTCGCCTATGTCGAAGCCGTGTCCAAAGCTGGCGCCAGGGTGCTGATGGTGGGCGATGGCATCAACGATGCGCCAGCGCTCGCCGCCGGCTTCACCTCCATGGCGCCCTCGACTGCTTCGGACATCGGCCGCACCGCCGCCGAAACCGTGTGGATGGGCGAATCGGCCTCGGCCGTGGCCACCGCCATCGCGGTGAGCCGCCGCAGCCAGCGCATCGCGAAGGAAAATTTTGCGCTTGCCGTCGCCTATAATGTGCTGGCCGTGCCGCTGGCCATGGTGGGTCTCGTGTCGCCGCTGATCGCGGCGGTGGCCATGTCCAGTTCGTCCATCATCGTCATCGCCAATGCGCTGCGCGCGGGCCGTGGCGGCGGAGCCGTGGTGACTGCGCCGCAGTCCATGGCTGAAACCGCTTCTTCCAGCCCCGCCGCGCTGGAGAATGCCGCATGAACGTCCTGCTCTATCTCATCCCGATTGCCCTGTTCATGGGCGGCATTGGCCTCGTGGCCTTCATCTGGTCGCTGAAATCCGGCCAGTATGACGATCTCGAGGGCGCCTCCTGGCGCATCCTCCAGGACGATGATCATCCGAAGCCCTGAACCGGCGCCCCTGGCGCTGCAGCGAACCAAGACCGGCGGTGGTTGACAAACCGCCCATGGCGGACGGAAGCTTTCATCAGACGGCACCACAGGTGGGAGTTTCCGATGACGGCGCAACCAGTTCGGCTTAGGTCAGTCATCACCACGCTGCTCCTGCTGCTGGGCATGGCGTGGATCGGCGTCACGGCCGCCGCGGCCGCCAAGCCCTTCCCTGTTGATCAGTTCACCTATTTCCTAGGCGACTATGACAACGAACTCGCAAGACTGGCGCCGGAGGTCACCCGCAGCGAAGCACAGATCGATCAGGACGTCGCCGCCGCCGAGCAGGCCGGCAATGCCCGGCTTGCGGCAGCCTCACTGGAGCAGCTCCTCACCCGTCGCCCGCAGGATGGCGCGCTGTGGCTGCAGCTGGCCCAGCAGCTTGCTGCCTCGACGCCGCTCAATGACTCCGATGGCTATGCCCTTCCCGGCAAGCTCATCGGCGCAGCGCTCAAGGCCTACGGCCTGCTCGATGAGCCGGGCCAGGAGGCCGCCGCACTCAATCTTGCGGCACAGGGCTTCGCAGCCCGTGAATTCTGGCGCCCCGCGCTGACTGCCTACAAGGAGAGCCTCAAGCTTGCCGAGGATGCCGGTATCCGCGCCAGCTATGAGGCGCTGCGCGCCAGCCATGGCTTCCGGGTTGTCGACTACAAGGTCAACAGCGAGATCGCCCCGCCACGCGCCTGCTTCGAGATGTCGGAGCCGCTGTCGCGCACCCTCAC
>NZ_JBIIDX010000114.1:0-11643 GCF_044238155.1 Aestuariivirga sp. | reverse complement strand
AGAACTCCCCACCCCGGATATCAAGCGTCGCATCGTCCACCGCCGTGAACTGTCCGAACTTTACCGTAACATGATCGAGCTCAACGCCGGCGCTCATGCCGATCACCTCGATTTTGGATACCAGCCATATCCGCCTGGCGCAGCAGATGATTACTGCAAGCCACCAATAAAAACGGGCCAGCCCCTGACTTCATCAACGGGCTGGCCCAAAGAAGACCACGGAGGATTACGCGGCCTTGAACTGATCCACGTACTGACTGCGGATTTCGGTGTACCAAGTCGGTTCAGCGGGCCATGGCCACAGGTTCTTCAGAGAATCACCCGGATAGGCCTCCTGGAAGTTCTTCTTCGCAGCCTCCGAGAGCAGTGCATCGGCGCCTGTCACGACAGGATTGTAGCCCGAGCCCTCCGCCACCATCGCGGACACTTCCGGGGTGTGCAGATAATTCAGGAACTCATAGGCCTGGTCGACGTTCTTTGCCGCCTTGATCAGCGCTACGCCATCCACCCAGGTAATCGCTCCCTCCTTTGGTGCCTGATAGGACACGGGCTTGCCTTCCTTCTTGAGCGACAAGGCAGGACCATCCCAAGTCTGGCCGATCCACACGTCGTTCTCCATCAGTCCCGACTTGGTGTTGTCGGCTGAGTCCCAGAACTGCTTTACCCAGCTCTTGTGTTCAATGGCAAAGGCGAGGATGGGATCCCATACCTTTTTGAAGCTTTCCTCATCCTTGTACCCATCAAGCATCCTGTTGGTTGGCATCTTTCCGCTTGCATCCCACCACAGCCCGATACCGAGCAGGAAGGAGTGACCACGGCCCTGCGTATGCCCCTTCACATCATCGGCCCAGAGTGAGCCATAGCTCAGCTCCTTGGGATCGCCTTTCCACAGGTCCGTACGCCACGAGATCGCCTCCGAACCCCAGCAATGGGGCAGCCAGTTCAAGCCATCTTCCCATTTCCACAAGCTTTCTGCGCCCTGGAGCATCGATGGCAGGATATTGCTCGTGTTCTTGAGCTTGTTCATGTCGAAAGGTGCAAGAACGGCAATGTCCTTGTATTGAGGAGCCCGGTTCAGGGTTGGCGAACACAAATCAAAGCCTTCGCCCCCAGTTGCCTGGAGCTTGTTGATCTGTTCCTCGTTCTGCGAGAAGGGGGTCTGGTTGACCTTGATGCCGGTCGCTTTTTCAAAGTTTGGAATGACGTCTCCCGGATATTCATCTGACCACATCAGCAAATTAAGCTCACCCGAGGACGAGAGCGCGTTTTTTACGAAAAGTGGTGATGTCAGGCCGATGGCACCCAAGGCGGATGCAGACTTGAGCAGCGAGCGCCGGGTCATTGCCGCGGCTCGCATGGTTTCCTGCGTCGTCGTAAGCTTCCTGTTCATGAACTTCCTCCATTTGCCGCGGATGTTTGCGGGCGCCCGCCGTGGCTTCCGACAACGCCCATTGAACCACACGAACAGCTAAAGAGCAGGTGAGTCCAAAAAAAGCGAATAATTTTGATGCTGGGCATGTCCCAAAATGAATAGGAACTGCTACTTCAGTGACTGATGGAACCACCCTCACCTTTGCAAAGCCGAAGGGCAATATCCCTTACCGCCCGCGCCAGTATTCGACTGTTATCCGCCCGCCAATGCACATAGTAAGGCAATTTTGGAACCCTTAGCCGCTCTTCGACCTGAAGACGGCATAGCTTGCCCTCGCGGATGAAGCGCTCGACATATGGCCCTGCAAGAAGGGCAATACCAAGGCCCGCAATCGTGACAGCCGCTACCGCATCAGGGCTGTTGGATGCGAGGATACGCCTGAACTTCAATCCGTGCTCCTGGGCAAAGCTCTGGAGCAGCATGGTGCTTCCGGCCTGTGATGACATGGAGACGATCGGATGCGACTGAATACTCTCGAGCGTCACGATATCCTTTTTTCTAAAGAGGCTTGGTGATCCAACCCAGTACAGCTCGACATGCGAAATCGGCTCAGATACGATTTCCGGATCCTGAGAGCTGCCAGGGCAAATCGCAAAATCCGATTCACCTCGCTCGACGTCATCAAGCAATTCCTGGGTCAGTGCGACATGGGGCTCGACTATAACCTCCGGGTAATCGGTGCGGACCTCAGACACGAGCTGTGGGAGCCACTGCATCGCCATCAGTTCGCTTATGCCAAACCGGCATGTACCCTTTACGCGCCGAGGTCCACGTGCCGACACTAAGAGTTCGTCCCGAAGCCTCAATATGTGTTCAGCCTTTGCAAAGACCTCCTGGCCAACCTCAGTGATGCGGGCCCGCGAGCCAGATCTGTCAAAGAGTTGGACACCCACTTCGGCTTCGAGTTCCTGAATACGCTTCGACAGGGCTGATTGAGTCATGAACAGGCGGTCGGCAGCCAACGCAAAGCTGCCAAGGACGCTAGACCAATAAAGTGCTTCGAGCTGTTTCAGCGTCATGTAACACTCTTTACCTGCACTTCAGGATATGGGCAGACTATGCGCCAGAAAAGCCAACGCCAAGAGATTTCTGCCGCGTAATTCAGAGCTTCATCACAAAGGGCGGCGGCCCCTCCTCGCCTAAGTCGATCCAGATCGACTTTGCCTGAAGGAATTGCAGAATTGCGGCTGCTCCCCCCTCGCGACCCAGTCCGGATCGCTTGTATCCCCCAAACGGTGCCATCGGCGCAGATGTGCGATAGGTGTTGATCCATACAGAGCCCGCTTCAACCGCCTGGGCTACACGATGCGCCTGGTTCAAGTCACGTGTCCAAACTCCTGCCGCCAGACCATATTCCGTATCATTGGCAATCGAAATGGCCTGTTGTTCATCAGAAAACTCCATGACGGCAAGCACCGGTCCGAAAACCTCCTCTCTGGCAAGACGCATGTGCCGGGTGACATCAGTGAAGATTGTAGGTTCTACAAACCAGCCGTTGCCACAGCCCAGGGAACTTGCACGGGATCCGCCCAGTATACAGCGTGCGCCCGCTGACTTTGCGGCAGCGATATGTGCCAGTATCTTCTCGAGTTGCTGCTTGGTTGTAACCGGGCCAACCTGCGTTTCTGCCAGCATGGGGTCGCCCAGCCGGGCAAGGCGGGCCAGTTCGACAACCTTTGAGACAACCTCCTCGGCTATTGCACTGTGAACCAGAAGGCGGGACCCGGCAACGCAAGTTTGCCCACTTGCGGCAAATATCCCGCTTATGACCCCATTTACAGCGCGTGTGATATCGGCGTCCGGAAAGATAATGTTTGCGCTCTTGCCGCCAAGCTCGAGCGTAACAGGTACGATACGCCGCGCCGCGCTTTCTGCGATTTTCACGCCTGCTGCCTCACCACCGGTGAATGCCACCGCCCGCACCAGCGGATGGTTGACCAGGGCTGAACCGACCTCAGGTCCGGATCCGGTCACGACATTCACAACGCCAGGCGGAAAACCGGCCTTGGCCACAAGATGCATGAAGACAGAAATGGAAGTGGACGTGAACTCTGATGGCTTGACAACCACCGTGTTGCCAGCTGCAAGAGCCGGTGCAAGTTTCCACGCAGCAAGCAGCAGGGGCGAGTTCCATGGAACGATAGCAGCTACGACCCCAAGCGGTTCGAGCCGCGTCAAACTCACCATCTTCTTCTTGTCGGAGGGCAATACGGCGCCTTCAACCTTGTCAGCCAGGCCGCCATAATAGCGGTACCAGCGGGGCATGTAGGCCATCTGACCCCGCATCTCCGCCAGCAGCTTGCCATTGTCCCGAACCTCGGCAACTGCGAGTTCTTCGGCATGGGCCGCCACAAGATCCGCCAGGCGATTGAGCAATACACCCCGATCAGACGCTGTCATTTCAGCCCAGTCAGGACCGCGAAACGCCCGATGAGCCGAAGTTACTGCACGGTCGACATCATCTGGACTACCAGCGGCTACATCCGCCCAGGGCAACCCGCTGAACGGATTATCGGTGGCAAACCACCTGCCGGATAAAGAGTCAACGAACTGGTTATCCACCACCATCTGGAACCTTGGTCTCGAGCCCATGTAGCCCCCTTCGACACAGAATCAATCACGACATAGCAAACGGCACTGCAAAACTTCAAAAACAACGGACGGACTAAACACACCTAACAGCCACTTCTTCGAAGTACAGATGTCATTTGCATGAGCGTGAACATTTTGATTCCAAGCTCAACGATTGACACTCGGAACTCGGCGTGAACCAAGTTCAGCGACCTTCCGATTAATTTGATTCAGATATTCATATCCCCACTCGTATCTCAAACAGGGCGTCAGATCAGGCATCATTTTCCGACATCAAGATGTGTATTTTTTTTCGTTATGAGGCCCATACGCCGCTCGATATCCTTTGGTTCTGATTTATGCGGTGATGTCCGATGGTTGTAATTCCCGCAGATTCAGAATCATCATCGGGGAAGCTCCTGTGCAAAGGGTCAGCGGCAGCCCGCGGATTAGGTGGAGTGTAGAGGATTGACGAACCGCAGCAAGGCCAGCCGGGTTGATTCGGATCATCATCTTCACCCTTACACAAGCATCCGACAAGTTGAAAACGATGGACCTTTGGTAATTACAAAGGGCGAAAGGGTCCGGATTTTCGATGAGTCTGGCCGATCCTTCATCGAAGGAATGTCTGGCCTCTGGTGCGCCGGACTTGGCTTCTCAGAGAAGCGGCTTGCGGATGCGGCTTACAGACAAATGCTGGAATTACCATACTATCACTCTTTCAACGGCCGTGTTCCGCGTATTGTCACAGAACTTGTTGAGGAGATGATGGCGTGGTCACCTGTGCCCATGGAGCGGCTCCTCTTTGCCAACTCAGGCTCAGAATCAAATGATGCCGCCTACAAGATCGTTCATTACTACAACAATGCGATTGGAAGACCGGAAAAGAAGAAGTTCATCGCTCGGGACAAGGGTTATCATGGGACCACCGCCGCAGCATCCGCGTTATCAGGGATCATGGCTGGCAAGACACTGTTTGATCTCCCAATAGGCGCGATCATCAGGGTCAGCTGTCCACATTTCTATCAATACGCACATCCACGAGAGACGCCTCAATCATACTCCGACAGGCTCATTGACGAAATCGAGCAAGCTATCGCACGGGAGGGGCCGGAGACTATTGCGGCTTTCATTGCTGAACCCGTGATCGGCGGTGGCGGCGTCATGATTCCGCCACCTGACTATTTCCCGCGCGTGCAGGAAATTCTGAAGAAGAATGACATCTTATTTATTGCCGATGAGGTGATATCCGGTTTCGGCCGGCTAGGTGAGCCTTTTGGAACACAGGTCTTTGACCTGAAGCCAGACATCATCACTGTCGCCAAGATGCTGTCATCGGCCTACGCACCAATTTCTGCGTTGTATCTGAATGAACGCATCTGCGCCGGACTGCGGAAAGGCAGCGACAAGGTTGGATATTTTGGACATGGCTATACCTACAGCGGCCACCCGATGGCCGCTGCAGTAGCCCTTGAAACCCTGAGGATCTACCGCGCAGATGGGATAATGGACCATGTTCGGCGTGTCGGCCCCCATCTTCAGGCAGGACTGCGCCGATTTGTGTCCCATCCACTTGTCGGCGAGGTGCGGGGGATCGGACTCATCGGTGCGATTGAACTGGCCGAGGACCCCGCCCAACGCAAGCCATTTCCTCCCGAGAAGGGGGTTGGAGCATTTTTTCTCCGGCGGGCATTCGACCGGGGACTGATCTTGCGCGCAATTCAGGGGGATATACTGGCCTTCTCACCTCCGCTGATCATCAATGAGGAAGAGATCGACGAGATACTCGACATAACTGCAGCAGTTCTCGACGAAACACTGGACTGGGTACGCGGATGATCCGGAACGAATGCTTTAGACAGACAGATGCTCACAAGAAATGTTCAATGTACCGGCAATTGATGCAATGAACATTACCACACTGCTTGCAGGCAAGACAGCCTTGGTCACCGGCGCAGCACATGGCAATGGTGCTGCGATAGCCCTGGGCATGGCTAAACATGGTGCATACGTCGTTCTTCTTGATGTAGACGAAGAAGCCCTCGAGGCACGCGTAAGAGAAATGCGACTGCAAGGTCTGGAATGCAGCAGCGCCATTCTTGATGTGTCTGATCCAGAACAATGCCTTCGGCTGGCCAAAGAAACAGGCTTTAATCAGGCTGGATTCGATATTCTCGTGAATAACGCAGGCATACGTCCGCGGCACACCTTCGAGAGTAGCGATCGCGACTTTCACTGGGAACGCGCCATGCGAGTCAACCTTGATGGAATCCGCAACACGACCCTTGCCTGGATGGATGGTTTGAAGAAAAACAGGGGATCGGTGATCAATATTACATCAATTGCTGCCTTCAATGCCTCCCCTGGTTCAATTGCCTATTCAACCTCAAAGGCAGCTGCCCAGATGCTGACGAAGGCGCTGGCCTATGAGCTTGCAGCTGATGGCATCCGGGTGAATGCCATAGCACCTGGCGTGATCGAGACCGAGATGACACGCTCTTCTCGGGAGGACTCCGTCCGTCGCGAGCGGTTGATGGCACGTATTCCAATGGCGAGATTTGGCAAACCTGAAGATCTCGTGGGAGCAGTCATTTTTCTTGCATCCGATCTCTCGAGCTACGTCACGGGATGCAGCATAGCAGTCGATGGTGGATATCTGGCAAACTGATGCGGCGAGGTGATGAAAAGTCAGCGTCCCAAGCAAGACTCGGACTGATTCAAATCAGGTCAGCTCAGTCGTAAAGCTTCTTTTCTGGCTTTTGCTTCGCAGCTTCAAACGCTTCTCGGAGAATCTGACGATCCCCAATATGATTGGCAAGGATCAAAATGAGGCGCGCATTGATGGCATTACTCACGGCCGCATCGCAACCTTCGTGAAGCCTAAGCAACTCTTCATAGAAATCATCCGGGCCTGGAATGTTCGGCGTTATGATGAGCTTGTTCATACCGCGATGACTCCCATTGCCTGTTGAACGGCTTTTTTGACGGCTTGCTCATCGAATGCCTCCCAGCGGGCGGCCACATGCTGGTCGGGCCGGATCAGGTAGATGCCCTGAGCGAGACTGCCAAGGTAGCGCTCTTGCAATTCGTTGGACACATCCGTGATAATGAGGGCGTGCACCAACACGCCGCCAACATCAATGCTCATTGGAACATCGATTCCAATGGCAAGGAGCTGGAAGTGGCCATCCAGTCTGTCCAGCAGCCAGCCTTCTTTCATAGGTGCATCAGCCGCTGGAGATCCGGGCCGGGTTCGAATAGGCATGTGATGATGATCAGGCCCATTGAGTGGAGATTGGTCATAGATGCAGGGCAAGGAAAGTCGACCTGAATTCACCAGTGGCCTGGCAAATGGATAGTATTCCGAAAGGTCAAGTATGGCATCCCTGAACAGTCGGCTGGCTTCCGATTTGGGCGTGATGAAGTCTGTCGAGCGGCTGGAATTCAGGATATTCTCGTCGGCAGCTCGTATGCGCTCGAGGTCATAGCTGTCGAGCAGCGTCTGCGGAGCCTTTCCGTCTATCACCAACTTGAGTTTCCATACAAGATTATCGACATCCTGGAGGCCGGAGTTTGCACCGCGCGCACCAAAAGGAGAGACCTGATGTGCTGCATCACCAGCAAACAAAACCCGGCCATGTCGGAATTTTTCCATGCGCCGACACTGGAAGGTATAAATGGAGACCCATTCCAGTTCGAGCTTCACAGACTCGCCAAGCATCGATTTCAGTCTGGACATCACGCGCTCAGGCGTTTTTTCAAGTTCCTTGTCAATGTTCCATCCAAGCTGAAGATCAATTCGCCAGACGCGGTCAGGCTGCTTGTGGAGGAGGGCCGACTGCCCCTTATTGAAAGGCGGATCAAACCAGAACCACCGTTCTGTCGGAAAATCGGCATCCATGGTGACATCGGCAATAAGAAAATTATCCTCAAATACCCGCCCTACAAAATCAAGATCCATCATGGAGCGGATCGGCGAGGTGGCGCCGTCGCATGCAATGAGCCAGTCAGCTTCTACGTTATAGCTTCCGTCCGGCGTATCAACTGTGATGACTACATGATTTTCGGCATTGTATACCTGCGTGACCCTGTTTCGCCCACGCACTTCAATCTTCCGCCCCTGTTGCTGCAGGTCAAAAATGCGATCCAAAAGATGTTTTTCTAGCTGATACTGCGGGATATTGATGAAAGCAGGCCGCTTATGGCCTGACTCGGGAAGAAGATTGAATTCATACACCTTGCGGTCCCTAAAGAAGACCTTACCGAGATTCCAGATCACTCCCTTTTCAACTATCGGCTGGCCACAACCAAGGCGGTCAAGGATCTCAAGCTGGCGCTTTGCAAAACAGATGGCTCGGGATCCCCAGGAAACCTTGTCGTTCTCGTCAAGAACAATAACTTCAACACCATTGAGGGCCATGTCGATTGCTGCAGTGAGCCCGACGGGGCCTGCTCCCACTATAATCACAGAGTGCCTTACGGATCCTTGCGCATCCTGGTCAGCGGAGCGCACATAGGGATAAAGCGGCGTCTCGAAGATACGTGCCATGACGCCATCACTATCCTTGCAGTCTGGTCCACATGTCTCGGTCCCGCTCTGCAGTCCAGATGCGCGGTGTATCTATGCCCAACGCTTCATCATAAGCACGGGTAACGTTGAACGGCAGACAGTGTTCGTAGATTGCATAGGACGAGAATTTACCATCACAAGCTGCCCGGCAGGCATCCCAAGCCTCCTTCAATGAGCCGCCGCGCGCTGCCACGCGTGCAACAGACCTGTATGTAGACAAGACAAAGTCGCGGGTGCTCTCAATGGCTTTGCCAACCGTCTCCTGTCCGATCAGGGCATCGCCGCGGCCAGGAGCAATCGCATGGGGAGAATAGCCTGAAATAGCATCTAGCGTTCCAGACCAATCGGAAAAATGAGCATCCCCACAATAGCAGGCAGAATGATATTCAACGATATCTCCGGTGAACATGACACCAGCATCTGGCACCCAGGCGACAATGTCACCTGCCGTGTGCGCGCGGCCAAGATGCATCAGATCGACTCTGCGCTTGCCCATGAACAGGGTCATCTTTCTTTCAAACGTCATGGTTGGCCAGGTCAGCCCAGGAATCGAGTCGGCAGCCTGAAACAGGCGCGGAAAGCGACCGAGCTCGGAGTCCCAGTCTTCCTGGCCACGCTCGTGAATCATTGCGCGGCACGTCGCGGACGCGATAATCTGCTGCGCTTCGTAACCAGATGCGCCTAAGACACGCACAGCGTGGTAATGCGAGAGAACGACATACTTGATTGGTTTGTCGGTGACAGTGCGGATCCTCTCGACCACCTGCTTTGCCATGACGGGCGTTGCCTGAGCGTCAATCACCATGACGGCGTCATCGCCGATGATGACTCCGGTATTGGGGTCCCCTTCTGCAGTAAAGGCGTAGAGATCAGCTCCGATCTCGGTAAAGCTGATCTTCTTGTCCTTCATGTCTCCACGAGATGCAAAGTTCTTAGCCATGTTTTCTTATCTCCTGCTCGATTGCACCGAAGATCGAGTGTCCATTTTTGTCTTTCATTTCGATGCGTACACGGTCGCCAAACTTCATAAAGGGTGTACTCGGGGATCCTGACCTGATGGTTTCAATCATCCGGAGCTCGGCAATGCAGGAATAACCCAAGCCCCCCTCATCCACGGGTCGTCCGGGACCTCCGGCCTGATCCTTGTTCGAGACCGTACCGGAGCCAACAATGGAACCAGCTTCAAGGGGACGGGTTCTGGCTGCATGGGCAATGAGAGTTGGAAAGTCGAAGGTCATGTCCACGCCGGCGTTGGCACGGCCGAAAGGGTTGCCGTTCAGATCGACATTGAGAGGCAGGTGCAGCCGGCCACCGTCCCACGCTTCGCCAAGTTCGTCTGGTGTCACAGCAACAGGTGAGAACGCAGATGAGGGCTTGGACTGGAGGAAGCCAAACCCCTTGGCCAGCTCAGAAGGAATAAGATTCCGGAGGCTGACATCATTTACCAGCAACACAAGCCTGATGCATGACCGGGCATCGGCTGCCGTTATCCCCATCGGAACATCGCCAGTAATCACCGCGACCTCGCCTTCCATGTCGATCCCAAATTCTTCGTCAGGGATCAGGATCGGATCGTGCGGTGCAAGGAATGAATCCGATCCCCCCTGGTACATCAAAGGATCAGTCCAGAAGCTGGGTGGCATATCGGCATTACGGGCTTTGCGGACAAGTTCGACGTGATTCAAAAAGGCTGACCCATCAACCCACTGGAAGGCGCGGGGCAATGGCGACAGGCACTCGTACTCATCGAAACGGACAGTTTGAACAGAGCCCTGTTCGACTTGTTCAGCGAGATCTGCAAGTCTTGGGGCGATCTCCTTCCAGTTATCCAGCGCCTGCTGGAGCGTCGCCGCTACAGTGGTCGCTGGGAGTGCCCGTTTAAGGTCTCGCGACACCACAAGAAGTCTTCCATCACGTCCAGACTTTATGGATGCGAGCTTCATGGCCTGCCCGTAAACTTCCGGTCGAGGCCATCCCAGCATTTGTCGTAGTCAGGCTGGAGAGACTGAAGAGAGGCCGCGTAGGCAGTGAGATGCTGTGGATAGCGCGTCTCGAACATGAAGGCGAGCGTGTCGGTCAGTTTGTGGGGCTTGAGGTCTTCCGTCGACGCCTTCGTGAAAGCATGAAGGTCGGGCCCATGAGGGAGCATGCAATTATGGAGGCTCATACCCCCAGGCACGAAGCCATCCAGCTTGGCATCATAGCGCCCATAGATCAGTCCCATGAATTCAGACATGATGTTAAGGTGGTACCAGGGCGGTCGGAATGAATGCTCGGCAACCATCCAGCGCTCCGGAAAGATAACGAAATCGACATTGGCGGTGCCCTCTTCACCCGAGGGAGCGGTCATGACCGTAAAGATTGAAGGATCCGGGTGATCGAAGAGTAGGGCGCCAACAGGTGAGAAGGTACGTAGGTCGTATTTGTATGGCGCATAGTTTCCGTGCCAGCCGACGACGTCGAGCGGAGAATGCCCGATTTGGCACATATAGAACTTTCCACACCACTTGACCCAGACCCGGCAAGTCGTCTCCTTGTCTTCATAGGCAGCGACGGGAGTTTTGAAGTCACGAGGGTTTGCAAGGCAGTTTGCTCCAATTGGCCCACGTCCCGGCAATGTGAATTTAGCACCGTAATTTTCGCAATAATAGCCTCGTGCAGGGCCTTCCACGAGTTCGACCTTGAACTTCATGCCACGCGGCATGACGCAGATCTCACCGGGCCTTACTGTGATTCGACCAAGTTCTGTGAAAAAGCAGAGAATTCCCTGCTGTGGCACAACCAGGATCTCGCCATCAGCATTATAGAAGTAGTCGTCCACCATGGAGACATTCACGAAGTAAATGCCAGCCGACATTCCAACCTGAGTATGGACATCACCTGCCGTCGTCATAGTGCGAAGTCCGGACAGAAAGCTCAGCTTACCCTCAGGCTGTTCCGGCGGATTCCAGCGGAGAGGCCCAATCGGGAGCTGATGCTGATCAAGACAGGGGGCTGTCTTCCAGAATGCAAGTGTCGCGTCGGCAAAGCGAGACGTGTGGCGAACACTGGGGCGCATACGGTATAGCCA
>NZ_JBIIDX010000113.1:0-11855 GCF_044238155.1 Aestuariivirga sp. | reverse complement strand
ATGCCGAGGTCCGAGTTGCCTGACCTGCGCTGTGTGATTTCAGCGGGTGAGGCCTGTCCGCCAGAACTCGTGAATAGCTGGGCCCATAACAGGCAGTTCTTCAATGCCTACGGCCCGACAGAGGCTAAGATCTATTCAACTGCAGCGCTTTGCCAGCCTAATTCGGAGATAACGATTGGCAAAGTCCTGGCCCATCTCTCGACCTTCATCCTCAGCGAGGATTTCAGACCCGTGCAGCCGGGTGACGTTGGTGAACTCTGTCTCTCCGGGGTCGGAATCGCGCAGGGCTATCTCGGTGCTCCCGAGGAAACGGAAGCAAGATTCCGTATCCTCTCACTCGAAGGTGTTGAGGAACGGGTCTACTGCACTGGCGATCTGGTGAGACAGCGGCGCGACGGTGAAATTATCTTCATCGGACGACGTGACAGCCAGGTAAAGTTGCGGGGCAATCGAATTGAACTTGAAGAAATAGAAAACATACTGTTGTCGGTTCCAGGCGTACGCGAGGCCGCAGCCTGCCTCCACGAAGCAGCACGAGATAGGCAGATCATCTGTTTTGTCGTTGCCGCCAACCATGGCGCAGCGCTTTCAGAAGATCTTCTGCGTGCGGAGTTGGCAAGATGGCTGCCTGCAGGACTCTTGCCGCAGCAGATTCATATTGTTGATGAAATCAAGACCACGGCAAGTGGAAAGAAAGACAGACACGCCCAGCTGGCAGCATTTCACTCCATCAGGTCTGTTCGCCCGAAGTACGAGCCTCCGCGATCAAATGCCGAGCGACTTGTTGCTGCAATATGGAAGAAGCTGTTCATTGGCCAGGAGCCAATTGGAGTCTATGACAGCTTTGATGACCTTGGGGGCGACTCGCTCAAGATGCTTGAGATGATCGCAGAAATCGAGAGCAGAGTCGGATTTCCAATCTCCCCAGACCAGCTCGGCAAGATATCAACGGTCGCTAATCTGGCCGTCATTCTTAGCGAGATGGTATGGGAGCGTGAAGCTGGCCATGAACAGGAAGGCGCACAAGGGTTCTACGCATCGAATATCTATAGGAAATTGAACTACCTGACCAACACGTGGGAAGGCCAAAGGTCAACCGGGCAGAGTCTCATTCGATCACTGGGTCAGGAAGATGCTCCGATCGATTTCTTCATCTGCGTCCAGTACGAGGAAGAAATGGTCATGCTCTCGCGGCACCTTGGAGAGGAGTTTCGCGTTCATGGCATGCGGTCGGGCCATCTTGTCATGTCCTATACGCCTGCAAACATTGAGTCATTGAGCAGCCACTATTGCGAAGAAATTCAGTCGTTGCGTCCTAGGGGAAAAATACTTCTCGGTGGTTTCTGCCAAGGTGCGACAATTGCGCTGGCCATTGCGCGTAAACTCAGCCATCCCTTCAAGCCTGACCTTCTACTGCTCATCGAGCAAGCAAGATTTCCGAGTTATGATGGCGATCTGGCTTTTTATTATTCACAAGATAGCTTTCTCAATCCAACAAACCGGTTCGAGGACGGCTATTCCAGGTTCGACGAGATTTATGGATCAAACTATACCATCGATATTCTGCCAGGTCCTCACGGCCTGCTTCATCAGCCTCCTCATGTTCAGGAGTTAGTTGCCCGTATTCGGAAAAGGCTTTTGCCGAACCACCAGGCTTTGGCTCGGGGTGCGTAAAGGGTTAAGCCTACGGGGGTCGGAATAGCTATGCCGCTCAGATGTGGTGTTCACTTTGCTGGTGGGCGCTCTCTAGGTTGCGGCAAGGTCTGTCGGCAGATCGTCATCGACTTCTACAGGCGTCATGCCGGGCAATCCTCATGCTTATTGTTCAGTAAAGAGCGTCAAATTCTGGTGATTGTAAGTAAAGTATACTTTGCGTAATGCTGGCAATTGAGGCACGACTCAGTGCCATGTACAAGTGGAGGGTGAATTGAAGACGTTTCTTGTGACTGCCGCGATCCTTGCTGGACTTGCAAGTGAGGCGCTGGCTGACCAAACCAAGCATGGCACTGCTGCTGATGCCAAGGCGATGCTCCAAAAAACGATTGAGGCTATAACGACTGATAAGACAAAGGCGCTTGAGCTCATTGCAAAAGGTGAAGATGGATTTCTGAATGGTGACATCTATCCATTTTGCTTCAATGCGACGGATGGCACGATTCTTCCTTTTCCGAATCCCAATGCCAAGGGGATTTTCGGGACTGATCAGCGAGCACTCGTAGATCCGTCTGGTAAGAAATATGGTCTGGAAATCTTCGACGCGGTACAAAAGCCAGAAGGGCAAGTGACGGAGGTAACCTATGTGTTCTCTGAGCCCATGGACGACAAGCTCCAAACCAAGGTGTCCTTCGTTACCCGTATTGGCGATCTGGGATGTGGCGTTGGCTACTATAAGTAAGTCGATACCAACAGATATTCAGCGATTAGTCTGGGTTTGAAATACTTCTCCATATAGCATCTTAGGCCCGTCGACCAAGGGAGTAGGTCTCTGTTGGTCGGCGGGACGCTCGTTGTTCACATAACAGGTTGTAGAGCGCATCAGACTTTCATCTGGCTGCTCCAGCGAGCAAGATATCGGTACTCCAGGCTTTCCAATGACGGTTTGAATTTTTGGATTTTGGCAAAACTGAACCGCATTGAAGCTTCTGCTGGACGTATGGGCCTCTGACAGGAGCTGGTCTGGCTGGCCGGCAACGTCAGCCCTTTCATCTCAAATACTTCTGCTCCGAGAAAGTCTGATCGGCCTGATCGAATATCGAGGCTGATATGCCGCGATTGTGCCTGCCTGACACGATGTGTGACGACGACTGCTTGGAGTTTTTTGCTTTGATCGAATGGCGGCGGAGTTTTCAACCGTGATGCAAACCCAAACCTTCATGAGGTGCAGATTGGGCAGTTGCACAATTGGAAAACAACACAGCAATGGCATGAAGAAGCAATTGCCATACTGGTTACATCTGGTTCAGAGCAAAGCGGACCGGAGGCCGGCATCGTCACGAAGCAAGGGGCAGTGGGGCTATCTATTGTCCGATCCGTCGATACCATAAGGTCGTCTGCAGAATTCCGCTGCGTGCAGGAACGACGTTCTTCGATTCCACCAGTTCCTTTGCACGATTGCGGGCAATCGGTTTTGGAACTCGCAGCTTGTCAGACAGGTAGTCGACGATGATTTCAAAATGATCCTGAGAGATCGCTCCGGATCCTGCAGAGAGAGAAACCACCATGGCTTCTGCCGCTCGGTCGACGTCGCTTTCGATTTCGATCCCGGTGTTTTCGGCTACGGCAAATATGATTCCCTCGGCCCGGCTGAATGGCAGGTTCAGCTCGGCAATGGCAATGCGCAACAGGTCTTCTTCATCTCTGGCGGAGATGACCCTGTCGCGTCCTCCTTTTGCAAGGATGAGCTCCCGCAGTTTCCGCTCTGTATTTCCCGGGGTCACGATTTTTCCTCACGGATGAGCTGTTCTCTGAGCTCAGTTGACGTTTGTTCTTCGTCTCTGGTGCAGTGTGATGCGACAGTGGTCATGAGGCCCGATCCAGCGAGGCGTTCGGTCTGTTGGCAATATGACTGGCCAGGTCATGCGAGTGGCCGTCCGACACTGGCCGCACCAAGGCAGGGTAGGATGTGCGGGGGATGGCGCCACCGCTTGGTCCAGAGGGCGGCCAGCCCGTACCGGATGACCGAACCGGACCCGCAGGTCTTAAGACCGCGTCGCGGGCACGCTCCGTGATATGAGTCTTTGAAACTGGCACCACCTGTCCCCATTCAAGAAGGCAGATCAACGTCTTGAGAGCATTCAGCTTATCCGGTTGGACAACCTTCAGATGCACTCTCTTCGCGCAAGCAACCTTGAGAAATTAATTATTTGAACATGCTTACCAAGTGGTTAACGCATGCCCGGGCAGCGCCCGGGCCGCGACCCTCCGGACGTCGAAATTATTTCAACTCCAGGCTTCGGGGCGCAGTCAGACGGATAGGAGAGGGTCCGCGCCGGGGCAGCCAACTTTGTGCATTGGTCACACGGCGCGGGGCCATCTGCCAGTTCAGGTCTCTGCGTTCAGTCCTTGGTCACCTGCCAGAGATCACCGGGGTTGAACGTCTTGATCTTGGCCACGATGTTTTCGGTGTCGGGACCGAAATCCCTTTCATAGACGATCCCCGCCTGATTGACGACAAAGCTGTTGACCCCCGTCTCGGCATATCTGGTGGGCCACGCGATGAGCGCAAAGCCTGCGATCATGTTGCCATTGATCACATAGTCATGGGCGCCGCCGGCGACATTGTCGCCCTGGCGCTTGAGGATCCTGAACTTGTAGCCGAAATAACCTTCTCCCGCCTTCGCCTTGTCCAGGGCCGCCGGGTCAATTGCACCAGCGGGACTATCGCCATCGCCCTGCTCAACTGGCCAGTACAGGCCATCCATTTCACCCTCACGGCTCACCAGCTTCTGGGCAAATTCCAGAACACCGTCTGAATCGCGGTCTTCGGCTGCATAGGCCATTTGTGCCTCGACAAAGAGCCGCGCTGTCTCGATCGCGTGCAGCTCATTCTGGCCAATGCGGCGGTTCAAGATCTCTTCCAGCCCGGTGACTGTGTCGAAGCTCCATTTTCCATCAGGGTCCTGGGTGATGGGAAAGGGGAATGGCCATAGCTGTTCGCCAAGGTTCAACACCTTTTGCCCGTCAGCGTCTTCCACCGTGATTGCTTCGGCAGTTGCTTTGTGGATTTGCTGCAGCGTCTCGCTGATGTTGTCAGCCTTTGCCAGCTTCTCCGCATCGAGGCCCAGAAGCACGGCAAGCGCTGGCAGATCATTTCGCGCCACCGCGTCCTTGAAGGCCGCGGCAGCAGCCTCGGGTGTTTCGAAAACTGACGGACGATCGCCGAGATAGGTGGCGAGTTTCGTGTCAGATGCCAGAGCGGGCGCCGGACCCGCACCCATCAGGCAGAGCACGGCCAGCGCAATGATGAGGGAAGAGGCACGGTTCATCTTGATCATGTCGGTTTCTCCTGCCGGTTTGGCTCAGCGGTGACGGCCACGGCCGCTGCCGCCCATCTTGTGCTTGGGAAGTTTCTTCGGACCGCTGCCGCCAATCGCATCACGCTTCATGCCACCGCCCATCGACTTGTTGCCGCGCAGGGACTGGATGTCGGCATCGCGCCCGCGCGTGACCTCGCCGAGGGGAGAGGGCGTCCTGGGCCGGTTTTCCGGTGCAAGGCCGGGCTTTGGCTTTCCCACCGGGCGATCAAGGTCCAGTTGGCCGGGCTTGAGGTCGGGTGGCTGCAGTTTGTTGCCGGACTGGGTCATCTTGGTGCTGGGCGTGAAGTCCCTGACCGGCTGCTTTTTCATCTTGTCGAGCGTGCTCCTGCGGATGTCGTCGGCATTGATCGTGCCTTTTCCCGGCAGGCTTGACGGCCGGCCAGCCTTGATGGGCCCAGCCTTGTTGGTCAGCTTGTTCCGGTCGGTTGCCTTCAGCGTTCCTGCGATGTCCTTCTTCGGAATTTTGTTGAACGCAGACTTGTCAAAGTTGATCTTGCTGCGGTCAATCCTGCGCCAGTCGACATCATTGATGTTGAGCTTGCCGCTGAAGTCACTGCCGATGATGCATCCCTTGCAGTCAATGTCGATGTCGACGTTGTTGCTGCCCCAGCCATTGTTCCAGTACCACGGGCCACCCCAGAAACCGTCGTTCCAGTCGACAGTGGCAGCCCAGATGGCTCCAGTCACCGCGCCTGCAAAGAAAGTGGCGGCTGGATTCCAGTAATAGGGATAGGGATAGGGGTAATAGCCGATCGGCCGATATGCATAGCCAGGTTCGTACAGCATGGCTGGGTCATACTGGGGAACATAGATCACCTCTGAACTGGCAGGCTGAATGACGATGTTCTGCTGTCCAGTCTCGCTCTCCTCGGATACCTTGATCTTGTCATCACTCTTGATCACGCCCTTTGCCACCGCTTCTTCACGCAGTTGCTGGATCGCGCCCAGCACGTCATCCTGCTGACTGAGGATCGCCTCACCAAAGAGCTGGGTCCAGTTGAGATCGTCACTCATCATCTTGACGATCTCGGGATAGTTCAGAAGCGAAATGATGCTGCCATCCCAGCTGGCCTTGGGCTGCAGGTCCTTGTTGGTTGCGCGTTGATCAAGAAAGCGCTGAGCCTCGACGATCTGCAAGGGATAGAGCGAAGCAGCCGAGATCAGCGCAACCAGCTCATCCGGATAGAGGGCGATCCGGGCAACCAGAATGTCCAGCTCGGCCTCAGTCAGGGGCGGAGCTGCCTGCTCTGCCACCCGCATTGCTTCGGGCGGCGTCTCGGCCCGTGCTTGCTGGGCAGCGGCCATGATGACCGTGGCCAGTGTGGCCGAAAGCAGAAGGCGCAAGGCGAGCGGCCACTGAGAGGCGATGATCGGCATGTCTATTCCTCGGGTCACTGGAGTTCAGGCTGGACGGGTTTCACGGCAGCTATAGAAACAAATATCTTAAGTTGCATGATGGTGGTGCGCAATACCGCTTCCGATTTCTGCGGGGGGTTGTTAATGGATGCTTCATTGCCGGATGGACGATAGAGGCAGGCGATCTGTTCGAATGACTTGCCACGCACATTTCGAGTGAAATTCATTTCAACTGCCAGAGTTGGGCCAGGCTGGCTCAACCGTCGATCGCTGGCCTGGGCCAGCTACGACATTGCGAGTTCGGTATATGTCGGGGTCGCGCCGGTTCTTCTCTTCCCGCTCTACTTTACCGAACGGCTGCATGGGTTCGCCAACCCGACGTCGGCGTGGGGCGCAGTGGTGGCCGCTGCGGTGGTTTTCAGCAGTCTCGCCGCATTGGGTTCAGCCGTCTGGTCGCGCCGGGTGCATCGGTTCAGCCTTCTCTGCCTGTTCACGGCCGGACTTGTGGTGGCTCTTGCCGTCCTCGCCCTGCTTCCCGGACTCCCGCTTGCCGTCGCTGTTCTGAGCTTCGTGGTGGCGCAATCTTTCTACTTTGCGGCAGTCACGGTGTATGAATCTTTCCTGCCCGACCTGCTGCCACCGGGCAGCGTCCAGAAACTGTCTGGTTTCGGCTGGAGTCTCGGCTATCTCGGTGGTTTGCTGGGCATTGTGATCCTGCTGGCATTTGTGGCCGATCGCGCCGCTAGCGCAGAGGTTCTGGCCTTCAGTATCGGCCTGCTCGCCCTGATCAGCACCGTGCTCTCCATGATTGCGCTGTGGGTGATGTGGCGCGTTGGATTTGCCCGCCTGCAGATCCCGTCAGCGTCGGCACTGGCCAAGATTTCCGGACCTTTGGCAATTCTGCGGAACTGGCGTCGCCATCGTGTGTTGTTCCTGCTGCTTGCAGGAATGCTGTTGATCAGCTGTGGCATCTCCGTGATCGTCACCTTCACGGCGCCAATTCTGGCCAACCGCTTTGGTCAGGGTCTGGCTGATCTGCTCTGGCTCCTGCTGATGTTGCATCTGCTCGCCGTGCCGTCGACAGTGTTCTGGAGCTTTCTCCTGACGAACTGGTCTCGTTCCATCACACTGAGCATCCTTCTTGGCTCCTGGTGTGTCGTGCCGCTGCTTCTGTCTTTTGGTTCCGGTCCCTGGGTGCCGTCCGTTACCGTTGCCGTGATCGGCTGCTGTCTTGGTGCAACCATGTCAGCGTTTCGCGGTTTCGTGGCTGAAATCGTTCCGGATGGCGCCGGACCTGCCTATTTTGCCCTTGCAACAGTTGTCAGCCGTGCTGCCGCGGCGATGGGCCCGGCCATATTCGCGGTGGTTTCGGCATGGGGGTCTGAGCAGATTGCGCTGCTGGCCATGCTCGCTCTGATGACGGTCGGATCAGCGCTGCTGATCCGTCACCAGCACCATCCCAGGCCTATCTGAGCAGGCGGGCGATCTCCGGCGGCAGCTCCAGACTGGGGTCAAGCTCGCGTGCGCGTTGCGCCGCGGCGCGGGCGGGTTCGGTTTCACCGCGCCGGACATGCGCAATGGCCGCCAGAAGATGGGGTTCGGCATAAGCCGGATCGACCTTCGAGGCGCTTTCCGCCGCCGACAGCGCCAGGTCGAGGTTCTGGGTCGATAGCGCGGCAACGCCCATCGCCACCCAGATGTCCGGGCGCTGCCCGTCGATCTCGAGGGCCTGGCGGTAGACGGCGATGGCCGCTTCGGGCCGCCCGCGCTGCATCTCAAGGCCCGCCGCTTCGAGCCGCAGGCTGATATCTCTTGGCTGGGCCTTGAGGCCGGACTCGAGTGCTGCCGCCGCGCCATCCAGATTGCCCGAGGCGGACCGCAGCCGCGCCTGCATGATCCATGCCTCGGCGAGCTGAGGGTCCATCTCGGCAGCTGTGGCAAACGCCGCTTCCGCCTGTTGCCACTGCCGCCGCGTGAGGGCTAGTCCGGCAATCGCCATGTGGCTCTCCGGCGTGTCGGCATTGGCAAGCCGCGCGTTGAGGAAATCGCGCAGGCCGTCGGTGAACAGCTTGTCATCCGCGCCCGGAAGGGCGGCAACGCCGGCCCCTGCGAGTTCAACCGCGGCGCGCTGACTCACGCTGCGCACCGGGTCGGCAAGCAGGGGGCGCAACAGTGCGATACGCTCCTGAGCTTCCAGTGACCGCAACGCGCTCACCGCCGCGCCGCGCACCAGGGGATCGGAATCCTTCAGCAACGCCGCCGCATCGGCCGGGGGCAGGGCAATGCTGCCACCCATCATGCTGAGCGCGGTGGCGCGCACGACGCCCGGCCGCTCGATGTCACGGACATAGTCAAGCAGGCTGGCCAGCGTCTGTTGCGACCGGTCGCCCTGGGTGAAGGCGATGAAAGCGGAGCGGTCCTGCCAGGTCTTGTCGCCCGCCGGATGCCAGAGCGCGATCTGCTCCGCGGCCCATTTCGCATCCTTGCCGGTGTGGCAAGCGGTGCACACATCCGGCGCGTCGGCTGCCTGCGACTGCAGCGGGTCGGGCCTGCGGAAAAAGTGATCGCGGCGCGGGTCGATCAGCATGTAGCTGCGTTCCGGCATGTGGCAAGTGACGCATTGCGCCACCTCGCTGCCAGGCATGTGGCGATGATGCAGAGGCGTATCGTAATCCGCCTTGCGCAGCGTCGGGAACTCTTCACGCCCCGCCGGGTTATGGCATTGCGTACACACCGCATTGCCCTCGGCCACCAGGCCGCCGCCATGCGGCTCATGGCAGTTGGAGCAGGTCACGCCCTTTGCCTTCATCTTGGATTGCAGGAAGGAGCCGAGAATGAAAACTTCTTCCTTCTGCTGTCCGTCAGCGAAATAGAGATCGGGGGTCAGCAGCGACAGCGCGTAGTTGTCGTGAAACGGCGCGCCAGCCGGGGGCTGAACCTGCGAGAAGGCCTCCCGCCGCGCATGGCAGGGGCCGCAGACATCGAGCTCATTGGCCTGCTGGCCGGGCCCGAGCTTCGGCGCCGCGCTCTGATAGGGGTCGGCGCCCTCGCGTTTGCGGACCCATGACACATGCGCAGCGCCAGCACCGTGGCAGGCCTCGCAGCCCACCGTGAGTTCCTTCCACTGCGTGTGATAGCTCCGGGTGGCAAAATCATAGCCCTTGTCGAAACCGGTCTGGTGGCAGGTGGCGCAGCGCGCCTGCCAGTTCTTGTAGGGGCCAGTCCAGTGCAGCCCGTCACCGGGCGGTAGATCCTGCTCCGGATAGAGGTGAAACCATTTGCGGGTGTTGACGTCCCAGGCAATGTCGAGAGTTTGCAGGCGGCCCTGCTTCGTCTCCACCAGATATTGCTGCAGGGGCCGGTGGCCCACCGCATAGCGGATTTCGAAGATCTCGGGCTTGCCCGTCTCGCCTTCGGTTTCGATGAAGTACTTGCCGTCACGCGTGAAGAAGCGTGAGGTGATGCCTTTGTGGGTGAAGGAGGCGTTGTTGAAGTCACCCAGCATGCTCAGCGGGTCCGGCGCCTTGAGCGCCCAGTGATGATCGGAGGTCTGCCAGGCGGCAGATTCCGCGGCATGGCATTCAGCGCAGGCGGCGCTGCCGGCAAAACCTGTTTCTTGTGCATGGGCGATGGGCGCGATGAGGCCCGCGGCGCTCAAGATGATGACGGCAATGCCAAGCCAGATTTTCTGCAACGGCTCTTTCCTGATGACCCTTGCTCAACAAAACGGGCGCCGGAAGGCTCTGTCAAGCCGCTCCGGCGCCCGGGTAATGCGTCTCGCGGCTAGTTTGGCTGCGTCTCCATCACGGTTTCCATGACGCGGTCCAGGTTGAAGCTCCCTGGCTTCTGGCGCGGCGGGAAGTCCTTGAAGCTCTGCAGCCATTTGGCGACATAGGCGCCGGCGGGAGCGATCAGGAACATGCGCTCCAGATACCAGCGCTGAAAGCCCATGGCGTTCTCGTGTTCGGCCCGCTCGAAGGGATCCATCCGCAGATTGGTGATCTTCGGCGCACGGAGCACGGTGAAGGGCTCCTGCCACACTTTCAGACCTTCTGCCGTCTGCTCCAGGAAGGTGATCTTCCAGTTGTTGTAGCGGAGCGCCGCCACGCTGCCGTCGTCGGTCCAGTAGATGAAGTCCTGGCGCGGCCAGGCGGCTTCTCCCTTCAGCGCCGGGCCCAGATCATAGCCGTCAAGGTGAACCTTGTAGTCGCGGCCGCCGATGCTGGCGCCCTTGAGCAGCTGCTCCTTGACGCCGGTGTTGCCGGCGGCGGCCATAAATGTCGTCAGCATGTCTTCGTGCGCGGCGATGTCGTTGATCACCGTGCCGGGCTTGATCACGCCTGGCCATTTGATCAATGTGGGCACGCGGTAGCCGCCTTCCCACTGCGTGTTCTTCTCGCCGCGGAACATGGTGGTGCCGCCGTCGGGCCAGGTGAAGGTCTCCGCGCCGTTGTCGGTCGAATACATCACGATGGTGTTGTCCTCGATCTTCAGGTCCTTCAGCTTGTTGAGAAGCTGGCCGACATGGGCATCATGCTCGACCATGCCGTCGGCATAGATGCCAAGCCCGGTCTTGCCCGCGGACTCTGGCTTCAGATGAGTGAAGATGTGCATGCGGGTGGAGTTCCACCACACGAAGAACGGCTTTCCGGCCTTGTGGGCGTTTTCCATGAAGGTGAGCGCGGCGGCGGTCACCTCGTCGTCGACCGTCTCCATGCGCTTGCGCGTCAGCGGGCCGGTGTCTTCGATCTTCTGGGTGCCGTCCGCATTGGCGAATGAGTGGATGATGCCGCGCGGCCCGAACATCTTCTTGAATTCAGGGTTCTGCGGGTAGTCCGGGTTTTCCGGCTCTTCTTCGGCGTTCAGGTGATAGAGATTGCCGAAGAACTCGTCGAAGCCGTGGTTGGTCGGCAGCATCTCGTCACGGTCACCCAGATGGTTCTTGCCGAACTGGCCGGTGGCGTAGCCCTCGGCGCGCAGCAGCACGGCGATCGTCGGATCTTCCACCTTCATGCCTTCCGGCGTGCCTGGCAGGCCCACCTTGGTGAGGCCGGTGCGGATCGGCGACTGGCCGGTCACGAAGGCCGCGCGGCCTGCGGTGCAGCTCTGCTGGCCATACCAGTCGGTGAACAGGGCGCCCTGTTCGGCAATCAAGTCGATGTTGGGCGTGCGGTAGCCCATCATGCCGCGGTTATAGGCGCTGACGTTGAAGCCGCCGATATCGTCGCCCCAGATCACGAGAATATTGGGTTTGTCCGTCCTGGCTTCGGCGTTGCCGGTCATGCCAGCGCCCAGCGCCAGCAGACACGCAACGGCGCAGAGGGCCGCGCGTGTGAAACGCGATGTCCGTGGTGTTGTGATCTGCATGTCCTGTCCCTCTTTCGGGTATCTGAGCCCGGTTCACGGGCGCCAAAAGTTAACTTGAGTTGTGAAAGGCAAAGCTTTCCACTTCAGGCTGTCGTC
>NZ_JBIIDX010000112.1:0-11873 GCF_044238155.1 Aestuariivirga sp. | reverse complement strand
CCAGATGCGCCAGATCCTCTCTTCGATCACGCACCCAAACGTCTCAAATTATCTGACGACGGACACGCTGAGGGATGAAACCCAGAAGACATTTGCCGATGCAAAGAACGAGGCCATAGCCGCTGCCACCCGTTACACTTCAGCGGAGACTGAAATTACATCAGCGAAAGAGGCGGCCAACGTTGCCAGAGTCAAGCTGCTCCTGGCACTTGAAGGAATGCAAGTTTCGGAAGAAGCACTCGAAGAGGTTTTTGGGGCTGACCTGACCGAAGTCCATATGCTTCGTGATAGCTTGCGCAGGGTTGATGACGCATTGATAGCTGCTCATGCAGCCGCGACGGAAAGGAGACTTGATCTGGAAGGGCATCGGAAAATTCTTCCGCAGACATCAGAGGAGGATCTGCGAGCCAAGATCAACAAATTGAACGAAGACGCAAATGCCCGACAGCAAAGACTTGGGGCAATCGAAAACAAGATAGTAAATGACAATGAAGCTAAGCACAGGCTGGCAGCATTGGAAGTCGACATAGGCATCGCGCGAACTGAGTTGGATGTCTGGTCAGCGGTTAACGCTGCAGTCGGTTCTCGCAGCGGTGATCGGTTCGCTCGGTATGCGCAATCCATAACCCTTGACGTCCTGACGGACAGCGCTAATCGTCATCTCGCGGAACTCAATCCAAGATACCGGCTCCGCCGTGCTGCAGAGTTGGCGCTGCAGGTGGAAGACGTCGAAATGGGCGGCGAAGCTCGCGCGACACGCAGCCTCTCGGGTGGTGAGCGCTTTCTTGTTTCTCTAGCGCTTGCATTGGCGTTGTCACGGATGGGAGGTAAAGGCGGTCTTGCCGGTACTCTCTTTATCGATGAGGGGTTTGGCTCGTTGGACGCAACCAGCCTCGATCTGGCTATTGATGCATTGGAGGGTCTGCAATCCCAAGGGAGACAGGTAGGTGTCATCAGTCATGTTGACGCGATGAAGGATCGCATCCCTGTTCAAATCATGGTAGCCAAGCTTGGTGGTGGGAAGAGTTCGGTTCGGATTACTGGCAACTTTGTGCAGGCTTGAAAAACTATCAAAAAAGCCATCTAGTGTTTCAATGCCAGCAATCTTTGCACCGGGAGGCGCGCCCCTCGTCATCTATCCCAAGAGTTTCCTTTTACTGCAAGCAAGGTTTGCATGACTTTCATAGGCAGCAGTGTCAGGCTGACTTCATGGCCTCAATTTCAGTCGAGCGCCCGATGTGCTCTCTTGCTGCTTTCGCCGAATTCACCTTTCAGTCGTCCGGTTCGATTGCTTTCCAGCCTTGTGACAGAAGTATCTCTGCATCATCGGGTTCGACCGCATAGCCCTGGCTGCCACTCAGTGGCATTTGGCGCTCACACGGAGTGGTGAACGAGTCGTCAAAGATGGGTCGCGGTGGAGCCACGTACACAAATTTTCCTTCGCGCAAGTCTGTGATACCCTTGAGACCTGTCCAAAGGGCTACCCTGATGTGATATGGCAGCCTGCGGGTTTCCTCGGGGCTCAATAGTGGCTGAGGGTTGAGAGCTGATGTATTTTCAGTATCTGGAATGTTTCGCCTCAGCCAATCATAGTCCTCGGCACCAAGCCGTCTCCTTTGCGGATCGGTGGGCGCACAGTCCCCCGAGGAAACTTCATGAGGCGCCAGGAGGTATGCAGCGCGATTGTCCTCGTCAATCTCGATGCTTTCTGGCAGTGGGTCGGGCGGAGGTAGCGATATGTGCCTGCGGGCGGAGTCGCGCAAGACTTCTCGCCATCCATTCTTGTAGGCTATGAGAATCGCCAATTGCTCCTTCCAGACAACATCGTCGGGGGTGTTCAGTTCCTTCTGCAACAGCAGAAAGCTTCTCTGCGCGGATGCGTTTCCCTGAATCGCGCGTGCGGTAATGCTCCTCACGACAGCTTGGTCCGAGGGCAGGGTTATCGTCTGTCCACCCTGCTGCAAGTTGACCGGACGTCTTGATTCCTCTCGCACGACTTCCGAGAGTTTCCGCGCAGGGTCAGGTTTGCAGGTCATCGAACCTTTGGGCCGACCACGAGGATTGCCTGTCCGCCCGGGTTGGAAGCGTGTTTCCAGGGGTGGCTTCCTGTATGACGGTATCCGGACGGGCCCTCCCGACTCGCATCGGTTTGCCGCGTGGTGCAAAGGCAGCACGGGTTATCCCTTCGTTGATGCCTGCATGCGCGCACTCGACCTGCATGGCTGGATCAATTTCCGGATGCGCGCGATGCTGATGTCCTTCGCGAGCTATCACCTGTGGCTGCCCTGGCGTGAGAGCGGTTTGCATCTGGCGCGGAAGTTCGTGGACTACGAGCCCGGCATTCACTGGCCGCAGGTCCAGATGCAGTCGGGTACGACCGGCATCAACACGCTCCGCATCTACAATCCCATCAAGCAGGGCCTCGACCAGGATCCTGATGGCCGCTTCATACGCGCCCACTTACCGGAGCTGGCGTCCGTACCAGATGTGTTCATCCATGAGCCGCGGAGCTGGCCACGGGCGTCTGCCCTCGCCTATCCCGCTCCGATCGTGGAAAATGCAGGTGCCATGCGGTCTGCGCGCGAGGCATTGCACGGTCTCAGAAGCGCGGCCCGTCATGGCCATGTGGCGCAGGAGATCGCCGCGAAACATGGAAGTCGAAAAGCTGGCATACCGATGAGGGCGCGCAAGAAGGTCCCGGCGCGCGGATCTACTACCGATACGCAATTGAAGCTCGACCTGTGATTAACGGTCACCAAGCATGCTGACTGATCCGCGCATTTCGAGACTGATCACACTGGTAGAGGGCGCCCTTCGGCCCCCGCCCGGTGCGGGCCGGATCGGGCTTGCCCTGGCGCTTGGCGTCCTATGCCACAGCCTGTTTGCGGCAGCCGTGCTCGCCATGATGGCCGCGATGTTCTTTGGAATGAGCGAGAGCTTCGGTACGGTGCCATGGCCGTGGGCATGGCTGGCCAATGCCGCCTTGATCCTCCAGTTTCCGCTTGCCCATTCGCTGCTACTAACCGGACGCGGAGGGAGGGTCATCGCCCGCCTGATGCCCGGTCCATACGGCTCGACACTTGTAACGACCACTTATGCCATTATCGCTTCGGCACAACTCCTGGCGCTGTTCGCCCTGTGGACGCCGTCCGGAATCATCTGGTGGCGCGCCGAAGGTTTCTTGTCTTGGGCGATATCATTTGCCTATGCCGCAAGCTGGCTTCTGCTGCTAAAGGCGAGTTTCGATGCGGGGGCAGAGGTTCAGTCGGGTGCACTTGGCTGGATGTCCCTGATGGCGCGCAAGCGCCCGGTCTTTCCTGACATGCCGACCGTGGGCCTGTTCCGCCTGATTCGTCAGCCGATCTATGTTGCCTTCGCGTTGACGCTCTGGACGGTGCCTGTCTGGACACCCGACCAACTGGCGCTTGCCGTCTGCTACACGGCCTACTGCCTGTTGGCTCCACGGCTTAAGGAGTGCCGTTTTGTCAGCCGCTATGGGAGTCGTTTCGAAGACTATCGCGCATCAGTGCCCTATGCGGTGCCTCGGTTGCGACTAGGGAAAGATCTGCCGAAGTCGCGCAAAACGTAAGGTCATTGGCCACGCCTCGAAGCTTGCAGGGTGCAAAGCACATATCGAGACAACACGGTGCCGAGACAACCAAAAATTGAAACTCGCGGACAAGCCGAGGTGCTACCAGGGCACGGGCGCTCCACGCCAGTCAAAGAAGCCTCCGGTGGCTTCCGGTGTAAGTCTGTCAATGACCGTCAGGAGATTGCGGGCGGCTTCAGAAGGCTCGTGGACCGTCAGTCCAGTCGCTGCAAAAGGCGCGGAAAGTGACGTGGCGACCGTACCTGGATGCAGGGCGACACAGATGGCTTCAGGGGATTGACGCGCCAATTCTACGGCAGAAGTCCGCACAAGCTGGTTGAGGGCTGCTTTTGAGGCACGATATGAGTACCAACCGCCGAGGCGATTGTCGCCGATGCTGCCAACTCTTGCGGATAACGTTGCAAAAACAGCTTTTCCTGAGCGAGGTAACAGCGGGAGTATATGCTTCATGATCAGCGCGGGACCGATGGCATTCAGGGCGAAAGAGCGCGCGAGTTTGTCAGCATTGAGTTGACGCCAGCTTTTCTCTGGCGCCTGGTTTTCATCATGAAGAAAACCGGTCGCGTCGATCACCAGGCGAAGCTCGCCTTTTTCGGCTGCTGACTTTGCAGCGCGCTCCAGACTCGACTCGTTCATCAGATCGATTGACGGAGTTATCCTTCGATTGAAGCCCATCAGATGAGAGAAGCTCTGATTGGATTTGAGCACGTCCATCAATGCATTTCCGATACCGCCGCCGGAGCCGAAAATCACAGCCACGCCCGTCTTGGAAAATGAACTCAACTCAATGGCGGAATTTGTTCCGGCATTTGATCTTATGGTTTCGTTCATGATGTTCCGCTGCTGATTTCGTGCCGTCGAGGTGATAGCTGGTTCAGGGGCTATAGTTCAAAGGTTCTCTTGTTGCGAATCGTAAAACCATTCAAAATTCCATCAGAGTGTAGATTCAGTGTCATCTACATTGACTGTGGCGAATCTGCCAAGATGAGTCACTTGCGGCAGCCATCATGAGAGCAGGTGATTCAGACATGTGAGTGGCTCAGTCTGGATGCAGACGTCGGCAACACCTTGCAAGAAGATCGAGAACGTTACCCTAAGTGAATATGCTCTTGTATGCCGCCGCAACTTGGCGTTTGCTGCCGATTTGAGGATTTGCTGATTTCTGTGGCCTGACGCCTGCTTGGGAGTCCAGTCAATGCCTGAGGGACACACACTACATCGCGCCGCGATTGATCAGCGGCCTATGCTGGTTGGACACCGCCTTGATGTGTCCTCGCCGCAGGGGCGCTTTCTGGAAGGTGCGGGCAAACTTGATGGAAGAACTTGCACCGGCGTTGAAGCCTACGGCAAACATTTGCTCTACTGCTTCGGAGATGACGCGCTTCACATCCACTTGGGCTTGTTCGGTGTATTCAAAACTCAAAGGAACCCTGCGGCGGAACCCAAGGGAGCGGTGCGTGTACGCATGATGAGCAAGACGCATTGCGTTGATATCAACGGGCCAAATCGCTGCGAGGTTCTGGACATGCCTGCTCGGATGACACTGATCGCGCGCATTGGGCCTGATGTGTTACGTGCCGATGCCGACCCTGAGCGTGCCTGGGTGCGGATCAGCAGGAGCAAAACTCCGATTGGACTCTTGCTGATGGATCAATCCGTGATTGCCGGGATCGGAAATATTTACCGCAGTGAAATTCTGTGGCGCCAAAAAGTTAGTCCAGAAATACCAGGAAACGCGATCTGCCGTGAGACGTTTGACAGGCTTTGGGCCGATGCCGTGCATCTTCTCAGGATTGGTGTGAAGGCCAATTCTATCATTACGGTCGACGGCGTGAAGAAAGCTCGCAGCCGTTACGGTGAGCGGGTGAACATCTTCAACAAGTCCCATTGCCCAGCATGCGCATCTGAAATCCGCCGACTGGAAATGGCCAGCCGCAGGGCGTTCATCTGCGACACCTGTCAACCCAACGTCAGATAGTTTGGCTCAAGTTCGTCGATATCTTCGATCTTGCCCGACATCCTGTTTCATAGCCCTATTGGGCCGGGAGGAGGTCTGCAATGACACGGAAAGATCGCGATATTCAGCGCAGGTTGAGGATCTTGAGGCATGACCTCATAGCCCAGCGGCGGATGGCCTCCCATCCACATGCCCCGCCTCTTGGAGGCGGCGATCTTGTCACGAATGCGCTCGCCGACCACTTCCCGCTCGAACTGGGCAAAGGAGAGCACCACGTTGAGCGTCAGTCGGCCCATTGAAGTTGACGTATTGAACTGCTGGGTTACCGCCACGAAGGACACGTTGTGTCGGTCGAGTACATGCGTAACGTTTCGCATGTCCACAAATGCTTCTTTTGCGACTGAAGTCGAGCGGAAAGGCTACCTTCGCGGATTTTTGCTGCATTTTCCGCTGGTTCAAGGCTTGCCTCGTGTCTATGACCAGTATGTAGCCCGTTCGCTGGCCGACGATGCTGCAGTGGCAGGGTCGACCTGAATTGTTTGCTCAGCGCTGCGCCATCTGAATTGCCCTGTTCGCCAGTGCGAGCTTTTCGGCAAGGTTCCTTGCAAAAACACGATGGATCTGTGCCGCGATTGCGCCGTTCTCACGTTCCAGCGCCTTCAAATCGTCCGATGAGATGCGCATGATCGTGGAGTCTTCCTCGAGGATCACGTCGGCCGTCCGGCGCTGATAGGTATAGAAGGCAATATCACCGACGACGGAGCCTGGGGTCATTGTTCGCAAACGAATGACACGTCCGTCTGGCAGTGGTATCTGCACCCTGACGCGCCCGCTCAAAATGACAAAAATGTCATCCGCTGCCTCGCCGCGGCGGATCAGGTAGTCGCCCTTCTGCAGCAACGTGATTTCGAACCGGCGCGAAATCGCCTCGATGCCCGCCTGGTCACCCACGACTGACCGAAGGTAAGACACGGCATCCTGCAGCTTGGAGTTGGTATTCTCGCCATTGCTGGAGATAATGCATTCTTCGCAATACTCAATTGCATGGTCGAGATCGGGGAACTCCTTCACGAGATCGGGGTTGATGAAAATCGATTCTGAGCGCTCTAACAGCCGCTTTACAGGCGCCGAGAGGCCTGAAAACATCAGCACGAAACCATAGCCAGACACGAGGTTCAGAATGCTTGAAAAAGCCGTTACTGCCGCGGTGTCACAGCCGCTCACATTTGCAAAGTCCAAGATCACATAACGCGTCCGCGATTCTACAGTTTTTTCGACATGGCTTCGCACGCGGTCGAGGATGATCTTTGCCGTTGCGAAGAAAAGGTAGCCCTGCAGAACAAAGACGACAGCATCTTCACCATGCTGATCCAGCAGTTTGTTGCTTTCCGCAGAACGTTCGACGTTGCTTCGCATGTCACGCACGCTGCCACCGGATCTTATGACCGGAAGCTTGGCATAGTTGTAGACAAACATCGCCACGGAAAGGCCTATGCCAACGAGAATTCCATCAAGAATACCGGCGATCATGACCACGACAAGAATGAGCAGAATGATGCACCATTCAAAGAATGGCAGCCGACGCCTGCTGGCATAGACCCACTCCAGGAGCAGATCGAAACCGGCGTAGACGATAATTCCGACGATCAGGAAATTGGGCAGAAAACTGACGATCGGACCGGCAAAGGCAACACCGATCAGGAGAACGATTGCTCCTGGCACGGCGGCTGCAACCCGAGACACGCCAAAGCGGGCAGCAAGAATCGTGTTTCCCACTGTGACATAGCCGGCCAGACCACCGAAAGCGCCCACGATCAGATTTGCAATGCCTTGGCCGCGGAGTTCCCGGTTGACGTTCACGTCTGTGCGGCTTGAAAGCGAAAGGCCGCCGGTGGTCAGCAACATACCCACCGTGCTGAGCCCCGCCGCAGCCAGCATAACCGGAATGGCAGAAGCGACAAACGACCAGTCAATGAGCGAGACCATGTTCAATCCAAGACCGGAGGGTAGTGCTGCCGTTGCGTCTGCCGGCAGCCAACCCCAGTCCCGTGCCGTCTCAGTGCTGATCGAAAACCCTGCCAGAGTCCCGTAGAACAAAAGGATCGCAGCGATCATCACAACCAGCGTCGCCTGTGTCCATCTCATTACAGCAAGGTGGATCACAAGGGCCAGAATAAGTGCCGGAACGATCACTCCCACTTCCTGCCAACTCGGCGCCCAATCGAGCAGTGACGCCAGATCCGCTTCAAGCAGGCGAGGAAGCGGACCAAGAACCATGATAAAGCCGCCACTGAACAGGATCCATCCAGACCCGGCCAGAAAACCCGCAAGGACCGGATAGGGCAGAAGTCGCGCAAGATGCGCTAACTTCAATTCACCTACCAGAAGGAACACAACGCCAGTCAGGATGCTGGTTGCCCCACACACCGCGATTGCCGTTGCAATGGACACATCAGTCGTCATGGACGTGGGCAGGCCAACGAGAATGCTCGCGATGAACGCCATCCCAATTTCCTGGGGGCCACCGACCGCATTTGGCAGGCGGCTGAAGAATCCGACCGCGATCCTTATGATCACTGAACCCAGTAGGAACAAAATTCCTGCCAGTTCATACCCTGCGCTGAGACTTCCCGCGAAGAGGAACGCCGCCATTGCCAGCGTTTCACTGATCTCTCGCGTGCCAGACACGATCGCGAAGGAAATCGTGTTCAGATGAGCGCGTATGCCCAAACGATCAGCCATATCTCTTCCCCCCGCTTATGTCGCTCACATATTACATTTCTTCAGGTCTGGCGTCTTCAATTCCAATATAGGGTTGGCATGGACACGACTTCACATAGTAAGTCAACATCGACCCCGCACCTTTCACTTCTACCAGTCCTCGCTCCTCGAGTTCAAAAGCTGGTGAAAGCAAGCGGGCAGTGTTCGCAGAGATATGCACACGACCTGCCTCTCCTGTCGATTCCATTCGGCTTGCGATATTGACGGCGTCGCCCCACAAGTCATAGGTGAATTTGCGAAGGCCAATGACGCCGGCCACCGCGTTCCCCGAATTCAATCCAATTCTCATTTTTAGGTCGAGATTGTATGCGTCATTTACTTCTGTAACCGCCTGCAGCATTTCAAAAGCAACAGTAACGAGCGCGCCAGCATGGTCTCTATGCCCTGCAGTAAGGCCCGCAGCGGCCATGTAGCAGTCACCGATCGTCTTTATCTTCTCCACGCCGTGGCGATGGGTGATACGATCAAACTCACTAAAGATGCCATTCAGGACCGTCACTAGCCGGATTGCCGACATTGTCCGCGACATGGCGGTAAAGCCGCTGAGATCCCCGAACAGGATGGTGACGGAGTCATGTGCATCAGCAATGATCTCCTCGCCTCCCTTCAGCCGGCCCGAAATCTCGCGTGGGAGAATATTGAGTAGAAGATTGTCGCTTAACTCCTTTTCCCTGGTGACCATCTCATGCTGCCGCCGAATTGTATCGAGACGTTTTTTATCCAGGTCACGGAGTTGCTTCTTGTTGAGTGCGTTCATCACGCGTGCGCGGAGAAGCACGGGGTTGAAGGATTTTGGCAAATAGTCTTCAGCGCCCATTTCGATGCAGCGAATCGCGTCCTCCGAGTCACTGCCACCGGAGATGACAATAACGGGAATGTCCACGATCTTCATGGCCTTCATCACTTCAAGCACCTCAAGCCCTGTCATCTCCGGCATTTCGATGTCCAGCAGGATAAGGTCGAAAGATCCCCCTCGAAGCTGTGCAATCGCCTCTTTTCCATTCGACACAGTGGTAATGTTCTCAAAGCCGAGATTTTTCAGAGAACGGCTGAGCGCCATGCGCATGAGGCTGCTGTCATCTGCAACAAGAAAGCGCATGGACGAGAGCGGCACAGGCCTGCTGGCCTCAGCATCCAGCTCTGTTGGATCCAGCGCACGGACATTGTCAGACACAAGGCTCAGAACATCTAGATCTTTGCTGGTAAAAGCATTTTCTTTATTCGACATCGATTCAATCCGATAACTGCGCAAGACTTTGCAGTATTGCGCCGGGCATCTGCTCAAGGGTTGCCACTCGGTCGACAACTCCCAGCTGAATTGCAGCTCGTGGCATCCCAAACACGACACAGCTCGCTTCGTCTTCAGCCAGTGTGATACCACCCAATTTCTTCACCCACTGCATCCCAGCGGCCCCATCATTGCCCATGCCGGTAAGAAGTACCGCGAGGCAATTTCGGCCGGCTGCCGTGGCTGCGGAACGGAAAAGCACGTCCACCGCCGGGCGGCAGTAATTGATATGCGGCGTCTGGGTGAGTCTTGTCACATATCCACTACTCTGTGAAGTAACAGACAGATGATGGTCGCCAGGCGCAATCAAGCAGAGGTCGTGTTTGAGGGTCTCGCCATCGCACGCCTCACGGACTGCACACTGTGACAGTAGGTCGAGACGCTGGGCAACGGAGTTCGAAAAAACGGGAGGAATGTGTTGCACGACCACGATCGGGGGTAACCCGGCGGGTAGAGCGGGGATGAGGAACCGCAAGGCTTCGACACCTCCTGTCGATGCGCCAATTACGATGAGCCGGCGGTCAGACATTTGTGTTGCCAAAGTCGGAGCTTTTACGACTGCAGCCTGTCGCTGGGGCACCTGTACCCGGGTGCGCCTGTTGGTGCTCTGCGCCGCCGCCTTGATGGCCAGAGCCAAGCGAGGCCCAAGATTGCCGATGTCCATGCTGCTATTTGGTTTGGCGAGCACCTCGCATGCTCCGAGTTCCAGCGCTTCGAGCGCGAGCTCGGATCCTTCCGGTGACAGAGAACTTACAATGACAACGGGAATTTGGTTTCCTGCCGCACGGAGCTGACGAAGGAAAGTGATACCGTCCATGCGTGGCATCTCAATATCAAGCGTCAGGACATGTGGCTGCAGTTTCGGCATCTTATCCATCGCGATGATGGGATCATGCGCCACGCCGACGACTTCGATGGCCTCATCGCGATGTAAGACATCAGTGATCGCCCGGCGTACCAGTGCGGAATCATCGACTACAAGAACCCTGATCTTGTTTGTCATGTCACTTTTCCTTCCGGTATACGCTAAATCCCAAGGAACGCAGCGAGTGATCGAGTCCGAGTAGGCTCTCTGACAATCCGAGGACTAGGTAGCCGCCTGGAAGAAGTTGCGCTGCGAGGCGGTTCAGCAACTGCTGCTGAGAGGCTCGATCGAAGTAGATCATGACATTCCGGCAGAATATCACATGCTGCAGCTCCATTACCGGAAGTTTATCCTGAAAAAGGTTCGCAGCATGGAATACAATATTTGCCTTGAGGCTGTCGCGGACTCGTCTGAGGCCAGCCGAGACGCCAATACCTTTGTGGAAGTATCTCTCGAGACAGCCGGGCGGAAGCGAGCCAAGTTTTTTTTCGGGATAGATGCCCGCACGCGCGAGTGCGATCATCCGCCGCGAAATGTCCGTCGCCTCCACCCGCCAGCGGAAAGCACCCGTATTGCGCGCAAATTCTTGCAGCGTAATAGCTAAGGAAAACGGCTCTTCTCCAGACGACGACGCAGCACACCAGCAACGCACCGTCAGCATATTGCGATCGGCCTGAGCGAAGAAGGCAGGCAGCATGACCGACGTGACGCTTTCGAAATGACACGTCTCACGAAAAAATCCAGTATGGTTGGTCGAGATCAGATCGACGAGCATAGCAATTTCGTCTGGACCCTCCGCGCCGGCCAACAGATTACAGTAGGCTTCGAAATTGGCCAGGCCGAGCTCGCGGCATCGTTTTGCCAAGCGCGCGACGACGAGCTGCTGGCGGGTATTCCCAAGATTGATCCGGCTGCTCCGGTATACGATTTCGACGATCTGCCGGTAGCTCGGTCCATCGATCACTCCGAGCGTCATTTCAGGCCATCAGCGGAGAGGCTGGTTTTGCGTGCCAGTGTGCCTGGGCGCTCCGCCTGGCGGAGGACGATGCGTTGCTCACCACGTGGTCCACATCGATGATTAAGGCGGCTTGCCCGTCGCCAAGAATAGCAGCGCCTGACATCGCGCCTTGCGCTTCGAATACCTCACCTAGGTCCTTGATCACGACCTCATTCTTGCCAAGCAGCCGGTCTACCAGCAGGCAACATTGCAGGGTGCCGGACTCAGCGATGATGGCCATACACTCGGATGGATCGGAATAATCCGAAGAAATGCCCAGATAATTCCCCAGATGGAGAACTGGAAGAAGGCGCCCTCTGCGATTTATGACACGTCCACGCCCAAGAACAGGGGATATCATGTCTGGTTCCGGGC
>NZ_JBIIDX010000111.1:0-11903 GCF_044238155.1 Aestuariivirga sp. | reverse complement strand
GTGCAGGCCGTCGAGAAGGCCGAGCAATATGCCTACCGCGACCGCCGCACCAAGAAGCGCAACTTCCGCGCTTTGTGGATTCAGCGCATCAACGCCGCGACGCGCGACCTCGGCCTCACCTATGGCCGATTTATTCACGGCCTGGCCAAGGCCGGGATCGAGGTTGACCGCAAGGTCCTCGCCGATCTCGCCGTGCACGATCAGGCCGCCTTCGCCGCTCTCGTCGAGAAGGCAAAGGCCGCGCAGGCTTAAATTCCGCCGCGCCGATCGTCACGTCGAATTCCGATCGCCTTGACCGGGCCACATGGTGTTCTCCGCAACACCTGTGCCCGGTCATGCTTTTTCAGGGAACCAGAAGATGAGCCTTGCTACGCTTGAACAGTCGATCCTCGCCGAGATCGATGCCGCCACGGACGAAACCGCGCTGGAAGCCGTGCGCGTCGCGGCGCTTGGCAAGAAGGGAACGGTTTCCGAGCGCATGAAGGCGCTGGGCGGCATGAGCCCGGACGAGCGGCGCGAGGCGGGTGCGGCGCTCAACCTGCTGAAGGACAGGGTGACCGAGGCCATCACGGCGCGCAAGACCAGGCTTCAGGACATCGCACTCGATGCGCGCCTAGCCGCCGAGAAGATCGACGTGACGCTTCCCGCGCGTCCGCAAACATCCGGCACCGTGCATCCGGTTTCGCAAGTCTGGGAAGAAGTGGTGCAAATTTTCGGCGATCTCGGCTTCGCGGTGGCCGAAGGCCCGCACATCGAGGATGATTTTCACAATTTCGATGCGCTGAACATTCCGCCCGAACACCCCGCGCGCCAGGAGCACGATACCTTCTTCTTCCACGAGAAGCCGGATGGCTCGCGCATGCTGCTGCGCACCCACACGAGCCCGGTGCAGATCCGCACCATGCTGGCTTCGAAGCCGCCCATCCGCATCATAGCACCTGGCCGCACCTTCCGCTGCGACTCGGACATGACGCACACGCCGATGTTCAATCAGGTCGAGGGGCTGGTCATCGACGAGACCACGACGCTCGCCAATCTCAAATGGATTCTCGCCGAATTCTGCAAGGCTTTCTTCGAGGTTGACGATGTGAAGATGCGGTTCCGCGCCTCGCATTTCCCGTTCACCGAACCGTCGATGGAAGTTGACATCCAGTATTCGCGCGAGGGCGGGCAATTGAAGATCGGCACCGGCGACAAGTGGCTTGAGATCCTGGGCTCAGGCATGGTGCATCCGAATGTGATCCGCGCCGGCGGCATGGACCCGGAGCGCGTGCAGGGCTGGGCCTTCGGCGTGGGACTGGACCGCATCGCCATGCTGAAATACGGCATCCCCGATCTCCGCGCTTTCTTCGAAGCCGACCTGCGCTGGCTGCGCCACTACGGATTCAAGGCGCTGCAGGTGCCGACCCTGGCGGGAGGGCTGTCACAGTGAACGCCCGTACTCAGGTCCCCTCACCTCCCCCATCGCTGCGCAACGGGTCCCCTTCCTCTCCCGCACGCGGGAGAGGACATAAGGAAGAACGCCAATGAAATTCACTCTCTCCTGGCTGAAGGATTATCTCGATACCACCGCTACGCTGGACGAGATTTGCGAAGGCCTGATCGGGGTTGGCCTCGAGGTCGAAGAAGTGACCGACAAGACCCGTCTGCTCGCTGATTTCAGCGTGGCGCATGTCACGCTGGCAGAGAAGCATCCGAATGCCGACAAACTGCGGCAATGCGTGGTGGAAACGAAGGACGGCACCCGCCAGGTTGTTTGCGGCGCGCCCAATGCACGTACCGGCATCAAGGCGATCATCGCGCTTCCCGGCGTCACCATTCCGGCGACGGGTGCCGTGTTCGCGCCAGCCACCATCCGCGGCGTCGAATCCCAGGCTATGCTGTGCTCGGAGCGGGAGCTTCTGATTTCGGATGAGCACAACGGCATCATCGAAGTGGCGGAGAGCTGGCCCGTCGGCACACCGGCGGCCACGGCATTGGGGCTCGACGATCCGATGATCTATGTGAAGGTGACGCCCAACCGCCCCGATGCGCTGGGCATCTATGGCATCGCCCGCGATCTTGCCGCCAAGGGCCTAGGCAAGCTGAAGCCGCTCTTGGCACCTAAAGTGGAGGGGCGCTTCGACTCGCCCATCAAAGTGTCGCTGGATTTCCCCGGTGGCGATACGAAGCCCTGCCCGCTGTTCGTGGGCCGCTACATCAGGAATGTGAGGAACGGCCCTTCGCCCGAGTGGCTGCAGCGCCGCCTCAAAGCCATCGGTCTGCGGCCGATCTCGGCGCTGGTCGACATCACCAATTACATCACCTTCGCCTATGGCCGGCCGCTGCATGTGTTCGATGCCGGCAAGGTGACCGGCAATATCCGCGCCAGGCTCGCCCAGGACGGCGAGACGCTGGCTGCGCTCGACAACAAGAGTTACACGCTCAACGCCAGCATGACGGTGATCGCCGATGACGCAGGGCCGGAAGCGATTGCCGGCATCATCGGCGGCAGCGCCTCGGGCTGCACCGATGACACGGTGAATGTGTTCCTTGAGGCCGCCTATTTCGATCCGCTGCGCACCGCTGCCACGGGCCGCAAACTCGGCATCACGTCGGACGCCCGCTACCGTTTCGAGCGTGGTGTCGACCCGGCCTTCACACCCGTGGGCGCGGAGATCGCCACCCGCATGATCCTCGACCTTTGTGGCGGCGAGGCCTCTCACCTGGTGATTGCCGGTGCAGTTCCCGATACGGCGCGCAATTACCCGCTGCGCAAATCGCGGGTCGCCTCGCTGGCCGGAATCGAGATTCTGGCGCCCAGGCAGAAGGAAATTCTCTCAGCGCTCGGCTTCGGCGTCAGCGAGGAGGCTGATACGCTTGTCTGCACGGTTCCCAGCTGGCGGCCGGACATTCATGGCGAGACCGATCTCGTTGAAGAAGTCTGCCGCATCTACGGCCTCGACAATATTCCGCCGCAGCCGATGGAGCGGACAAGCGCCATCGCCCGGCCGGTGCTCACCCCGCTGCAGAAGCGCATGCTGGCGGCCCGGCGCATGCTGGCATCGCGCGGCTTCAATGAGGCTATCACCTGGGCCTTCCTGCCGGAAGATCAGGCCAAGCTGTTCGGCGGCGGCAAGCCGGAGCTGAAGCTCGCCAACCCGATCTCGTCCGAACTCTCCGACATGCGGCCCTCTCTGCTGCCCAATCTGATCGCCGCCGCTGGCCGCAACATGGACCGCGGCTTCGCCGATCTGATGCTGGCGGAAGTGGGCCATGCCTATGCGGGAGACAGGCCGCAGGACGAAACCCTGCGCGCCGCCGGCATCAGGCGCGGCGCCTTCACCGGCCGCAATGTGCATGGTGGCGCGCGGGCGGTGGACGCATTCGACGCCAAGGCCGATGCGCTGGCGGTGCTGGAGGCGGCGGGTGCTGCTGTCTCCACCTTGCAAGTGGTGGCGGGCGGACCTGAGTGGTTCCACCCCGGCCGCTGCGGCACCATCCAGATGGGTCCGCAAAACAAGCTGGGGTTTTTCGGCGAACTGCACCCGCGGGTTCTCGCAGCGATGGATGTGAAGGGGCCACTGGTGGGCTTTGAGATTGTGCTCAACACCATTCCGGTTCCCAAATCGCGCAGTGCCACCCGTGCCGCACTGGTGACTTCGGACCTGATGCCACTCACCCGCGATTTTGCTTTCGTGGTCGATGATGCCGTGGAGGCCGAGAAGCTGGTCAAGGCGGCACGCAGCGCCGACAAGGCGCTGATCTCCGATGTGACCGTATTCGACCTCTATAAGCTCGACGGCGGCAAGACCTCGCTGGCCATCGAAGTCACGCTGCAGCCGCGCGACAAGACCCTGACCGAACCGGAGATCGAAGCGGTATCGGCTAAAATCGTGCAGGCGGTCAGCAAGGCGACCGGCGGCACCTTGCGGAGCTAACACGTCATGGCCAGCACACGCGATCAGGTGCTTGCGGAGCTGAAAGCCCACCATAAGTCCGGTGCGCCGCGTGACATGCGCCTTGCCTTCGCGCGTGACCCAGAGCGCTTCAGGAACTTCTCAGCGCGCAACGACGATCTATTGCTCGACTTCTCGAAATGCGCAGTGAACACACGCACCATGGCGCTGCTGGGAAGGCTCGCCAAGGCGGCGGATGTGGAAGCAAAGCGCGATGCGATGTTTTCAGGCGCCGCCATCAACATCACCGAAAACCGGGCCGTGCTGCATACGGCGCTGCGCAATCGCGCCAACAAGCCCGTCATGGTGAACGGCCGCGACGTGATGCCGGACATCAACGCGGTGCTGGCGGCAATGGCGGCCTTCGCCAAGGATATCCGCGGATCGGCCATCACCGATGTGGTGAACATCGGCATCGGCGGGTCTGACCTCGGGCCGGCCATGGCAACGCTGGCGCTTGCCCCCTATCATGACGGGCCGCGGCTGCATTTCGTTTCCAATGTCGATGGCGCGCATATCGCCGATACACTGAAGCAGCTCAACCCCAAGACCACGCTGTTCCTGATTGCATCGAAGACCTTCACCACCATCGAAACCATGACCAACGCCCGCACCGCGCGGCGCTGGATTGCGGAGAAGCTGGGCGAGAAAAAGGTTGGCGCCCATTTCGCGGCGATTTCCACGGCGATCGATAAGGTCAAGTCCTTCGGCATCCGCGAGGACCGCATCTTCGGCTTCTGGGACTGGGTGGGCGGGCGCTATTCGATCTGGTCGGCGATCGGGCTGCCACTGATGATCGCCATCGGACCTGAGAATTTCCTGCGCTTTCTCGACGGCGGCCATGCCATGGACCGGCATTTCCGCGATGCGCCGGTACTCCGCAACCTGCCCATGCTGATGGGTCTGCTGGGCGTCTGGCACCGCAATATCTGCGGCTATGCCTCGCGCGCCGTTATTCCTTACGACCAGCGTCTGGCGCGGCTTCCGGCCTATCTCCAGCAGCTCGACATGGAATCGAACGGCAAGCGCGTGCGGCTGGATGGCAAGGTAGCGGGCCTTACTGGCCCCATTGTATGGGGCGAGCCCGGCACCAATGGCCAGCACGCCTTCTTCCAGCTGCTGCACCAGGGCGCCAACGTCATTCCCGTGGAGTTTCTCATCGCCGCGGAGCCGCATGAAAATGGCATGTCAGAGCACCATGCACTGCTAGTAGCCAATTGCCTGGCGCAGTCACAGGCGCTGATGCGCGGCCGTACCCGCGAGGAGGCGGAGGCCCAGCTTCTCGCCATGGGCAGGAGCAAGGCGGATGCCCGCGCGCTCAGCTCCCACCGCGAATTTCCCGGCAACCGCCCGTCGCTGACGCTGGCCTATCGCAAGCTCGACCCCGCAACGCTGGGCCGCCTGATTGCGCTTTATGAGCACCGCGTCTTCGTCGAGGCCGCCATCTGGAACATCAACGCCTTCGACCAATGGGGCGTGGAGCTCGGCAAGGAACTCGCCACCGCCCTGCAGCCGGTGGTGGAAGGAAAGGCCAGCGCCAAAGGCCTCGATTCCTCAACGGCGGGCCTCGCGGCCTATCTGCGGAAGCTCGGCTAAAACATCGCCTCGTCCAGCGCCATCACAGGTGCTGCGCCGGCGGCGATCTTCGCCTGCAATGACTGCGTTTCAGGCAGGATGCGGGCCATGAAGAAGCGCGCCGTATCGAGCTTGGCGCGGTAGAAATCCTCGTTGCTTTTGGGCAACGCCAGCTTCGCGGCGCGCGCCCAGAGATAGGCCAGCGCCGCCAGGGCGAACAGCCGCATGTAGTCAACCGCCGCCGCCCCGGCTTCATCCGGATCTGCAGCGGCGCGGGCGCGCAGCAGCGCGGTCGTCTCCTCAAGCTGGCGGAAGGCGGCGGAAAGAGGTGCGGCGAACTCAGGCGCCATCTCGCCTGACAGGAAGGCGCGCACCGGCGCGGCAAAGCTCTCGAACAGGCCAAGATGCAGCACTTTGCGGCCGAGGAGATCAGCGGCCTGGATGCCGTTGGTTCCCTCATAGATTTGGGTGATGCGCACATCGCGCACATATTGTTCCTGGCCATTGCCGCGGATGAAGCCATGGCCACCCAGCACCTGCACGCCGAGATTGGCGGCGTCCGTCCCGCAATCGGTGAGGAAGGCCTTCACAACGGGCGTCAGCATGGCCACCAGCGCGTCGGCAGCGGCGCGCGTGGCGGGGTCCGGGTGGCGCTCTGACACATCCAGCGCCTGCGCCGCCCACAGCGCCAGCATGCGGCAGCCTTCGGTGAGCGCCTTCTGGGTCATCAGCATGCGGCGCACATCGGGGTGCACGATGATCGGGTCAGCCGGCTTCTCCGGCGCGCGCGGGCCGGACGGCGCCCGGCCCTGCAGGCGCTCGCGCGCATAGGCCACGGCATTGCGATAGGACGCTTCCGCGATGGCAAGCCCGTGGATGCCCACCGCGATGCGCTCGGCATTCATCATTGCAAACATCGCCTTGAGGCCCTGGTGCGGCTCGCCCACCAGCCAGCCGGTGGCACCATCGAAATTCATCACGCAGGTAGGGCAGCCGTGAATGCCCATCTTGTGCTCGACCACGCCGCAGGACACCGCATTGCGATGACCCAGCGTGCCGTCATCGCCCACCAACACCTTGGGCACCAGGAACAGGCTGATGCCCCTGCTGCCCTTCGGCGCATCGGGGAGCCTGGCCAGCACGAAATAGATGATGTTCGGCGTCAGGTCATGCTCGCCCGCCGAAATGAAGATCTTGGTTCCGGTGAGCACATGGCTGCCGTCTTGTTTTGGGCTGGCCAGGGTTTTCATCAGCCCTAGATCGGTGCCGCAATGCGCTTCGGTAAGGCACATGGAGCCCGCCCATTCACCGCTGGCGAGCTTTGCCGCATAGCGCGCCTTCTGCGCGGCGCTGCCGTGCTGGTTCAGCAGCACATAGGCGCCGCGGGTAAGGCCCGGGAACAGGCCGAAGGACAGGCAGGCGCCGTTGAGCATTTCCTCGAACAGCAGGTTCACCATATGCGGCATGCCCTGGCCGCCGTGTTCCGGCGCGGCGGTGAGCGCCGGCCAGCCGCCGGCAACGAGCGCCGCATAGGCCTCGCGGAAGCCTTTGGGCGTGGTCACCGTGCCGGACGCGAAATGAACGCCTTCTTCATCGGCGTTGCGGTTGAGCGGCGCCACCACATCGGCGCAGAAGCGCGCCGATTGATCGAGCACCGCCGCCACCACATCGCGCGACAGGCCCTCGAAGCCGGGAAGGCGGCTGTGGCTCTCGAAATCAAGAAGCTCGTAGAGGCAGAACAGATGCTCGCGGAGCGGGGGGCTGAAAACCGGCATGAGCCTGAATTCAGCACTCCACGACATTCACCGCAAGGCCGCCGGTGGAGGTTTCCTTGTAGCGCTCGCTCATGTCGAGGCCGGTCTGGCGCATGGTTTCGACGCAGGTATCGAGCGGCACGAAATGGGTGCCATCGCCGCGGAGCGCCAGCGAAGCGGCGGTGACGGCCTTCACCGCGCCGAAAGCGTTGCGCTCGATGCAGGGGACCTGCACGAGCCCGCCCACCGGATCGCAGGTCATGCCGAGATGATGTTCCAGCGCTATTTCGGCGGCGTTTTCCACCTGTTCGTTGCTGCCGCCGAGCGCCGCACAGAGGCCAGCGGCCGCCATGGCGGAGGCCGAGCCCACCTCGCCCTGGCAGCCCACCTCAGCGCCGGAAATCGAGGCATTGTGCTTGATCAGCCCGCCGATCGCTGCGGCAGCCAGCAGAAAGGTGCGGATGCCGGCATGGTCGGCGCCAAGGCAATGATCAAGGTAATAGCGGATGGTGGCGGGAATGACGCCAGCCGCACCATTGGTGGGTGCAGTCACCACCCGGCCACCTGCGGCGTTCTCCTCATTGACCGCCATGGCATAGACCGAAAGCCAGTCCATCACCCTGTGGGGCTGGATGGCGTTGTTGCCCTGCTCTTCCTTGAGCTTGTTGTGAATTTCCGCGGCCCGCCGCTTGATCTTGAGCCCACCTGGCAGGGTCCCCGTGATGGTGAGGCCACGGTTCATGCAGTCGCGCATGGCATGCCAGATACAATCGAGGTTGGCGTCAAGCTGCTCGGCTGTCTGCCCAGCCAGCTCATTGGCCCGCTTCATGGCGGCGATAGTAAGGCCGGAGCGCTTGCCCATCTCCAGCATCTCGGCAGCCGTTCGAAACGGATAAGGCACATCGACGGAGGGTTTCTCGGTCTTTTCCGCGGCAAGGGACTGGGCGCGCTCTTGCTCCGTCTGCACGAAGCCACCGCCGATCGAGAAATAGGTTTCCGACAGCAGCGTGTTGCTGTCGTCATCAAGGATGCGGAACACCATGCCGTTGGCATGGCCTTTCAGTGCCGGGCCGAAATCGAAAATCACGTCACGCGCCGGATTGAAGGCAACCGCATAGTCAGGCGTCACGGCGATGCTGCCGCGTTCAGCCATCTGGCGCAATACGTCATCGACCCGGTCCGGGTCCATGCTCTGTGGCTTCTCGCCGGCAAGCCCGAGAATCACCGCGCGGTCGGTGCCATGGCCCTTGCCGGTGAAGGCGAGCGAGCCATGCAGGGTCACCGTCAACCGGCCAGTACCAGGGAGCGAGGCCTTGCCCGCTGTCGCGATAAAGCGCGCAGCCGCCACCATCGGACCCACTGTGTGCGAGCTCGATGGGCCAATGCCGATCTTGAAGACGTCGAAGACGGACAGAAACATGCGCGGAGCCCCAGACCAGGTGATTTGCAGCACTATACCGCAGGGCTGCCGCTGATGCACCGCCAGTTGTACGCCGCCATGGCCTACCAAAACGACGCATTTTTGGGTTCCGTCGGCCTCGGGGCCATGCTGTTATGGGAACATCGGACGTGGGGTTCGAACAAGGGGTGTGCGCCGTAATGCTTGCTGTGATGTTTGGCGTCTTTGCAGCGCTGTGCTGGTCCATCCACGATCTGATCGCGCGGGGCATGTCGGCCCGTGTGGGCGCCTTCCGCATGGCAGCGCTTGTCATCATATCGGGTGGTCTCCTGCTCTCCGTCTATGTGATATACGACGGCAAGATCTGGCAGGCCTCGCGCGAGGGGTTGATCTCCGGCCTGCTGCTGGGACTGGCCTACGGCTTTGGTGTCGGCGGGCTGTTCAAGGCGTTCAGCCTTGGACCGATCTCGCTCGTCGGGCCGCTCACCGCGGGTTATCCGGTCCTTGCCGTGCTGTGGGGTGTGGTCAATGGGCTTGAGCCTACACCCGTGCAATGGGCCTGTGTTCTGGCAACGCTGGTCGGCGCGGTCATCGTGGCCCGCTCAGGAACGGAAGACGGCGGCATCAATGCGGTCGAGCCGGGCAAGATGCCCACGCTCCTGCTGTTTTCGATGATTGCAGTGCTGGGATACTCCACCTCGATCGTGCTCGGCCAGCAAGCCGCAGTGGCGGTGGGCGAAATTGAGGCCACATGGCTGTCGCGCGCAACCGCCCTCATCACCATCTTTCCCTTCCTGCTCGCCGAAGCCAAGCATGAGCCACTCACCCGCCGGCAGTGGATCGGCATTTTCGTGATGGGCGGCCTCGACGTGCTCGGCGTCATCGCGGTCAACGCATCAGGCCACCTGCCTGGCAAGGAGTTTGCTGGAATAGGAATCTCAGCCTATGGCGCTATCGCCGTCATTCTTGCAATGATCTTCCTGAAGGAAAAGGTGTCGGCTGGGCAGTGGTTTGGGCTGACGCTGATCGTCGGCGGCGTTGCCGTCATGTCGATCAGCAACTCCTGACCTGCAGCTGCGGAGACGGACATGATCCGAACCATCACCACCAAGCCTCATGCCGGACAGAAGCCCGGCACCTCAGGCCTGCGAAAGAAGGTGCATGTGTTCCAGCAGCCCGATTATGTCGAGACCTTCCTGCAGTCGATTTTCGACTCGCTCGAGGGCCATGGGGGCGGCGCTCTGGTGATTGGCGGGGACGGCCGCTACTTCAACGCGGAGGTCGTCCAGACGGCAATCCGCATGGCCGCTGCCAATGGCGTCGGCCGCGTGCTGGTCGGCCAAAACGGGCTGCTCTCAACACCGGCGGCGTCACATCTTATTCGAAAGTACCGGGCCTTTGGCGGCATCATCCTGTCCGCGAGCCACAATCCCGGTGGCCCCGATGGCGACTTTGGCATCAAGTTCAATATCGCCAATGGCGGACCGGCACCCGAGAAGCTGACGGATGCCGTGTTCCGGCGAACCGGCATGATCACCTCCTACCGCATCGCAGAGTCACAACCCGTCGACCTGCAACGGCTTGGTGAACACAGCTGTGGTGGCATGAGGGTTTCTGTTGTGGACCCGGTCAGGGACTATGCCGAGTTGATGCAATCACTGTTCGATTTTGACGCGATGCGCAGCCTCATCCGTTCCGGCTTCACCATGTCGTTCGACGCCATGAGCGCCATAACGGGGCCCTATGCGCATCATATCCTCGAGGACATGCTTGGTTTCCCGCCAGGAACAGTGATGAATGGCACGCCTCTTGCTGACTTTGGTGGTCACCACCCCGATCCCAATCTCGTGCATGCAAAAACGCTGGCCGATCGCGTGCTGACGCGCGGCGAGGCTGATTTTGGCGCCGCGTCTGATGGCGATGGCGATCGCAATCTGATTCTCGGCCGTGGCATCTACGTCACCCCATCCGATTCACTTGCCATTCTGGCCGCCAACGCCCAGCTGACACCCGGATACGCAAAGGGCCTGGCTGGCATCGCACGCTCCATGCCCACCAGCACCGCCGCCGACCGCGTGGCTGGCAGGCTTGGCATTCCCAGCTTTGAAACCCCAACCGGATGGAAGTTCTTCGGCAACCTGCTGGATGCCGGGCTGATCAGCCTGTGCGGCGAAGAGAGCTTCGGCACAAGCTCTTCGCATGTCAGAGAGAAGGATGGGCTGTGGGCGGTGCTCATGTGGCTCAACATACTGGCCGTCAGGCGGAAGAGCGTGGCAGAGATCGTCCAGGCGCATTGGCGTGAGTTCGGTCGCAACTTCTATTCGCGCCACGATTACGAGTCGGTCAACGCAGAAGCCGCCGAGCAGCTGATGGACTCCTTGCGCGACAAGCTTCCCGCGCTCATGGGAAACCACGGCATCACGCAGGCTGATGACTTTGCCTATGATGATCCCGTGGATGGCAGCCGAAGCGAGTCACAGGGCATAAGACTGCTGTTTGGCGATGACGCCCGCATCATCTATCGCCTGTCCGGCACCGGGACGGAGGGGGCAACCCTGCGGGTCTATCTTGAATGCTATGAGCCGGACACCCACCGCCACGCCCTGGATACCCAGCAGGTTCTGTCACGCCTCATCTCACTCTCCCATGCACTTGCAGACATCGAGGGCCACACCGGCCGCGCGTCACCCAGCGTGATCACCTGACGCCTCGCCCTCGGCCGTGACGACACCGTCATGACGCAGGATGCGTGCCACGCTGCCCGACTCATCGCTGGCGACACCAAACTCATGGCCGCTGGGCAGAGGCGCAAGGCAGCGGTATGCAAACTGCCTCGGAACCGCGCGGTGGCGGATGGCGAGCAGGTTCAGCATCAGCACAGCCTGCATGGGGCCATGCACCAGAAGGCCGGGGTAGCCTTCCGCACGCGCATGGTCAAAATCAAAGTGGATACGATGGCCATTGAATGTCATGGCGGAAAACCGGAACAGCAGAACCGGCGACGCATCAACCTTCCAATCGGCGATGATTGGCTGTTCGGGGCCGATCTTTACCCCCAAGCCCGCTGAGGCTTCCCGAAACACCAGATCCTGCCGCTCGCGTACGGCCAAGCCATGTTCACCGCTGATCTCGTGATGAACCGAAACAAGGCACAACTCACCCGTGGCCCCCCGCTTGAAGCGGATATCGCCGATGGTTGAAACGCGAACGATGCTGGCGCCCATCTGCAGCGGCTGC
>NZ_JBIIDX010000227.1:0-3439 GCF_044238155.1 Aestuariivirga sp. | reverse complement strand
GCCTCCCTCTGGCCGGGCTGCCCATCGCCGAGGACGTGGCCAAGGGCGAGCATGACCTGACGCTGGCGCGCCTGGTGCTGGAACTGCTGCCGGGCGCGGCCGTGGCGCTTTCCGGCGAGCGAGCAGATGCGCCAGGTGTGCGCGCCGATGAGATCGCCATCCTGTCCGACGTACGCCATATCGGCGGCTTCACGCGGCTCAGCTTCGCCTCCGGCCTCGCGCAGTCATTCCGCCGCCCGGGCCTTGCCGTGAATGCCAATATCGCGCGCGCTAGCCACGGCGAGACAGTGAGCCAACCGCTTGGCAGCGGCGATGCACGTGTCGCCAACCAAGCCTTTGCTCTACCCCGCCTGCCGCTCACCTTCCTAAAGGACAAAACGCCACCAGGCCGGCGCAGTACGCTCGCCATCCACGTGGATGGGCTCGCCTGGGAAGAGCGGCCAGGCCTTTACGAAAGTAGCCCCGCAGACCGCCACTTCATGCTCCGGCTCGACGAGGACGGCACAACGCGCGTGGTCTTCGGTGATGGCCTGCGTGGCGCACGGCTGCCTTCGGGTTCCCTCAACGTCATCGCCACTTGGCGCGTCGGTACCGGGCCGGTCGGCGAGGTGCCGGACGGTGCGCTCACGCTGCTGCGCACCCGGCCACTCGGTATCCGCAGCGTCGTCAACCCAGATGCGGCGACGGGTGCATCGGCGACCGAACGCATGGAGGAGGCCCGACTCAACGCCCCTTCAACCGTCCGGACACTTGGCCGTATTGTCTCGCTCGAGGATTATGAGGACGCGGCGCGTACTTGGCCCGGTTTCGGCAAGGCGCGCGCCGAGCTGGTTTGGCATCTCGGTGAACGCGTGGTGCATGTCACAGTCGGTCTCGCCAAGGGCCTTGCACCATTACCGACGAGCCCGGAGCTCGCGACGCTTCGAGCCGCCCTAGACGGAATCCGCGACGGCGCGGACCGCGTGATGGTCCAGGGCTTTGCCGAGCGTCCTTTCGCCATCAATGCGCGGCTCCGTAGCGACCCCGCGCGCGACGCGGCGGCGGTACGGGCCGCAGCCCAGTCGGCGCTCGAAGCCGGCTTCGGCTTCGCCGCACGGGACTTCGCCGCCCCTGTTACCGGCGCGCAGGTGCTGGCCGTGCTCCAGGCGGTACCCGGCGTTGTCGCGGCAGACCTCTGCGCGCTCGACCCGGTCGAAGCGCGTTCCGGGGGCAGCGCAGGCCATTCGGCGCTTCTGCGCGCCGAGCCTGCGCGCAGCGACCTTGCGGGCGTGCTGCAGCCGGCCGAGCTTCTGCTGGTCTCGCCCGCGCATATAGCCCTGACCTCGGAGCCCGCCCATGCCGGCTGACCGTCTCTACGCCCGCCTGCCCGCGCATATCCGCACCCGGGATGCCGAGGGCGGGCACCCGCTACGGGCGCTGCTCGCCATCGCCGAAGCCGAGCTGGACCGGCTGGAAGCCGATACCGCCGCACTCTATGAGAATGCCTTTATCGAAACCTGTGAGGAGTGGGTCGTACCCTATCTGGGCGACCTGCTTGGCGCACGAAGGCTTAACCCGGCTGGCGGCTTTTCGCTGCGGGCCTATGTGGCCAACACCTTGGATACGCGTCGTGCGAAGGGTACCGCGGCTTCGGTGGAGCAGGTCGCGCGCGACGTCACCGGCCACCCCGCACGCGTCGTGGAGTTCTGGCGCCTGCTTGTTCAGTCGCAGCATGTGAACCATCCGCGCATGGGCAACTTGCAGACGCTCGATATCCGCGACGCTGACGCCGCGCGTCAGGTTGGCACGCCCTTCGACAGCGCCGCGCACAATTTGGAAATACGCCCGATCAAAACCGGAGAAGGGCGCCACGCGATCCCAAATGTCGGCGTTTTCCTGTGGCGGCTGCTGGCCGCACCGATCGGTTTCGCCTTCCCCGAGGGCGTCGGCGTGATGGGCGGCGTGGTACCACGCGCGGTCACCCCCGGACGGCTGCGCCTGCATCCGGCAGGCGTGGACCTGCCGCTGTTCAATCGGCCGCGTGGCGAACCCGTTATCGCGCATCTCGCCGAGGAGCGGGACCTGCCTGCGCCGTTACGCCGCCTACCGCTATGGCGAGAACTGCAGGCGCGCCGGGCAGGCAAGGCGACAGCAGAGGGTTACTTCGGCGCTCAGCCTGTGGTGCGCATCCGCTTGGGAGGCGCCACCCTTCCGCCGGAGCGCGTCCGCATCGCGCATCTGGGGGACCGGTCGGGCGGCGGCTGGCGCAGCCCAGCTGTAGCTGGTGAGGTACTGCTCGACCCTGAACTCGGTCGCCTGAGCCTACATGCCAGTGATGCGGCGCGCCCGGTGGAGGTAGCGTTGGCACAGGGCGCGGCGGGGCAGGTCGGGGCTGGCCCTTGGGATCGCCGCGCGAGCTTCGCCGACTGGTTTGCGCCCTTCGCCGTGCCGCCGGGAGAGCCTTGGATCCGGGTGGTGACGCGGCGTACTGAGGAACACACGACCAACCCAGCCAATGGGGGCCCCTGCGTTGGCTCACTCGCACAGGCCATCCAGGATTGGAACGGGGCGGCGCAGCCGCTAGGCGTCATCTGCATTCTGGACAATGCCAGCTACGATGAAGCCCTACCGCCCATCGCGCTGGCTGCCGGCGCGCAGCTCGCGATCCTGGCTGCTGCCTGGCCGGTGACGATGGACAAGGGTGGTGCGCGTAGGCGCCTCGTTGCCCAACTGCTGCCCGCGGGGCGCCGGCCCTTCATCGGCCGGGGGCTCACTGTAAATGGGGCGGGGCCAGGCAGTGCGCTTATGCTCGACGGGCTGATGTTTGAAGGCGGGCTCACACTCGGCGGGCGGATCGGGCGCGTTGCGCTGCATTACGCCACGCTGGGGGCGGCCGCGGCCGGCCTTGGGACCGGGATCAGCGCTGCCTCCGGCGCGAAGGTAGACGAGGTGACGCTATACCGCTCCGTGCTCGGCCCGATCTCGCTGCCTGAGGGCGCGGCGCGCTTCCGCGCGACGGATAGCATCCTGGGCGAGGACCGCAGCGCCGATGCGGGTGCCGGCTTGCTCAGCAGCGCCGTGATTCTCGATGCGCCTGGTACGGACATAGCGCTGGCCCGCTGCACTGTCTTCGGAGGTGTAGTGGCGCGCACCGCCGATCTTGACCACTTGCTGGCTACCGGCCGCGTGCGTGCAGCCCGCCGCCAGGAGGGTTGCGTCCGCTACAGCCTAGTGCCGCTCGGTAGCCGAACCGCGCCGCGTTTTCGCTGTCAACCCGACCTTGCCATCGCCGCTGAGGGCGCGGTCAGCGATGCCCGCGCCGCTGAGATCGCGCGCCGCCAGCTGCCGCGCTTCACCTCGGCGCGCTGGGAGCATCCGGGCTTCGGGCAGCTGCACGCGCTCTGCCCCAGCGCCCTCGCTGCGGGCGGCGAGGGTGGGCTTGAGATGGGCGCCTTCGCCG
>NZ_JBIIDX010000226.1:0-3462 GCF_044238155.1 Aestuariivirga sp. | reverse complement strand
AGGCACGAACGCGGGAAGTTGACAATGCGTGACTGAGCTTGACCTGGCTCCGTCACCTCATAGCCGTGAACCCGATTGAGCCAGGTACCTGTTGGGTTCGCCTCATAGGCATTCACGTCGTTCAGCGGCGCCGAGTAACCTTGCGTATTCCACTCCTTGCACGAGGTTGCACAGGCCTGGCAGCCGACACAGGTATCAAGATCAATGACCAGACCAAGTTTGGTCTTGGAAGGCGGAGGAAGTGAAGTCATTTGCCCCCCGCAAACATCTTCAGCGTTGCAAACTGTGGCTCACTGATGGGCTCTTGATCAGCAGCCTTCTCGACGCGAACGCGAAGATCATACCAGGCCGCCTGCCCGGTGACAGGGTCGCTGTTGGAATAGCGATAGCCTCCACCCCGTTCCGGAAGAAGTTCCGAGATCAGATGATTGAGCAGAAAGCCCTTGCTGGACTCATCAGCTCCAGCTGCAAGGTTCCATGCGCCAGATCGCTTGCCAATTGCATTCCATGTCCACACGGTCTCAGGATTGACACCATCCATCAGTTTTGCCTGAACCTTGATCTGGCCATGGTGCGACGTCACTACTACCCAATCGCCGTCAGCAATACCAAGTTTCGCAGCAAGCTGTCGGGCCATGTAAAGCCAATTTCGACCCAGGATCTGACGGAGCCAAGCATTCTGTGACCCCCAGGAGTGATACATCGCCATGGGCCGCTGCGTCACTGCATGGAGAGGATAGTGCTGTGCCTCCAGCATCTCTCCCTCGAGAGGTGGATACCAGTACGGGATGGGATCAAAGTATGTCGCAATGCGCTCGCGGTGTTCGGGAGGCGGCAGAACAGCTCCATGTCCTTTCGCGGCGAGCCTGAACTTCTGCAAAGGCTCACAATAAAGCTGATGGATCACGGGATCAGGCTTTCCGATGAAGCCAAAGAAGGTGGCCCAATCAAGATAAGCCCAATTCACGTGGCGATAGTATTTCATGTGATCAGGCAGTTCCTGGTACCAGTGGCAGCCATTTGCGATGTAAGCCTTTAGCTGGTCCGGATTGGGCGCACCTCGCCCCTGCGCACGTCCGCTGGGACCACGGAACCCGGCCAGCGGCCCGATTCCCGGCGCACGTTCGTGATTGACAATGTAATCTGGATAACCGCCAGGGTAGCGCGGAGAACCGTCATTCCGCGTCATGCCAGGAAGGCCTAATCGGGCACCCAGATCCAGAAGCACCGTTTGGAACGGCCTCACATCGCGGTCGGGCTCAGCCACTGGCTGTCTGATCGAGTCAGCCGGGCCATCGGCCTCGGAGATCGGTCGATCGAGAAGCGAGATGCAATCCCAGCGCTCGAGATAGGTCGTATCTGGCAGTATAAGATCTGCATAATGCACCATCTCCGAGGCGTAGGCATCCGAGTAGATGATCTTCGGAATGGTATAGGAACCGTCAGGCTCCTTCTGGGTGAGATAGCGGATGGTATCAGGCACGTTCATGGCCGAATTCCAGCTCATGTTGGCCATGTACATGAACAGCACATCGATGCCGTAGGGATCTTTCTTTGCAGCGTTGGTGATAACCATATGCATGAGGCCGTGGGCCGCCAATGGCGCCTCCCAACTGTAAGCCTTGTCGATGCGCTGTGGCGTTCCTTGCGCATCAACTAGAAGATCCGAAGGCGCCGTCACGAAACCAAGCGGCGGTCCGGGAAGCGGCGTATTGGGCTTGACTTGCCCAGGCTTGCCCGCAGGCTTGACGCCGGGCGGCGGCGGCTTCGGAAAGGGTGGCTTGTAACGGAAGCCGCCCGGCACATCGATCGTGCCAAGCAGGATCTGCAGCAGGTGAATTGTCCGGCAGGTCTGGAAGCCATTGGCATGAGCGGAAATACCACGCATCGCATGCATTGAAACCGGCCGCCCGACCATCTTTTCATGATATCGGCCAAGATGATCTGTCCAGGGAACATCAAGCGAGATTTCTTCTTCGAAGGCGGTATGCGCAATTTCGGCTGCGATGCGCCTTATCGAGACAGCCGGCACGCCGCAGCGCTCAGAAACGGCATCGGGCGACCACTCTGGCTCAAGAAACCTCTCGGCGATCAGGGTAAAGGCAGTCACGACCCGCCGTCCATCGGCAAGCTTGTAGCGGCCCATCAGTTTGGGAGCTGCATCGGGCGATAGCGCCGGCATTGGTGAGCCAGAATGGCCATCCCAGACCAGAGCAGAACCTTGTGCATTCCTTACAAACAGGCCGTCATCCTCTCCACCGGGATTTTCAATGATGAGCCAAGGTGAATTCGTGTAGCGCAGCAGATAGTCACCATCAATTCGTTGGGCGCCAACAAGTTCGTGGATCAGGGCGCCCACGAACAGCCCATCAGTCCCGGGTCGTATGCCAATCCACTCGTCAGCAATTGCCGAATACCCCGTTCGAATTGGATTGATCGACACGATCTTGGCACCGCGGGCCTTCAACTGACCCAGCGCCTTCTTGATCGGGTTTGACGCATGGTCCTCGGCAACGCCGAATAGCAAGAAGTACTTTGTATGCTTCCAGTCCGGCTCGCCGAATTCCCAGAATGAGCCGCCGAAGGTATAGAGTCCGGCAGCAGCCATGTTGACGGAGCAGAAACCGCCATGCGCGGCATAATTAGGCGTGCCGAATTGTGCCGCCCACCATCCTGTCAGGCCCTGACTCTGATCGCGCCCCGTGAAGAAGGCCAGCTTCCGTGGATCGCGGGCACGCACCTCTGACAGCCATTGCGAGGCGGTTGCGAGCGCCTCCTCCCATTCGATTTCACGAAACTCCCCCGACCCCCTCTCGCCAACCCGCAGCAGGGGCTTGCTCAGCCGGGCCGGCGAGTAGTGCTGCATGATCCCGGCAGCCCCCTTGCCGCAGATGATCCCCTTGTTGACGGGGTGGTTCGGGTTACCGTCTATGTAGGTCACCCGGCCATCCTTAAGATGCACCCTTATTCCGCAACGGCACGCGCACATGTAACAGGTGGTCGTCTTGACCTCATCCCAGCTGCGGGCCTGGGTGTTCACGGCGGGCTCAGTCATGCGTTGTCAGCCTATAGATTCATTCTTCACTACTCTACCGACGTTCTTGGCACTATGATAGGTCCAGACCGAGTGTTCACAGGGACCAAAATTGCGAGACTGGCTCGTCCACATCCGCCGCAACGAACATGCCAGCCTGCAGACCCAGATCCGGGAGGCGCTGGTATCAGCGATCCTCGACGGGCAGTTGGCCCGCGAGGAACCCATTCCGTCAACGCGAAAAATGGCAAAGAGCCTGGGGGTCTCCCGCAATACAGTGGTTCTTGCCTATCAGGGACTTCTGGACGACGGCTACCTGGTTGCCCGTGAGCGTTCTGGCTACTACGTCGCCGACAAGGCAATCGAGGATGCCGCCCCGCCAAAGCTGGCGGTAAAGCCGGGCATTCCATCCGGTGCGCTCGACTGGT
>NZ_JBIIDX010000225.1:0-3465 GCF_044238155.1 Aestuariivirga sp. | reverse complement strand
CCGCTGCCCGACATCAGCAAAACCCTCTTCGCGTGCAATGCGGGTTGCCCGGGTGACCATATCATCGAGGTCGCGCGCATCCTCCGTCAGAACACAGTGCAATCCCCAGACAAGCGCAAGCCTGCGTGCCGTGGCCGGAATGGGTGTCAGGGCGATCACCGGCGTGTCTGGCCTCTCGCGGGACATGCGGATCCCCGTCGAGCCCGAACCTGTGTAGCAGACGATGGCCGCAAGCCTGAGTGTCTCGGAGATCGAGCGCGCAGCACTTGAGATCGCATCGGCACTCGTTGGCTGCGGTTCATAGCGTTGTGCAGTCACGATGCTGCGATAGAGTGAGTCACGTTCCACGGCCTGGGCGATGCGGTCCATGGTCGCCACCGCCTTGTCTGGCCAGGCGCCGGTGGCGCTTTCGGCCGACAGCATGATCGCATCCGCACCCTCATAGACCGCCGTCGCGACATCCGAGACCTCGGCGCGGGTTGGCACTGGCTCGACGATCATCGACTCCAGCATCTGGGTGGCGACGATTACCGGCTTGCCCATCCGTCGTGCTGCTCTGGTGATCTGCTTTTGTCGTGCCGGTACTGTTTCCAGAGGCAGCTCGACGCCAAGATCACCGCGCGCCACCATGAGGCCATCAGAAATTTCGAGAATCTCGTCCAACACGTTGAGAGCGGCGGGCTTCTCGATCTTGGCCATGATGCCTGCCCGTCCAGCAATGAGCTTTCTTGCCTCGGCCACATCATCGGCGCGTTGGACGAAGGACAGGGCAATCCAGTCGACGCCGACCGCCGCGGCAGCTTCGAGGTCTGAGCGGTCCTTCGTCGTCAGCGCCGGTATGGGGATCACTGTATCGGGTAGATTAACGCCTTTGCGGTCTGACAAGGTGCCACCGAAGATCACGCGTGTCGTGATCTTCTCCGGCTCCGCCTTGGTGATCTCGACACGAAGTCTGCCGTCGTTGAGCAGCAGGGTGTCGCCCGGGCGGGCTGAGGCGAAAATCTCCGGATGAGGGAGCTGCACTCGTGTCTCATCGCCAGGTGTGCTGCTCGTGTCGAACGTGAACGTGTTGCCCGCTTCGATCCGCGCTTCCTTGCCGGCGAATGTCCCGATGCGGATCTTTGGGCCCTGAAGGTCGGCGAGGATGCCTATGGGACGCTTGAGCTTCGCCTCAACGGCGCGGATGTCACGGTGGAGCTGGCGCAGCAGCTCATGCTGGGTGTGGCTCATGTTGATGCGGAATACATCAACACCAGCCATGAACAGTTTCTCGATCATCTCGGGCGATGACGATGCGGGCCCAAGCGTCGCGACAATCTTTACGTTGCGGTTTCTCCGCATCACGGACCTTGGGTTGTCTTGTCGCCAGAGAGCGAGATGGTCCAGTCCTCTTCTTCGCCCGTGTCCACCTCGAAGAAGCCCGTCTTGTTGTAGCCACGTGCCTCACAATCTTCAATTCCACGGATCGTGAACACTTTTTCGCGCGTACACATGAAGGACTTTCCGCCCCAGGACCCGCCCTTGTCATAGTCCGTCGCAAAGACGTAGTAATAGCGGGCGGCCAGCTTGCCCTTGAGCAGGTTCATGCATTTCTGGGGCGCAACCATCCACCAGCCTTCAGTGGCCCAGCCTTCCTTGTCCTTGTAGCCGATCGCCACACCCACCCGGCTCTGCGTGTTGTTACAGAGCTTGAGGTCCGCATGTGCGGACAACGACATCATGCACATCATCAGGAGCGTACCTGAAATCAGCGCCAGTTTGCGAAGCATCTTTCCGTCTCCGGATGTAAACCGCGAATCTTCCATAACTTCCCAACCAGTCCCGGCCGCGTCAACCCTTGGCAGGGCCTCGCCCCTCCGTCCTCCCCCGGGCCTAACTGGGTGACTGTCCGATTAGCCTCATCTATATGGCCAGTCCATGGCAAAGATATGCCCGGCCGAAGACCCCGAAACAGTGACTGGCAGCGCGCGCTCCCGGCTGGTGCTGCTCTGTGATCATGCCTCCAACGCCATCCCTTCGGACTATGCTGGGCTCGGTCTGTCACACGAGCAGCTCTGCCGCCATATTGCCTATGATATCGGCGCCCGGGACCTCACGCTGGAACTTGCCAGGCGGCTGGGGGCACATGCGGTGCTGTCCCGTTTTTCCCGTCTTCTCATCGATCCCAATCGAGGGCTCGATGATCCCACGCTCATCATGCGGATTTCGGACGGCGACGTGGTTCCCGGCAATCGCCTTGTGGATGACGTGGAGCGGCAGCGCCGCATCGTGCGTTTCCATGCCCCCTACCATCAAGCAATTGCCGGCGCTGTCGAGCTGGTTCGGAAGGCAGGCCATCTGCCCTTTCTGGTGTCGCTGCACTCCTTCACACCGGTGTGGCGCGGCTGGCCGCGGCCCTGGCATGTCGGTGTCCTCTGGGACAGTGATGCCGCAGCGGCTCATGCGATAATCCATGGCTTCATGGGGCAGGGAGATCTGGTAGTCGGTGACAATGAGCCCTACCGGGGAGGGCTTGACGGCGATACGCTTCACATTCACGGAACGCTGACCGGTTTGCCCCATGCGCTGATCGAGGTGCGTCAGGATCTGATTGCCGACAAAACAGGTGTGGATGAGTGGGCGGAACGAGTGGCGAAGGTCATTGAACCCATTATGTATGAAGCTGGTCCGATCAGGTCGGACCAAGGGAGTGGTCCTGCATGAATATGGATGCAACAACGAGGACGGAACTGGAGGCGGCAGCCTTCCGGCGCCTGCTGGAGCATCTTCGTGCCCGCAGTGACGTGCAGAACATTGATCTCATGAATCTTGCAGGCTTTTGTCGCAACTGCCTGGCCAACTGGTTCGAGGATGCGGCGAAGACCAAGGGTGTATCGGTAACGCGCGATGAGGTGCGTGGCATGGTTTACGGCATGCCCTACGAAGAGTGGAAAGCAAAACACCAGTCTACTGCAAGCGAGCAACAACAGGCGAAGTTTGCTCAATCGCAAAAGCACTAGATCGCCGGAGGCGTCATCATGGCCGGAAGCAAGACCAGTTTTGCCCGTGGGCAGCTCAAGTCGATCGTCGAGCGCATTGAAAGGCTCGAAGAGGAAAAGAAGACGATCGCGGGTGACATCAAGGAAGTCTATGCCGAAGCCAAGGCCAATGGATTCGACACCAAGATCCTGCGCAAGGTGATCAGCTTGCGTAAAAAGGAAGCCACAGAGCGCGCGGAAGAGCAATCAATGCTTGACGTTTACATGGCCGCGCTTGGCATGATCCCGGGCGAGGCGGAGGAGGCGGCCTGAGCTGCCTCATCCCGCTCAGTTCTGAGTGGCAGCAGTCGCGGTCTGGTCGTCGGGTGTAACCAGCAGGCTTCCCTTGCCCTCGCGATTGACCACCTGCAGGTCACCCTTGCCCGCAGCGGAACTCTGCGCCAGGCCGGCGACGGCCAGCTTTGGCAGCAGCGGCTCAGATGCATCT
>NZ_JBIIDX010000110.1:0-12356 GCF_044238155.1 Aestuariivirga sp. | reverse complement strand
CTCGGATTTCTGTCTCATCTGCGCTTCTCCTAACGAGCTACGATGAGCCAGAAATCCTCCCTTCCTCAAGTCATCCAATCTGTCTCAGAAGCGCTGATGCCGGACAGCGCTTTCCACCTGGATCAGCGCTAGAAGGGCGAAGCCCAAACCGAAACCGAGAATACTAGGCGGAGGCATCAACATAATCCTTGTCCGAATCCAATGATGGATTCCCTCAAAAAGACGACTGCGCGCTCACATAAGAGTGATTATCACATATCTAGATCGCCATCAAAAGCGTTGCAGCCGTTGGTACCTATTTCCGCTTTTCCAGAGAGTTTGCCGGTTCGATTCAGGCAATCGTCGGGTCGCTGCCGAAGTGCGTTCTGTCGTTGCATTCGGCCCACCTTTCGCGACTGCAGCGGCGTGGCGGGATCCGGTGGTCCTGCGAATCGACAACGTAAAGACGGCAGCAGCTAACGCCTTCGCTTCTGTTAAACGGTGAGCACGTTCTGCCGGCAGTACTGGGTCGATGATGATCCCCCACTGCGTTTCAGCCTCCTCCTTGGTCTCCTGAGCGAATATGGCTTTCAATATCCCCGCGACCGCGGCACGCTGCTTGGCCGAGGCGGGACCCAGCGCATTCCGCATCTATTGGATGCGGCAGCGCTAATATGCAATAGTCTCTCATTGCGTCTGGCACAAAGTGTCAGCCGCTCTACAACCAGTAGTTGATTCTGTTATTGCGCTCCCATCGAGGCGTTGGACAATTGGTCTCGCGATGATCTCCCCAGAAATTCCGGTAGAACTCGTTTCACCCCTCTTCAATCCTGCGACTTTCAAAGACCGAGACGCTGTCCACGATATTCTGCGCAGATTACGATTGGATTATCCGCTCTCAGTCGCCGAGGTTCCAGGCTTTGACCCTCATTGGATCGTCACTAGGCATGCCGACCTGCGGGAGATTGCGCAGCAAGACGACATCTTTCGCAGCGGGCAACGCTCAAAGACATTAGTGGATCGGGCCACCGACGTATTGGTGCGTTCACTTGCTCAAGGCAAAGCCACCCCATTTCGATCCCTAGTACACATGGATCAGCCAGAACACCATAAACATCGCGCCGTGTGTTCGCGATTTTTCGCGCCAGAGGGCATTCAGGAGATGATGCCCTTTCTCCAAAGAACGGCTGAGACATTTGCCGAGGCTCTCGAAGCTCACCGCTCAGAATGTGACTTTGCAAGTGCAATCGCAACGCCCTTCGCACTCACTATCATTATGGGTCTCCTTGGGGTACCAGCCTCCGAGCATGCAGAGATGCTACGGATCACTCGCGGACTACTCCGTTCCTCCGACCCAGACCCTAACGGAGCCTCACCTCGGTTGGACGACACACATGACCGTGCGCGAAACTGGGTCAGCGTGCTCAACGCTTTCGATCGCCACTTCACCCCGGTGATCGAGAGGCAGCGCAGAACTCCAGTTGCTGGTTTATCCTCGATTATCGCCAACGGTAGGATTGACGGTCAACTCATGTCACATGATGCCATGATTTCATATTTCATGCTCTTGTCCACAGCTGGCCACGATACGACAGCCGCCACGGCTTCCATGGGGATGTGGCAACTTGCCGTTCGCGGCGATGTTCTCGCGGACCTCAAACAGACACCAGAAGAGATCCCGCTGTTTGTGGAGGAGACGCTGCGGTGGGCGTCACCCGTCCAGCATTTCATCCGTTCCGCCGCAAAGGACTATTGCCTCGCAGGCCGCAAAATCCGGAAGGGTGATCTCCTATATCTCTCCTACCTTTCTGCGAATCACGACGAAAAGGTTTTTGAGAGTCCCTTCACCTTTGACCATAACCGACGTCCGAACCCGCATCTGAGCTTCAGTGTTGGGCGGCATACCTGCCTAGGATTGCATCTCGCCCGCGCCGCACTAGTTGCGTTGTGGACGGCCATTTTGCCGAGGCTCCGCAATCTAGAGCTTTCTGCCTGCCCTCAAATGTCGCAATCCACTTTTGTGTCCGGCCCCAAATACCTGCCCATTCGATTTGCGATCGAAGGTCGATGAGCGTTGAGTAAAACATGGTGATCCAAAGCATGCGCCGATCAACTCGTGATAACGTTCCGTTCGCTGCCGTTGCGAGGGCGGCTGGGGGTCAATTTACTATTGAGCCAGTTCAGCTCGATCCACCGCGTTCTGATGAAGTTCTGGTCAGAATTGCAGGCGTTGGGATTTGTCATACTGATCTTGTGTTCCGTGACCAGTTCGTACCCTTTGCCCTGCCAGCTGTCCTGGGACATGAGGGGGCTGGCATCATCGAGCAGGTTGGTACCTGTGTGACGGGCTTTGCACCCGGCGACAAAGTCATTCTTAGCTTTTCAAGTTGCGGCGGGTGTGACCGCTGCCACAAAGGCCTGCCCAGCTATTGCAGGCGGTTCTCTCCTCTCAACTATGCTGGCCGCCGATTGAGCGATGGTTCTACTGCCTTGAGAAGTGGTAGCGAACTCCTATCAAGTCACTTCTTTGGTCAATCCTCATTCGCGAGCCATGCGATTGCAATGTCGCAAACGCTAGTTAACGTAGGGGAGACCCGTACTCCACTTGAATTGCTTGGGCCATTGGCATGTGGAATCCAGACAGGCGCCGGAAGCGTCATGAGATCGCTAGCCTGTCCTCCAGGGTCAAGTATTGCAATTCTTGGGGCCGGCACTGTTGGCTTATCGGCGGTCATGGCGGCGGCAATACAACGGTGCGGCCTGATAGCCGTAGCCGAGCCGTTTGCCTCGCGCAGAGCACTGGCCCTTGAGCTCGGTGCCAGCCATGTGATTGATCCCTCCGCTGAGAACGTCATCCGGGCGTTGCATATCATCGCCCCGTCTGGCTTTGACTTTGTGCTCGACAGTACAGGTGACTCGGGCGTCATTGAAGCAGGCCTTGCCGCCCTCGGAAATCGCGGTACTCTAGGCCTTGTTGGCGTGCCAAAGCATCGAGATGATACCTTTGCCGCCAACGCTACCAGGCTCATGGCGTCGGGAGTTCGGATCATCGGCATCACCGAAGGAGATAGCGATCCCCGCACTTTCATACCTGAATTGATTGCGAGGCATGATGCCGGGCAATTTCCCTTCACCAAGCTCATAACGACGTTCAGGCTTGAGGATATCAATCATGCGCTTGAACAGCAGGCGGCTGGCAGGATTATTAAGCCAGTGCTGATCCCCTGAAAAACAGCGCTCTTATTCGGTCACTCCTTACAGGTGACGATTGACGACAGTGAGAGATTACCGCAACAATGTCGGTCTATAAGAAGTATTGTTCTGTTATTGAAAGGTTTAGCCACATGAGGATTATGCTCCTACCTACAGCAACCGTCTCTGGCGTTTTGGCGGGCATTTTTCTTGGCCTAGGATGCGTGCATGCCGATGATAAGTTCAAGGAGCTTGGCACCCCTCCGGAGCAGATAAGTGGCTATTCAGAACAAGAATTGAACGATCTCGGGCGCCGTATGGCGGAGGAGGTCTATGCTGTGCTTTCGGAAGTCGGAACCTCGACAGGCAAGATAACTTCACAAAGCCTTTCCGACGATGATCAGTCTGTGATCACTGCAAGATCACTCGTGGCCGACCGTGCGCTGATTCAGAATGCTCGCGTCAGCCATGGACTGACAAAAACGACTTACCTGCCCTCGGACATAGACGACTTCAACATTCAGGACGTCGTACTCACCCGGCCGGCCCATGGTGTCCTCGTAGCTTCCTACCGGGTTGCGTTGCCAAATCGGACCGACACTGTGACGGGCACCGTTATGAAGGGCGAGTTCATGCCTCGCCTGACTGTACTACAGTGGAATGATGAATTGAGGCAGTGGCAGGTGTTCAGCCACGCAGATTTCGATTCGCCTATGGCAGCCGTCTGTAATAAGGTCCAGGAAAGGTCTTACGCTCGGACAACATTCGACCTCCAGGATATTATACTCGGTAAGAGTATCATCGACAAGTTTGTGAAAGCGATGATCGAGGAGAAGCTTCCAGATCATGTCCTTAAGGGCTATCAATATGTTTACGCTAGCGGTGAAAGGAAGACCGAGGACGGGCCGGTGAGGACTCGTATCACGAAGAACGTTGACCGCATCAATCTAGAGGCCGTCAAATCAGGCCGCCTGATTGCTATCCGCTATGACACAAAAGGCGTCCTGACGCTGGACAACGGAACGGTCGAGCCTGGCGTCAAGCCGCGGCTCTTCACATTCTATCTGGGAGACGATGACAAATGGCGCTTCATTGCGGCAGCGGTATTCTCGGTGACCCAGAAGGTTGCGGATCACACGGATTGCATCGCCGCTACCGCTGAGTAAGTGAGGCGCTTGAGGACGAAAAGGACTTCGTTTGTTTTTAGTCAGGCGAACGCCTTGCAGTGCTCGAGAGGCGGGCGGTTCATTTTCTATGCCATGGCGCTGCCCGGAAAATCCTATGACGGCCATACCCTGGCAACCTTTATCCCGCATGTGGAGCGGACCATCGGAAACGGCATCGCGCGCATCCTCGCCGATGCCGGCTACCGCGGCCACAATGCCCCGCTCTCTCACAAGTTCAGGGTCTTCACCTCCGGCCAGAAACGCTGCATGACGCCGGCCATCAAGCGCGAGATGCGCCGCCGTGCCGCCGTCGAGCCCGTCATCTGCCACATCAAGAACGGCCACCGAATGAACCGCAACTATCTCGCCGGGCCAAAAGGTGACGCCATCAACGCGGTCCTCGCCGCCACCGGCTATAGCTTCCGCTTACTCCTCAACTGGCTGAGACTTCTTCTGTGCCTTGATTGCCAGCCTGATCCTGCTGCGCTCATCCAGCGCAAACACACCTCAGATCACGTAAAAGCGAATTGTTCACGACGGTCTGTTTATAGGCTTCCTCACCCACATGTCGCGTTCTATCTCGGAGGTCGCCTCCCACAGCAGCCGAAAAAGCTCAACTACGTCGCCGTGACCCCACTCCGCCAGTGGAGCGATGGAAACTGTATCCGCCGCAGGTATCGAGCCGTATTGTTGGCAGAGTTCAATCAAACGCTCACGATCACTAAACGATAAACTATTGAACGTATAGTTGCCGCCGGGAAGTGTGAAGCCTGTATCAACAAACTTCTGGAACCGCCAATACCTCTGCAAACTGCAGGGTATGGGAAATGGCGGCGGCACCTTACCATCCGTTGTTAATGTCAGGCAGGCGCGAACCAGAATATCAAACTCTTCTTTCTGGTCAGACGATGCTTCACCCGCCACGCAGGCATACCCTAACGCAACAAGTCGGTCCGCGTCCGGTCCGCTCAGGAGATTAAGGTCAACCCTCAATTCAGGTTCCGGTACCCGGATGCGCGCCAATACCCGGTCAAGACGCGCCACCAGCCTAGCCGTGGTCATTCCCGCCCCTCCAGGCGCCGGATCCGGGCTTCTAGCTCACCAGTCTCCAATGCCCGTCGGAGGCCCTCCAGAAGACCGCTCAGGCCTGTTGCCTCCTCCGGGGTTATCTCGCCGCCAGCGACAGCCGCGACCACTGTAGCCTGCGCCTGAGCGATCCCAGCGGCATCGTTAACTTCAGGCAGATCAATCTGGATGGGGCGGGACTTTCGGGCTGGAGCGATGCGGTCGATGACAAGCTTGACGGCTGCCATGTCACCCTCCAGTGCAGCGTTAACAACCCGCTGGGTGATAGCCTCAGCCCGTCCTTGCATGAGACCCTCAACTGCCAAAGTTACGCGATTACGGCTGCCAAGGGGCCGACCCGCCGGATTTCCGGACCAACCGCGTTGGAATGGCCGCCCGGAGCCACGCTGTTTTCGTGCTGTTTTTTCAGCCATGTCATCACCAGTTAACACAGCTTTATTTATAACACGAATTTATGATATTTAAAAGCAATGCGGCTGGTGATCACCCAAGAAAACACTGCGTGGTTGCTAAGGAGAAGAGAACAGGTCGCAGAGCAGGCATTAAGTCACCGGAACCTAGCCGATGTGGTTATACCGATCCCCGACCTGTCGACCTATTCTCCTGTTTGGCTCAATTAGAGCAGCATCATTTTGCTCTTGGATGCCTCGACAAACTTCAGCAGCAATGCTGTCGCGCCGTATCCACATTGCTCAAGCAAAAGCTTTTGCTCATCGTTTTCTGGTGTCGCGTCACCTTGCATACATGCCAAAGCCTTCTGAATCGCAGCCCGCCAGCAGGCGGCATCCTCAACAGTGACTGTCTGCGCGCTGTTTGAGAAATAGCCGCCACTCCACGCGCCATCATTTTGCTCATCCCAAGAAAACAATGTGCCTCCGCCATCGTCAACAAGCGTAGCCGGCTTTTCAGTCCCTGTTGGAACCCAGCCAAAGGCTAACCCAAGCTCAAAAATGAAATGCCAACTCGACCAAGAAAAAGAGCCAGCGTTTGCAATGTCAATTCCCATGTTTTTCTCCGATTTTTTGATGTTAAACTGCTTTTTTCTTAGCAATAAAAATCACATTTTGGTCGCCCCCTTTCCGTTGCCTTTATCGAACCACTGCAATCTGGACCTCAGGAGCATCAGAACGCAGTCCTGTAGGCGTGCGGCCTTGGTTTGGACGTTTCCCACCACGCAGCAATAATCGTCGCCAATTGCGCTTTCGCGTCGAATGTTCAAAATCATCGATTCCATCTGATTATCCCGACACCCAACGCCCCGTACTCCCACTCCACTCCCCACTCCCCATGGTAATAAAAGCGGTTCCGAAGCGGACCCATCGCTATCAAGTCTATTTCCCTGACGGGTCCAGTTCAGAACCGTAAATCAGTGCCTCGGTTCCATAATGGACCCTTCGAAGCACGCCACGAACCCGCCTTGAAACCGAGTGTCTACTTTCTTCGCCTCACGCAGCGGCTTCTCTGGTTTCCACATTTTCCAATCATGTGTCGGTGGACACCCGTCACGTGGGAGCATCGTTAGCTGCCATTCTGATGCTTTCCGCCCATACCAGCGACCCAGAACTATAAGACGAACAAAACCCTTCGCTTCCAGTTCCTGGAAAGCCCGCTGAGCGGTTCGCTTGCCAATTGAGAAGAGACGCCTGCATTCGTCTAATGAAAGCGTGATCCGTCCGTTGTTCTTGCCATTGAAACGCGCCCGTAGCTCTAGAAATACCTTGATTGCAGGCCCAGATAGCTGACGGACGGCGTTGCTTCTCAAGAAACTGTAGTCCATGATCGCGTACTGATCGCTTACTGAATGGCCAGTCTTATCAGTCTTACGGCGCTTGCTGCTCATCCTTCCGCTCTTTCCAGCCCAATGACTGATGTCGCTGAAGCACCACCGCGAATGGATGGTGCTGTAGCCAGCTTACGGGCTGCAAAGGCTAAAATTTCCTCCGTCTCAGCAAGCGCCTTGCCATTCACAAGACGCCACCTGATAGGCCATTTTTCAAGGCTGCGCGGTTTGACCGGGAAGTAAATGCGGCTAATCACTGCTGCCGCCATACGGCGATCCATACGGACCGGAAGATTATTCTGGTCAATCTGAGAATATTGGAATGTCAGGATATCCTGCGTCATCGCTTGGCTCCGCTTCGTTGTGTGGAGCTACGATAGTATGCTCAGCGGTGGTCTAAATTCAGTAGGGGTATTCAGACCACTCTCACTTAGTGGTGTTTTTCCACCAACTATAAATCCGTTTGTCACTGATATCTTCGCCGCGAAACTTCATTTCCAGTTTTCCCAACTCAGAGGAAACGCGTTTACATGCTGTCCGCAAGCTGAACCCCTTTTCACGTAGGCAGCGCACCAAGACCAATGCCATTTCGCGGATACGCTTTTCTTCAAACTTGTAGGCAGCACCTGCAACGCCTTCTGTAGGGCGCATAAGCTCACCCACGCGTCCGTAGTCCAGGTCTGACAATTGACCGATTAGGCTCTGCAAGAGCGTGGAGGACCGGCTGGCGATAAGAATTCCTGACTGGCCGTGCATCTGGTCTGTGAGGTCCGCTAGGGCCGTCTGTATGACCGCCAGAAGATCAAGTGCGTCACACCTTCTGGGCGGTTGAAGCGATTTCCGTCTAGCCTCCAGTTTGATCAGATCAGACTGAAGCCGCTTGAAGATGTTAATGATGTGCTGCTCTTCAACAGCTTTGCGGACCTGAACCGTGTCAAGTACGCCCAAGCCGGGAGAGAATGAGCGCTGGTGTTTACCAATGACACTACGCCGCGTAGTAGACGGAGCCTTCTTCCTGACCATCTTTGCCTTCATCATGGGTATTAAGGCGAATTTTCTCTTCCAGCAGGCTTCCCCAACGTTTCATCGCGTCGACTTGCTCAGGCCAGCGGAAAGCCCTCTGGTAGACGCCCAGAACGCCGCCACGGGTGGCCGACTGGCGGTGATTGAGGATGGCGTCAGCCAGTGTTTCAGATACACCGCTTTCCCCAAGGGCTGTGACGAACCCTCTGCGGAAGTCATGGTATGTCCAGCCCTTTACCTCAGGTGCAGCAGCGCTGATTTTCTCCTTTAACTTCGTGAAGGTTTTGATCGGCTGGCCCGCTCTGGGTCCGAGAAATACCAACCCAGATTTTGGCTGGCCTGCCTCCAAATGGCGATGCGTTAAGATCGCTAGCGCCAAATCGGGGAGGAAAATGCGATGGGCATCGCCGTTCTTCGTGCGCTTGTGGCTCATCGTCCAAACCGCCTGCTTCAGGTCAATTTGCGACCAGTCAAGCTTGGCAACCTCCTCACGACGGGCTGGAATGGCAATCAGAAGCCTGAACAGGTCACGGCGGGTTTCATCCAGAATGTCCGCTGCACGCCAGAGAGCCGCCAACTGGCTGGGTGTCTGGTAGGTCTGGCGCGGTTGAACCGCACGGGGCCTTCGGGCTTTTGGCAGGAGCGAACAGGGATTTACGGGAACCAACCCCTCGTCCAGCAGCCAGTCAAAAAATCTGGAGACAGCACCAAACCAATGGCGTGACACGGAGGGATGCCCCGAAGACGCCGCTACGATGGCCCTGATATCGCTGGGGTCAATCTCTGTGATCGGGCGCTCACCAAGGCCACAACTCTCAATCGCAGCCTCTGCAAATGCTAACTCGGACGCGATGTGGCGGTCCGATAGCCGCCCGCTGCCACGCAGCTTTGGGCGCTTTGGCAGAGCGACGGCATACTCCTCCAGCAACCTGGAGGCGGTGCGCCCTCTGGCGACCGCCTTGGACTTGATTTCTGCCTTGCGCTCAGCGCAAGGGTCGCCTCCCACCTTAACACGCCCCTTGATTGCCGAAGCCTCCGCGCGGGCCTCATCGACGGAATGCGTCTCCGGGTTGCCAATGGTAACCGACCGGGTGGAGAACCGCTTGCCCTGATCATCATGACCGCGCGGCTTGTAGCTGTAGACCCACGACATGGCGGTTGGGTTGACGATCAGAGCCAGCCCCCGGCATTCCCGGTCCCTCACGATCAACCGCGTACACTCGGCACGCTGCCGCCATGTGTCGGAGATGACCGCCTTGGTTATTTTCACCGTGCCTTTAGTGATGACTTGCATAACCGCCTCTTTAAACCGGACAATAACCGGACATTTGGTGCGGAGGCAAGCGTGGACTGGCGGAAAGCAGTGGAACGCTCTCATCGCCAATATGTGATATTACTGAGTTTTATTAATGCGATAAGTGTATACTGCGGAGGCCAGCGGGGATTAACGGAGGTAAGCGCCAAAACAAGTCTTAGGATTTGTAATCAGGGGGTCACAGGTTCGAGTCCTGTAGCCGGCACCAGATTTTCCTTTTCAGACCCTGGCCGCCGGCTGCCCAATGCTCTGCGCAGGCTTTAATTCAAGCACCGGGCAGTTGTCTCAGACACAACTTGAGCCGGAGTTGCGAATCGAGAACTAAAGCTGCAAACCTTTGCACTGTCGCTCAGGAGACTTGAATGAACCGACAATATGGCCTTGCAATTGGTGCTGTCGCGTTGGCGATGCATGCTTTCGTTGTCGGGGGCTTTGTCGAGAGCTTCTTCTTCCTGGTCGCCCTGCCATGGGCATGCATCGCGATCATCGCCTACCGTGGAAACCTTGAAATCGCGCCAGCGATGGCCTCTGTCATGACTGTGGTATTGGTGGGCTCATCCATCGGGATAGCAGCGATGGCACGGCCGGGCACCGACCTTGTGCCGCTGTATTCTCTTGGGCTTATTCCATCGATCATGAGTTGGGTTGCCTTGTCGGCCTACCTTCGCCATCTCCGCCATCTGGCTGAAATCGCCTACATCGAGGAACTCGAGGCCGACGATGATGTCCCTCACGAGTCTTGGGACGATAATGATGATCAAATGGGGCCGACTTCACAACCAGAGCGCTGGACTGATGCCAATGCAGCTTCGGCACATCCAGACAGACAGGCCCACAAGTCACAGAGGGCCATGAATTACGTTGGCCGGGCTCAAACAGAAAGGCGTTACCGTTCTTCTCCAACCCATATGAGCGCGGCCTGAGAATGGAGCAGACTCAATCCAGCACGGTATGCGGCTGTTTCTCGAGAATGCAGGACCCGTTTACCTCCCTGTTGCGCGCGGCCTGCTATCTGATGCTCGCTTGCTTCAGTCGGATTGTTAGAACCACAAATTCTCGATCAGCTTATGCCGCACAACTGAAACTGAGCAGGACATGGCCATAGGCTTCGAATCCCTCATCGCGTTCACCATGCTTTTCGTCTGGGCGATGATGGCGACTTGTCTGGCGTGGCAATATCACGTTCAAAACAGACTTAACCAAGTGCTGCGACTGCTAGAGACATATGATCGTTCCGTCGAACAGCTCGGTTATGACATCGAGCAATGCGATGATCGTCTGAGCCGGCTTGAGGCTGCGGCTGAAGCATCCAAGAGACAGCAACCGCAAAACATCGATTACCTTCTGACCCGGGTCAGGCAACTCTCGCAGGAAGATAATAAGGTTGTGGTCTCCGAAAGGCTCAGCAGGCAGCGCGGGTAAGTCCGTCGAAAAGCTGGGACACTTCGATCACTGGCGATCTAGATCGATCAGGCCTCTACGGTAATCAGATTTAGTGGCTCATTCCCGGGGAAGGCGATGGACTTGGCGCAGCCGACCCCGGGGATCACGGCAGTGTCATAGAGTTCGGAGACCTGTCCATCGATACGGAACCAGTGGGCACACTGCCCAGTCTCCAGGTCAATGACTTGCAACCCTGTCCATGGAGTTGAATCCATATCGGCAAGTCTTTTGTCCAGCGCAAGCCCCTCAAACCGCTCGTAGCGCGGCCTGGATAGCCCCACGATTGCATGGCGTCCGTGAAAGGACAGGCCACGCACGAAACCGGGGCAGAATGCGATTGGCTGAAACGACCTTGTCTTTCGGTCAATCCGACCCAACTCTCCGGTTCCCGAGTTCAGAACATAAAGTTCACCCCGGTGGACGCGTGGTGAGTGCGGCATCGAAAGCCCCTCGCAGACGACATCACTGCTTACGACATCTATGACGACACCTCCGTTGCTGCGGCGATCCCGCCAGCCATCAACCGTATCTGAGCGCGAAACTGCACTGACGTATCTCACCTGGCCAGACTCTAAAGCGAGACCATTGAGATGACAGCGATCCTCCGCCACAAGCGCCGAGATGAAGCTCGGACGCCAGACCGGCTTGAAGCTGTGGGCTGGCGAAAGGGTGGCCAGGCAGTTGTAAAGCGTATTGACGAAGATGATCTGGCCTCCGGCCGTCACCGCCACGTCATGAGTATCGAGAATGCCAGTAAAATGAATTGTCCGCGGCACATAGCACTGGGTGAACGTCTCGTTGATCCACTGACCTGGATAGAGAATGTTTTCGAGCCGAATGATGCTACCCAAAGCAGCCAGATAAAGCGCGTTTCCCGCTGCATGGAGACCCATCGCCTTGTGGAAGTTCTGCTCATTGACCATCAACCCGCCCTTCGGGTTGCGGCTTAAGAGGTAGAGCCGCCCTGACTGGTAGGAGGTGAACGCCAAGGCAATATCATGAGCATGGAGAAAACCGACAAAGCCCCCCGACATCGAATAGCGCGTGGGAGATTCCTCCTTTGGCCCATCAGCAGGGTCCGCAGTCGCTGAGCGACCATGCTGTGGGGATAGGTTTTCTGCCATTGTGCTGCTCAGAATGTGCCGGCGAGGGAGGCGATGATGCCGAGGCCTGTGTTGCTGCCGGAGAACACGGCCCGGCCATCGAGGCTGAGGCCGAACTGCTCGCTGATGTTCCAGCGCAGATTGGCCGCGAGATAGGGCGCATTGAACTCCGTGGCCTCCACCGGCACGTCAAGGCTCTGGCCCAGCATGCTGACTTCCACCTCGTCATCGCCCGTCATCTGCCGGATGATGTAGCCCGCGGATATCCC
>NZ_JBIIDX010000109.1:0-12460 GCF_044238155.1 Aestuariivirga sp. | reverse complement strand
ACCCACATTGCGATCCCCCTTGAGATGGCGGACCAGTCAATCTTCTGCCCGGATATTGATCGCGTCGGGAGGTGGACCTTCGGGTGGTCCGGGGAACCCATCCGGGCGATCGCAACGCCGGGGCTTTTCGTCTGCCCTGCGCCGTGCCCGTTAGCTACGTTTGAGAAGCGTAGCGTGGACCAGCCAAGCGGCGGCGCCGGCCGATCCGGCCGTCGCTTTCAGTTTCCGCGTGGTCGTTTTCCGGGTCATCCGGGTCCACTTGCCTTCTGTTTGCGCCGCAATAGGACAGTAACGCTGTCCTATTGGCTTATGCCAGATTGAGCCGCTCAGCGCAAGAAGGGAATCGGCGCACCTTGGGCCGCCGAGCAAAAAAGCTTGGTTACTCTAACCCCGCTTCACCGGAAAGCCGGCTGCTTTCCAGGCGTCGATTCCGCCATCGAGAATATAGGCATCGGCATCGGTACAGGCGGCGAGTGCTGCGGCGTTCATGCGGGTGCGGGCGCCAGACTTGCAGTGGAACACCACCGCGGGGGCGCCAGCCAGCGGCGTGCCGGCAATCAGCGAGAGCGGCGTGTTGCGTGCTCCCGGGATGTTTTCGTCCGCGTGTTCGTTGGCTTCGCGGATATCCACGAGGAGAGCGCCGCCATCAATCAGCCTTTTCGCTTCGATGGCATTTATATTTTTGATCTGCATTTGGTTTCTCCCGTTCAGCAATAGACGGTCTTGAGAGTGGAGAGGATCTGGCGCACCCGGCTGTCGGCGACGTGGTAGAAGATCTGTTGCGCTTCGCGCCGGGTGCCCACGATGTTTTCCTCGCGAAGCCGGGCAAGGTGCTGTGAAAGGGCGGACTGACTGAGCCCTACCTCCGCGGTCAGCGCCATAACGCTCATCTCGCCATGCTCGAGCAGCTTGCACAGGATCATGAGCCGCTTTTCATTGGCCAGTTCTTTCAGCATGGCGGCGGCGATAGAGGCCTTGGCCTCGAACCCCGCGAGCGATTCATCGATCATCACGCCCGGCATGACATCTCCATTTAAGGGTTGTTAATTTAGAATTAGCTAATATAATGTCAACAGAAATCGCGCCGAGGAGAAGTCCCCATGCCCCAGCCACTCATCCATGCGTTCTTCGATGAGCCCACGAACACCGTGAGCTATCTGGTGGCGGATCCTGCCACGCGGCAGGCTGCGGTCATCGATCCGGTGCTCGACTACGACCACAAGTCTGGCAAGGCGAATGTCGCCTCGGCTGACCAGATCCTCGCACGTGCTGCGGCGGAAGGCTTCACCATCACGCTGGTGCTCGAGACCCACGTTCACGCCGATCACCTGTCGGGTGCTCCCTACATCAAGCTCAAGACCGGTGCGAAAGTGGCCATCGGCGAGCGTATCCGGGAGGTCCAGAAGATCTTCCGGCCGGTGTTCAACGCCATGGACGTGTCCGGCGAGGGCTCCGAGTTCGACATCTTGTTCAAGGATGGCGACGGCTTCAGCATTGGCGAACTTAGGGGCGAGGTCATTGCCACGCCGGGCCACACGCCGGCCTGCGTGTCCTACAGGATTGGCGATGCCGTCTTTGTGGGCGATACGCTGTTCATGCCGGATTACGGCACGGCGCGCGCCGATTTTCCCGGAGGCGATGCGCGCACCCTTTACCGGTCCATCCGCAAGCTCATGGGCCTCCCGCGCGAGACGCGGCTGTTCATGTGCCATGACTATCTGCCCAAGGAGGGCCGCAAGCATTTTGCCTGGGAAACCACTGTGGGCGAGGAAATCGACCGCAACATCCATGTGCATGCTGGCGTGTCGGAGGACGAGTTCGTGAAGATGCGCACCACGCGGGATGCGACCCTCTCGGCGCCCACGCTGCTCATGCCGTCGATCCAGGTCAACATGCGGGCGGGCAAGCTGCCTCCGGCTGATTCCAACGGCGTTCATTACCTGCGCGTACCCATCACGCTGCCAGCCTGAGCAGGGCGTGATTGCCAAGCAAGTGCCTGCCAGCTAGGTAAGGTCAACTCGCTGGTCTTTTCGATTCGATGGCAATTTCCCAGAACCTCCGTGGCATAGGCGCCGTTCTCATCGCCACGGCATCCTTTGTCGCCAACGACACCTGCATGAAGCTCGCGATGTCGGATGCGCCGCCCTTTCAGGTTCTGGTCATGCGCGGCATGGCCGCCTGTCTGTGGTGCCTGCCGGTGATTTATGCCATGGGCCTGATCCGTGAACTGCCAAAGGCCTTCCACCCCTGGGTCACACTGCGCTCGGTCAGCGAGGTTTTTGCCATCCTCAGCTTCGTGATGGCGCTGAGCCAGATGCCGCTTGCGGACCTGACGGCCATCGGACAAATCGCCCCATTCCTCGTTCTGCTTGGCATGTGGCTGTTCTTTGGAGAGAAGGTCGGCGGCCTGCGGCTTTCGCTGGTGGGACTTGGCATCACCGGCGCCCTGCTGGTGGCACAGCCGGGAGGCAGTACCGCCTCGCCTTTCGCGGTCTTCGGTTTCTGCACGGCGGTCGGTGCTGCACTCCGGGACATTCTTTCGCGCAAGGTGCCGCCGCGCACTCCCGCGCTGATGGTTACCTTCTCGACGCTGCTCATCGTCATGCTGAGTGCTCTTGCCATGTCGCTGCTGTTCGAGGTTCCGGTGCAGCCAACCTGGCGGCATGGCTGGCTGATGCTGATCGCAGGCTTCTTTTTGATGTGCGGGCATTCCTTCGTGTTTATCGCCTACAGCAAGGCGCCCGCCCGGGTGGTGGCGCCGTTCAGCTATTCGGTAATGATCTGGGCAGTGCTGTCGGGTCTCGTGGTTTTCCAGCGGGCGCCCAATCTGCTGGCGCTCGGCGGCATGGCGCTCATCATGGCAGCTGGCCTTGCCGTGGTGCTGCTCGAAGGTCGGCGCGGCCGCGGGGTGGCACCATGACACCATGACACCATGACGCCATGACACCATGACGCGCGACGTCCTGATCATTCTTCACTCAGAGCGCTCAACGCCCGGGCGCCTTGGCCGCATGCTGGAGGAGAGGGGCTACCGCCTCGACATGCGCCGTCCCTGTCTTGGCGACGAGTTGCCGCGCTCCATGGCTGATCATGCCGCTGCGGTGATCTTCGGTGGTCCGATGAGTGCCAATGATCCTGATGACTGGATCCGGCGTGAGATCGACTGGATCGGCGTGCCTCTTACAGAGGCAAAGCCGTTTCTCGGGATATGTCTTGGCGCGCAGATGCTCTCGAAGCATCTGGGCGGCACGGTCGCGCCGCATGCCGGGGGGCTGGTCGAGATCGGCTATTATCCGCTGACTCCGACGCCGGAGGGTGAGGACCTCGGCCCGTGGCCCGAGCAGGTCTATCATTGGCACCGCGAGGGGTTGAGCCTGCCAGGTGGCAGCACGCGGCTGGCGAGCAGTCCGTTCTTCGAGACCCAGGCCTTCCGCTGCAGCGCCAATGCCTACGGCCTGCAGTTCCACCCGGAGGTCACCCGGCTCACCATGCACCGCTGGGGCGTGACGGGCGCCCATAGATTTGATCTTCCGAACGCGCAGGACTCGCGTGCCCATCTGGATGCCAATCTGCTGCATGATGCTGCCGTCAAGCTGTGGCTGGGGCAGTTCCTCACGCACTGGCTGAATTCATCGCCGGATGTGCCGGGCTGACACGCCGCTAACGCCTTCTTAAGTCTTTCAGCAAATTACGGAAACTCTTTGGAAACCCTGATCCGTCATAGTCGGGTCATGGCCAGCACACCCGGAGCGGGGGCAGCGCCAGGGCGACCCGGGATCATGTACTGCGTACCCGGTCTCCAGTTTTGCGGGGGGCTTTCGGGAAAGCCTCCCGCCAATTCTTTTTGGCCCGGATGCCCCGCTTGTGAAACCGCCCGCCGCGCACGACATTGGCCCTGGCATGACATCCTTCTCTAGCTTCCAGAGCTGGCTTCGACCTGACCAGAACGGTCTCTATTGTGAGCCGGGAGGGTTCTACGTCGATCCCTTGCGGCCGGTAGACCGCGCGGTCATCACCCACGGTCACTCCGACCACGCCCGGCCGGGCCATGCCGCCGTTCTGGCCACCGTCGATACGCTGGCAATCATGCGGTTGCGGTTGGGTTCGGGCTGTTTCGGCCAGGGACAGGCTCTCAGCTATAATGAGGCGTTGCGGCTGGGCGATGTGTCGATCCGTCTCGTCCCCGCCGGGCATATCCTGGGGTCGGCCCAGGTCGTCATCGAGCATCGTGGCCAGCGCGCTGTGATTTCCGGCGACTACAAGCGCCGAGCCGATCCCACCTGCGCGCCTTTCGAACCCGTCTCGTGCGACCTGTTCGTGACCGAAGCCACATTCGGCCTTCCCGTCTATCGCCATGAGCCCGACCAGGGCGAGGTGGCGAAGCTGTTCACCTCGCTGGCCGATTTTCCCGGTCGCACCCATCAGATCGGAGTCTACGGACTTGGCAAGTGCCAGCGCCTCATCGCGCTGCTGCGTCAGCAGGGTTATGACCGTCCCGTCTATCTTCATGGCGCGCTGCGTGCCGTGACCGACTATTACGTCTCGCGCGGTATCGATCTGGGGCCTGCCCCCGCCGTTGCCGATGCACCGGGCAAGCTCGCGGGCGAGATCGTGCTGTCGCCGCCTTCGGCACTGGGCGACCGCTGGTCAAGGCGTTTTTCCGATCCGCTTGCCGGTTTCGCATCGGGCTGGATGCGGATCCGGGGACGGGTGCGCCAGCGCGGTGTCGAACTGCCGCTCATCATTTCCGATCATGCCGACTGGCCCGAACTGCTGGCTACTGTTGGTGACACCGGAGCAGGCGAGGTCTGGGTCACCCATGGGCGTGAGGATGCACTGGTGCATGAACTCGCAAAGAGAGGCATCGCGGCGCGTGCCCTCCGCCTCGTGGGGCGTGAGGATGATGCCGAATGAAAGCCTTCGCCGCGCTGCTCGACCGCCTGACCTATACGCCCGCGCGCAGCGCCAAGCTGATGCTGATGCAGAACTACTTCCGTAGCACGCCCGATCCCGACCGCGGCTTTGCGCTTGCCGCGCTCACGGATGGGCTTGACCTCGGCTTCCCCTTGCGCCGGGTGCTGGCGGGCATAGGTGACAGCCGCTTCGATCCCGAACTCTTCCGGCTGTCGCGCTCTGATGTTGGCGACACGGCGGAAACGGTGGCGCTTATCTGGCCGGAGGCGGCCGCGCCGGGTGAGGCGCCGGCGCTGTCCGACATTATCGCGGCCATCACCGCCGCCACTCCGGGCCAGTATCCTGTGCTGCTCACCTCGTGGCTCGACCGGCTGGATGCCGCGGGCCGCTGGGCTCTCCTCAAGTTCCTTGGCGGTGCGCCGCGGGTTGGCGTGTCTGCGCGGCTTGCCAAGCAGGCGGTGGCGGATGCCTTCGACAGCAGCATCGATGACATCGAGGAGATCTGGCACGGACTGCAGCCTCCCTACGCCGAACTCTTCGCATGGCTGGAGGGCAGGGCGGAGCGGCCCTCGCTGGCCTCAGGCCCGGTGTTCCGGCCGCTCATGCTCGCCCATCCGCTGGAGCCAGCGGATTGGGAGGCTCTGAGGCTTGATGACGTCGCTGTCGAATGGAAGTGGGATGGCATCCGCGTTCAGGCGGCTGGCAGGGCGGGCAGCGTGCGGTTGTTCTCGCGCAGCGGCGAGGATATCAGCCCCAGCTTTCCGGACCTTGTCCAGGGCTTCAGCTTCAATGCCGTGCTGGATGGAGAATTGCTGGTCATGCGCGATGGCGAGATCCAGCCATTCGGGCAGTTGCAGCAGCGGCTCAATCGCAAGAGCGTGAGCCGCACCACGATGCTGCAATATCCGGCGCATCTTCGACTCTATGACGTGCTTGAGATCGACGGCGAGGATCTGCGCGCGCTTGGTTTTGCCGAGCGGCGTGCGCGGCTTGAGGCCTGGCATGGCGCCAATGCGCCGCAAGGTACAGATCTTTCAGAGCTTCTGACCTTTGCCAGCAAGGGTGAGCTTGAGGCGGCCTGGGCCACCACGCGCCCCGCCGCCATCGAAGGCCTGATGCTGAAGCGCAAGGCCAGCCCCTATCTCGCCGGACGGCCCAGGGGTCACTGGTTCAAGTGGAAGCGCGCCGCCCTCACCGCCGATTGCGTTCTGCTCTATGCCCAGAAGGGCGCCGGCAAGCGGGCCTCATTCTATTCGGACTATACTTTTGGGGCCTGGGGCGAGAAGGATGGCGTTCCCACGCTGATCCCGGTCGGGAAAGCCTATTCCGGCTTCACGGACCGCGAGCTCGCCGAACTTGACCGGTTCATTCGCGCCAACACGCTGGAGCGCTATGGCCCGGTGCGCGCGGTGGCGCCGAAACTCGTTCTCGAAGTGGCCTTTGACGCCATCCAGCCCTCGGCGCGGCACAAGTCTGGAATTGCCATGCGCTTTCCGCGTATCGCGCGTATCCGCTGGGACAAGCCCGCTGCAGAGGCAGACCGGCTCGAAATGCTGAAGGCACTGATCGGCTGACAACGACTGCACGTGCGGCAGCGCCCGTTCAGGGCAGTGCTGACCTCGGCATGCGGCAGGCTACCGAGTAGGCCGGGTTGAACACGTTGGCCACATCATAGCGCACCAGCTGTCCCATGACATGGCTTGCGGCCACTGCATCAAGTCCGTGCTCGGTGGTGATCCAGTCGAGCATCTCGGTGGTGGCATGCTGCAGTGCCTGGTCCAGGGGCCGGGCATTACCGATGGTGAAGATCTCCTCCGCGGTCCGGCCGCGCGGCCAGCCGATCTTGCGACCCTTGATCACCTCGATGCTGAAATTCACTTCTGCCGCTGTCTCGATTCCGGTTCCGACGATCTCGCCATCACCCTGCTGGGCGTGCACGTCACCGAGGAAAAACAGCCCGCCGGGCACGGCCACAGGAAACATCGCCTCGGTTCCGGCGCGAAAGCCGCGATAGTCCATGTTGCCGCCATGGCGGCCGCTGGTCGCAGTTGAAATCGCCTGACCGAGATCGGGCGCAACCCCAAAGCAGCCAATCATTGCTTCGATGGGCACAGACCATTCGGCCAGTGCGACTGGCGGCTCGGCGAGCCGTGCCCGGTTGTTCGCCGCGTCGATCAGCCAGCTCGTCTTGCGCCGTTCGGGCAGGCGCGGCACTGCCTGCGGGTCCAACACGGTGGGGCTCAGCACGTCATAGGTCCAGCCGGTGGTGCTGGTCATGCGGATTTCACCGATCCTCACCAGCAGGCAATCACCGGGCTCGGCTCCTGCAATGAAGACCGGCCCGCTCATCGGGTTTGGCCGCATGCCGCGCTGTCGGCCTGTCGCATCGAAACCATGGGCGTCGATCGTTTCTGCCACCACTGTGTCGCCGCTTGCAATGGTGAGGACGGGTCGATGACTGCCGATGGTATTCCAGAATAGCTCGGGTCGGAGGTGGTGCAGGGTCATGTCGAGCCGGATGCGAGGCTCTTGGCCAGCAACGTCTTGGCGAGGATCACTGTGGCTGGGCCATTGATCGCGGTGCCGTCGGCGCCCAGTTTCTCTACCCACTGCGGATCACGGGCAATCGCCGAGCCGCCCACCATGATGCCAACAGTTCGGTTGACCGACGCCTGCCGCACGCGTGTGATCGAGCTTGCAAGCTGACCGAGATGAATGTCGGAATTGACCGAGAAACCTACCACCCCAAACCATTCCTGCGCCACGATTTCGGCGGCTTCGTCCATGTGCTGCGTGGTGCAGGTCCAGACATGCCAGCCTGCGGCACGCAGGAATTTCTGCACGATCGAACTACCAAGGCTATGCTGCTCGCCCGGCGCGCAGGCCAGCAACACACGACGCTTGTCATCGTAGGACGCGATCTGGCCAAGGCCTTCAAAGGCATGTACCAGCCGCTGCAGCCGGGATACGCCCAGCGTCACGTCCACGAAGTCGATCCGGTCCTTTTCCCAAAGTTCGCCCAGATATCTGGCTGTTGGTTCGAGCAGTTCGGTGTGCAGGTCATCAAGCGAAATGCCGCCATCGCGCAGTTTCAGGAGGAAGCCGGCGGCCTCCTCGTGGCGGGGCCCCAGCAACAAGCTGGCGAGTTCCTCGATCTCCGAACTGCGGGGCGGGCCACTGGGCGCGGCCGCCTGGGCGTGCAGGGCCTGCAGGCGGGACAGAACGTGCTCGGCAACAATGCCGCTCAGCTTCTCGTAGCGAAGGTCCGGTTGGTCGACTTCAAGGGTGAGAGGCGGCAGGAATCCGTCCTCTGGTTGGGAACCGACGGACGGCTCCCAGCTGAACTTGTCGCGGCTAACGCCGCCGGATCGCTCCCGGTCGTCCGCCATCCCCCCATCCATGCTGTGTGCCAGTCGTTCGCTGCTGGCCAATTTTCACACTGTCAATGATACGTGACACATTCTGGCGGCGCAATCCGCCATTTTGCGGTGCGGCGACGTGTGACAGCACTTATGGCGGTCAGCCGGACCGTGCTAGACCCGTGGTGTGCTAGGAGTAATGCCGCATGACCCGCCACCCGCTCGACCCGCTCACCCAGGATGAAATCGCCCGCGCCCGCGATATCGTGCGGCGCGATGGCGGGCTGAGTGCGGCTGCCTGGTTCGAGACCATCGCCCTTCAGGAGCCGGACCGGGCTGCGCTGGCAGAAGGTCGGGCTCGCCGCGAGGCTTTCATCTGCTGCTATGATCCAGCGACCGGCAGCACATGGGATGGCGTTGCCGATCTCGAATCCGGCAGTCTCCGCCGCTGGGCGGAAGCGTCAGGCATGCATGCCCGCATCGTGGCCGATGAATTCGCAGCGGGCGGCGAGGCGGCCAAGAAGGATCCGCGCTTCATCGCGGCCTGTGCGCGGCGCGGCATCACCGACATGGACAGCGTTCTCGTCGAGGCCTGGGCAGCAGGCTATTTCGGTATTGCGGAGGAGGAAGGCCAGCGCATCGCCTATGGCCATTGCTGGGTGCGCAACGCCTCGGGCGACAATCCCTATGCGCGGCCCATCGCCAATCTCCATCCGGTGATCGACCTGCGCCACATGGAGGTGATCCGCGTCGATGACTTTGGCGTCGTACCGCTGCCCCCCGACAGTGCCGACATTATCCAGACCGTCACGCGGGCCGACCTCAAGCCGCTCGAGATCATCCAATCCGAAGGTCCGAGTTTCACCGTTGATGGCCATGAGGTGCGTTGGCAGAACTGGCGCATGCGGGTTGGCTTCCATGTGCGTGATGGACTCATTCTGCATGACATCGGCTATGAGGATCGGGGCCGGGTCCGCCCCATCATGCACCGTGCGTCCATGGCCGAGATGGTGGTGCCCTATGGCGACCCGACGGGCGGCAACTACCGCCGCAATGCCTTCGATACCGGTGAATATGGCGTAGGCCAGTTTCTCGACTCGCTCACGCTCGGCTGCGACTGCCTTGGCCTCATCCACTATTTCGATGCCTGGGGCCATGACTGGCAGGGCAAGCCGAAGCTCATCAAGAACGCCATCTGCATGCATGAGGAGGACTTCGGCACGCTGTGGAAGTTCACCAACTGGCTCACCGGCCAGGTGACGGTGAAGCGCTCGCGCCGGCTGGTGATTTCCTCCGTCGCCACCATCGGAAATTATGTCTATGGCTTCTTCTGGTATTTCTATCAGGATGGCAACATCGGGGTGGAGGTGAAGGCCACCGGCATACCCTTCGCGTCGGCGCTGCCAGTTGGCAAAGCGTCTGCCTATGGCGCGCTGATGGCGCCGGGCATCGAGGCGCATGTGCACCAGCATGTGTTCTGCTACCGTTTCGACATGGCGGTGGATGGCCCCCGCAACAGCGTCAAGGAAGTGAATTTTTCCGCCCCGCCCATGGGCGCGGCCAATCCGCATGGCAACGCCATCCGGATCGACGAGACGCTGCTCGCTTCCGAGCTTGCAGCCTGCCGCGACATCGATCTCGCAGCCCAGCGCTACTGGAAAGTGGTAAACCCGAATATCGTCAATGATCTGGGCGAGCATCCCGGCTACAAACTGGTGCCGGGTGTCAACGCCTTGCCCTATCAGCATCCGGACTCGCACGTGGGGCGCCGCGCGGGCTTCATGTATCATCACTTCTGGGCCACGCAGTTTTCCGCGGAAGAACTTTATCCGGCCGGCACCTATCCCAATCAGCACATGGGCGGCGATGGCCTGCCCCGCTGGATCCGGCAGGACCGCTCCCTGGTCAACAAGGATGTGGTGGTCTGGTATGTGATGAACTACCACCATCTGCCGCGCCCCGAGGACTGGCCGGTGCAACCCTGCGTCTACGCCAATTTCCACTGGATGCCGGTGGGCTTCTTCACCGCCAACCCGGCGCTCGACGTGCCCTCGCCCAAGTCGAAATCGAGTTGCTGCTGCTGAAAGCGAGGCAGACATCCCGCTTATGTCGGGCGCGCTCCATCGCATATTGTCTTGCACTCGCCAGTACGCGTGGCAGCGATTTTGGCTGCGCTCTGGTGAGTTCGCAGCCCCGCAAGCCCTTGGGTGTGCCCATGGGTGATGGATGTGTCAGGTCGTTTGCCAAACGAGGCGGCCTCGCTGCAAGATCGTCAAAACCTCAATGTTCAAGGGATCGACAATGCGCCTGAACCTGCCGTTCCATTTTGCTCTTGGTGTCTTGATTCTCGGACTTACCGTTGGCGCATCGAGCCTGGGTCCGGTCGCTTTGGCTGGAGAGCCCGGTCTTTGGAAAATCTACAATGACAGCCTGAAATCGGCGAAATATGTGGATCTCACCCATACAATTCTGCCCGACGTTCCGGTCTGGGTCGGTTTTGGTGGCGCCATTTTCGCGCCTGCGTCGGCAGGGGCCGACATGGAAGGCTATGCCACCAAAGGAGAGACCTTCACCTACGCCAAGCATGGCTTTGAGGCGAACAGCTATGTCCTGCGCACCGACCAGCTGGGAACACAGCTTGATCCACCTGCCCACTGGGCACCGGAATACCCTGCCATCGACGAACTTCCGGCAACCTATGCCATCCGTCCGCTTGTGGTGATCTCAATCGAGGATCAGGTGAAGAAAGACTATGGCTATGCCTTGCAGGTCTCCGACATTGCGGCCTTTGAGGCGCGGCATGGCAGGATTCCGGCGGGATCGGTCGTGTTTGTCCGTTCCGGATGGTCCAAAGACTGGCACATGCCGGGTCTTGCAAAGCGAAATCCATTTCCCGGCGTCAGTCTGAATGCGCTGAAGTTCCTCCACTTGGAACGTCATATTCTTTTTCATGGTCACGAACCGCTCGACACGGATGCCACACCCACACTGGAGGGGGAGGCGTGGCTGATGCATAATGGCTACGCGCAGGCCGAGGGCGTCACGAACCTGGACAAGGTTCCTCCGGTTGGTGCGCTGGTGGTCATTGGTTATCCGAAGTTTGGCGGCGGTTTGGGTGGCTATGCGCGCTACATTGCCATCTGCCCGCCGAGCTGGCCGCATGGTGTCTCAATCGGAGAGGTCGCCGAGGCTCCTCTGCCGAAATCGGACAAGCCCTTGCGGTTTGACGCCGGGCGCGGGATGCGGATCCGGGACTAGAGCAAGATCCAATCAGGTCTGATCCTGCTCGATATGAGCGCTTTCAACAGGTTGTCCATCCCGTCCGGATCGGGGAAGCTGTGGTTGTGATACTGCAGTCCCTTCGAGGAAGACTGGATGAACATTCACAAGAATGCCCGATTGATGCCGATTGGGATGCGAGATGCGGAGCAGCCGTCGGTCGGGCTTCAGACAACAATATCAGCGCAAGCAATTTGCAGGATAGCGATGGTGGAGCGAAGGGGGATCGAACCCCTGACCTCGGCATTGCGAACGCCGCGCTCTCCCAACTGAGCTACCGCCCCGGTCCACAGGTGGGGCTTCTAGTCCCTGCCCGGGTGAGCGTCAAGCTTGCCTGCCGGGCTCAGCGCGCCTACATCCCGGTTTGCGAACAATCGAAAGGCCGCCTGTCATGATGATGTCGATGAACCCGTTGCTCTGGCTGATCCTGACTGTCATCAACATCTATTTCTGGATCATTCTGGCCAGCGTCGTGCTGAGCTGGCTGGTGGCCTTCAACATCGTCAATCGTTCCAACAGCTACGTTCGCCAGATTGGCATCGCGCTGGAGCGCCTGACCGAGCCACTGCTGAAGCCCATCCGCCGCTTCCTGCCGGACCTGGGTGGCATCGACATTTCACCCATCATCCTGCTCATTGCCATGCAGTTCTTCGGCATGGTGGTGACCTGGCTGTTCGTCAATCTCGGCTGGGCGTGACATCGCCGCTGCGGCCAGGCCGCGGCGGGCTGCTGCTGGCCGTCCGGGTGACGCCGAAATCCTCCCGTGATGCAGTGTCGGGTTTCCATCAGGCGGCCGATGGCACCATGTGTCTGGCCGTAAGGGTGACGGCGGCGCCGGACAAGGGCCGCGCCAACAAGGCCGTTATCGGGCTGCTGGCCGGGGCCTCCGGCCTTCCAAAATCTGCCTT
>NZ_JBIIDX010000108.1:0-12545 GCF_044238155.1 Aestuariivirga sp. | reverse complement strand
CTCGCAGTGCGGCCCGAAGACCGGCATGTCAACAGTGGGTTTGTCGCCATAGTTCAGGGCGCGAGCAATGAGGCGGGCCGTGGTCGTCTTGCCCACGCCACGCACGCCGGTGAGCATGAAGCCCTGCGCGATGCGGCCAGCTGCAAAGGCATTGGTGAGGGTGCGCACCATCGCGTCCTGCCCGATCAGGTCAGGAAAGGTGCGCGGGCGGTACTTACGGGCAAGAACGCGGTAGCCTGAGGCGTTCGCGCCATTCTGCGTCTCGTCCATGGCGGGCTTCCGCGGGGTAACTTGACTTGACCCAACCCCGACCGCAAAGCGATAGCCGCCTTGCCGGTCTGGAGCTGACGGGTGGGAGGCTGGACGGGCAACCCGTTCCATTCTCGTTAGGGCTGCTTCCTTCCGGACCTGACCCGGTTGGCGAGCGGCACGTCCGCCGCCAACCTCCCGAGCCCGTATATGGGCGGTCAGGCCAGAAAAGGCAAGCCGCTTGCCAAGACTGCAAAGGAATAGCATCCTGCGGCTTGATACACCCGGCCGGGGCCGGTTTTCCTGAGGAGTATGCCATGGCAGTCAGAACGGCCCTCGCGGGCTTGGTTGCGCTCCTGATCGCGCCCAGCGCAGCGCTGGCGGCCGACAGCGGCAGCAACGTGGCTCCAGCCGAGCCCTACGCGATCGAGAAGGTCTGCAGCGATGGCAAGTATGGCTGCACGGTGCGCATGATCTATCCGACTGGCACATCCGCAATGGTGGTGCATCCGGGCAGCTATTGGTATGAAAAGCCATCGCGCCAGGGCGTCGTGACGGTCCGGAACTGAGCCGGCTCGATTGACCGGCTCGGGCCGGTTGACTAAGTGTCAGCCATGTCACTTCTTCCCATCGTAACGCTTCCGGACGAGAAGACCCTTCGTCAGCAGTCGCAGCCTGTGGCATCGGTGGATGCCGATGTCAGGAGACTATGGGACGACATGCTCGAAACCATGTACCACGCCCCGGGCATTGGCCTGGCCGCGATCCAGATCGGGGTGCCGAGGCGGTTGCTCGTGATCGATCTCGCAAAGGATGGTGAGGAGCGGAAGCCCCTGTTCGTCGCCAATCCGGAAATCACCTGGGCCAGCCAGACGGCAAACGACTATGAAGAAGGCTGCCTCTCGATACCCGAGTTCTACGAGATGGTCACGAGACCCGCAGAGATCAGGCTGCGCTACCTTGACCGCGAGGGCGAGCCGCGGGAACTGCACGCCAACGGGCTGCTGGCCACGTGCCTTCAGCATGAGATCGACCATCTCAACGGCGTATTGTTCATCGACCACATTTCAAGAATGAAGCGCGAGAGGGTGATCAAGAAATTCCAGAAGGCCCAGAAGCTCGGAAAGCTCTGAGCCATGCGGCTTGTCTTCATGGGAACGCCAGACTTCGCGGTCGCGACCCTGAAAGCCCTCATCGAAGCCGGTCATCACATTGCCTGTGTCTATTCGCAGCCGCCGCGACCGGCCGGGCGGGGCATGGCGGAACGGCCCTCGCCGGTCCATGCCCATGCCGTATCCCTGGGGATCGAGGTACGAACGCCGCTGACACTGAAGGACCCCGCCGAGCAGGCCCGCTTCGCAGCCCTTGGGGCTGATGCCGCAGTGGTCGTCGCCTATGGCCTGCTGTTGCCAAAACCCATTCTCGAGACCCCGAAAGGCGGCTGCTTCAACGTCCATGCCTCGCTGTTGCCGCGCTGGCGCGGTGCAGCGCCCATCCAGCGCGCGATCATGGCTGGCGACAGCATCACCGGTGTCAGCATCATGCGCATGGAAGAAGGGCTCGACACCGGCCCAGTGTGCCATACCGGCGACATCGCCATCACACCCGATACGACTGCGCAGTCGCTTCATGATGAACTTGCGATACTCGGAGCACGGCTGATGGTCGAGGCGTTGGCAGATCCCGCTCTCGTCTGCCGGCCACAGCCGGCAGACGGCGTGACCTACGCCAGCAAGATCAGCAAGGCAGAAGCACGCATCAACTTCGCCCGGCCAGCTGTTGCAGTGCGCAATCACATCCATGGGCTCGCGCCATTTCCTGGGGCATGGTTTGAGATCGGGGGGACGCGCATCAAGGTGCTGCTTTGCGAAACCGCCGAGACACGCGGCACGCCGGGAATGTTTTGTGATTCCCGCCTCACCGTGGCCTGTGCATCAGGCGCCGTGCGGTTGCTGAGGCTCCAGCGCGAGGGCAAGGCCGCCATGACCGCAGAGGAATTCCTGCGGGGCTTTTCCGTGCCGGCAGGCAGCGTGGTGGATTGATGGTGCGCTACAGGCTGACCATCGAGTATGACGGTGGCCCCTTCACAGGCTGGCAGTCACAGGCAGGTGGAAGCTCGGTGCAGGACGTGCTCGAACGTGCCGTTGCCGTGATCAATGGCAAAGCCGCAACAGTACATGGTGCGGGCCGTACCGATGCCGGCGTGCATGCGCTGGCCCAGGTGGCCCATGTCGACCTCGAAAAGGACTGGGACACGTTCAAGCTCCGCAATGCCCTTAACGGCAACATGCGTGGCAAGCCAGTGGCCGTGCTGGAGACAGAACGCGCTGCAGATGATTTCCATGCCCGCTTTTCCGCTACCCGCCGCTACTACCTCTATCGGATTCTCAATCGCCGGGCGCCTCCCGCCCTTGATGCCGGCAAGGTCTGGTGGCTTCCTGCCGATCTCGACGCGGATGCAATGCACGAGGCCGCACAGCATCTGGTGGGCAAGCATGATTTCACCACCTTCCGCGCGGCGCAATGCCAGGCGCAATCTCCCGTCAAGACACTCGACCGCCTCGATGTTGCGCGATATGGCGAACTGATCGAGATCCGCGCCGACGCACGGTCCTTTCTTCACAACCAGGTGCGCTCGATGGTAGGGTCGCTGAGACTCGTCGGCGAAGGCAAGTGGCGGGCCGCCGACGTCAAGGGGGCCCTTGCAGCGCGTGACCGGTCAGCCTGCGGCCCCGTTGCACCTCCCGAGGGGCTTTACCTTCTCCGGGTCGGCTACAGCGCAGAGGAAAAGTAGTCGGCTATGATGCGGCCATAGACGCTCTGTGTGGCCCGCAATTCGTCGATGGCAATACGCTCGTCGACCTGGTGAATGGTCGCGTTGGTCGGGCCAAACTCCAAGACCGGACAGAAGTTCTTCACGAACCGCGCATCGGAGGTTCCACCACTGGTCGACAGCCGCGGTACGATGCCGGTGGCCGCAGCCACGGCGCCCTGTACGAGACTTACGAATGGTCCGGCGGTCGTGATGAAGGCGTCCGCTCCCTTGCTGACCGAAACGGACCACGCTCCACCCACCTCGGCGCGCACGACCGAAATTTGGGTATCGACCCATGTCTGCAGCGAGGCAAAGCTGTGTTCAGTCGAAAAGCGGATGTTGAACTTGGCCTCGGCGCGCGACGGAATCACGTTGCCTGCCGGATTTCCGACATCAAAACTGGTGACGGCCAGGGTGGACGGGTCGAAATGGGCATTGCCACCGTCGAGCTTTGCAGTGGAAATGCGGTCGATCAGGCGCGCCAGCTTGGGTATGGGATTGTCTGCCTTGTGCGGATAGGCGGCATGACCCTGGCGTCCCTCGACCCTGACCAGGAAACTCATGGACCCACGCCGCCCGATCTTGATCGTATCACCCAGCCGGTCGACCGAGCTTGGCTCTCCGACGATGCAGTGATCCGGAATGTGGCCATTGGCGCGCATCCAGTCCAGAACCTTGGCCGTGCCATTGATGGCAGGGCCTTCTTCATCACCGGTGATCAGGAAGGAGATCGACCCAGTCAAGCCGCCCGCACCCCGGAGATAGTCTAGCGCCGCTGCCGCAAACGCTGCCACGGAACCTTTCATGTCGCAGGCGCCACGGCCGTAGATGAAGCCATCGGCGATTTCGGCGGCAAAGGGCGCGTACGTCCAGTTCTCCGCCGGGCCTTCGGGCACTACATCGGTGTGACCAGCAAAGCAGAGGTGTGGCGAGCCCGTTCCGATACGGGCGAAGAGATTGACAACATCCGGCGTGCCGTCTTCGCGGAAGGTGAGGCGATGACAGCGAAAGCCATGGGCAGAAAGCAGGTTCTCGATACAGGTGAGGGCGCCACCCTCGGCGGGCGTCACGGACCTGCAGCGGATGAGCTCCTGGAGCAGCGGAACGGGATCAGAGGGGGTGTTCTTCATCGTGGACGACGGCACCGCCCGCCTCAGCCGGCCAGCGGATCGGAGCCAAAGTCATTGGGGCCGTCCGTTCCCCTCAGGAAGCCACACTCGATCAGCATCCAGAGGCCTCCGATGACCGGAACAAGCACAATGAGCGTCCACCATCCGGATTTGTTGCGATCATGCCAGCGTTTTGCATAAACCGCTATATACGAATAGATTGACAGAATGCTGACGACCCCGCTCACCAGGCCATAGCCATGTTCATAGAAAGTGCCAAGCATGACATCGATCAGCATGGCCACGAGACTGATCACGAACAGGGCCAGCAAGCTCAGCCAATAGGTCTGCCGGCCAATACGGCCATCGAAACTGAAGAACAGATATTGCCAGTCCATCCTGCTCACTCCCATATGGTCAGCGCGATGCGACGCGATCGCAACCGGTACTATGAAGGAGAGGCGGGCGAAGGGAAAGGGGTCTCAGTCGCGCAGCAGCTCGTTGATCGAGGTCTTGGAGCGGGTCTTCTCATCGACCCGCTTGACGATCACCGCGCAATAGAGCGAGGGCGCCGGCGAGCCATCGGCATAGGGCTTCTGTGGCAGGGAGCCCGACACGACCACTGAATAAGGCGGCACCTTGCCCATGTGAACCTTGCCGGTATCGCGCTCGATGATCTTGGTCGACTGGCCGATGAACACGCCCATCGAGATCACCGAGCCCTCGCCCACCACCACGCCTTCAACAACCTCCGAGCGGGCGCCGATGAAGCAATTGTCCTCGATGATGGTGGGGCCCGCCTGCATCGGCTCCAGAACGCCGCCGATGCCGACACCCCCGGAGAGATGCACGTTCTTGCCGATCTGGGCACAGGAGCCGACCGTGACCCAGGTATCGACCATGGTGCCAGTGTCCACATAGGCACCGAGATTGACGAAGGACGGCATGAGAATGGCGCCCGGCGCAATATAGGCCGACCGGCGTACAACACAGTTGGGCACAGCGCGGAAGCCGGCTGCACGAAAGTCCTTCTCGCCCCAGCCATCGAACTTCGAGGGCACCTTGTCCCACCAGTTCGAACCACCTGGGCCACCGGAGATCATGGTCATGTCATTGAGCCGGAAGGACAGCAGCACCGCTTTCTTGAGCCACTGGTTGACGTGCCAGTCCTGCCCCCGCTTTTCGGCGACGCGCGCCTTGCCGCTGTCGAGCAGATCGAGTGCGGCCACAACCGCATCTCTCACCGGCCCACGGGTATCGAGGTTGATCTTGTCCCTGCCCTCCCAGGCCTGTTCGATGGTGCTCTGAAGGTCGCTCATGGCATGTCTCCCGCTGATCTCATGCTGGCTTTCGCCCAAAATGCGCCGGCCGGTCAAGTCCGGCCTTTGAGACGCAGGGCAAGATCGGTCAGAAAGGCCGGAAGGTCGTCCGTGACGTGGTGGATGTGCTGCTGCGCCGCTCCACCCGAGGCGCGGTTCAGGTGTTCAGCGTCGGTATTGTCCGGGCTCACCACGAGAACCGTCGTCATGCCCAGCGCATGTGGCACTTCCAGATTGCGGGCAATGTCCTCAAACATGGCCGCGCCCTCAGGCCTGATCCCGGTCTGGCGGATGAAGGCACGGTAGGGCTCTCCCCCCGGCTTGGGGATGAAGTCTGAATGCACGATGTCGAAAATATCGCCGAAGTGATGGGTGATGCCGATCCGGTTCAGCACCTTTTCGGCATGGGCTACCGTGCCGTTGGTGAAGATCAGCTTGCGGCCAGGCAGCGCATGAAGCGCCTCGTCGAGCTGAAGGTTGGGGGGCACGGGCGAGTGATCGATATCATGCACATAGTCGAGGAAATCGTCTGGCACGATGCCATGATCGGTCATCAGGCCGCGCAGCGTTGTGCCATATTTGTAGAACATGTCCTTCTGACGCCGCTTGGCCTCGGGAAGGTCGACGCCAAGCAGTCTGGAGACGAACTCGCCCATCCGCACGTCGATCTGGTCGAACAGCCGGCAAGACGCCGGATAGAGCGTGTTGTCGAGGTCAAACACCCAGCTGTCGACATGGGAGAAACCCCTCATGCGTCAGCCCGCGAGATGCGGGTGCCGACGCCATACCTGGTCAGCAGTTCGAGAAGCACCGAATGCGGCACGCGGCCGTCGAGAATGATGACGCCCTCGACACCGGACTCCACCACCGCCGCAGCACTCTGCACCTTGGGGATCATGCCGCCGGTGATCGTTCCGTCGGCGATCAGGCCCGGCAGATTCTCCACTGTGAGTTCGCTGATCAGGTTCTTGTCCTTGTCGAGGACGCCCGCAACATCAGTGAGCAGAAGAAGGCGCTTGGCGCGCGTTGCCGTGGCGATGGCGCCCGCTGCCGTATCGGCGTTGACGTTGAAGGTTTCACCTCCGAGGCCCACGCCGATAGGGGCGATGACCGGAATCGAATCGCTGCGCATGATGGTTTGAAGGATATCGGTATTGATGAGCACCGGTTCACCGACGAAACCGAAATCCACCTCAACCGTCTTGCCGGTCGTGGGATCAGTCGTTGTCTTGGTGAGTCTCTTGGCGATCATGAGATTGCCATCCTTGCCGGAGATGCCGACGGCACGGCCGCCGGCCTGCTGGATCGAGGCGACGATCGACTTGTTGATAGCGCCCGAGAGCACCATCTCCACCACCTCCATGGTTGCCTGATCAGTGACCCGCAAGCCCTCGCGGAACTCGGGCTTGACCTCCAGCTTGTCGAGCATGCGGTTGATCTGCGGTCCGCCGCCGTGAACCACAATCGGATTCAAGCCACATACCTTGAGCATCACGATGTCGCGGGCAAAGCGCTGGGCGAGCGATGGATCCACCATGGCGTGACCACCATACTTCACCACGATGATCTGATCGTCATAGCGCTGCAGGAAAGGCAGCGCCTCGGAAAGAATTCTAGCCGTTGTGCTGAGATCATCCATATAAGTCGCCCCCGAAAGATCAGCCCAAGCGCCTTACAGGACAATGGAGCGAGATTCAAAGGGTCTCGACAAGCCCGGCAATCTCCGCCCGCAGTTCGGCAATGCCCGCCCCGGTCTCGCTCGAGGTGGCATGAATGCCCGGGAAGGCGGCGGGATGCTTGCTGATCGCTGCAGCAACCTTTTCCATGACCCTCGTGCATTCCGAGGGCTTGATCTTGTCGGTCTTGGTGAGCACCACCTGATAGGTGACGGCGGCCTCGTCGAGCAGGGCGAACATCTCTTCATCGGCCTTGAGAATACCGTGGCGGGCATCCACGAGCACGAAGGCTCGGGTCAGGCCCGGGCGGCCGCGGAGATAGGCCCTGAGCACAGCCTGCCAGGCCTTCACCTCCGATTTCGGGGCCTTGGCAAAACCATAACCCGGCATGTCCACCAGCGTGAGCCTGCCATTGACATCGAAAAAATTCAGTTCGCGGGTGCGCCCGGGTGTGTTCGACGCTCGTGCGAGGCCATTGACGCCGGTGAGCGCATTGATCAGCGAGGACTTGCCCGCATTGGACCGGCCGGCGAAGGCGATCTCGATGCCACGCACCTCCGGCAACTGCTCGAGCCGCGCAACCCCCAGCAAGAAGCGGGACGGGCCGCCGAACAGACGGCGGCCCGCATCGATCTGTTCCGGGGCAAAGCCCTCACTCACCCGGAGGCTTTCTTCTTGAGAAAAGGCAGGCTGTTGCGGATGTTGCCCAGAAAGTCGATCTCGACGCCGTGTCGCTTCATGATCAGCGATTGCTGCGCAATCGACAGCGTGTTGCTCCATGCCCAGTAGATCACGAGACCTACCGGGAAGGTTCCCAGCATGAAGGTGAAAATTACTGGCATCCAGTTGAACAGGCTCGCCTGCACGGGATCCGGGGGTGTGGGGTTGAGGCGCATCTGCAGCCACATGGTGATGCCCATGATGATGGGCCAGACGCCAATCATCAGCATGTGAGGAGGCGTCCAGGGAATCAGGCCAAAAAGATTGAACAGGCTCGTCGGGTCAGGCGCCGAAAGATCCTGGATCCAGCCGAAGAATGGCGCATGCCGGAGCTCGATCGAGGTAAGAATGACCTTGTAGAGCGCAAAGAAGATCGGGATCTGCACGACAACCGGCAGACAGCCCGACAGGGGCGAGACCTTCTCGCGCTTGTAAAGCTCCATCATGCCCTGCTGCTGCTTCATCCGGTCATCCGGATATTCCTGCTTGAGACGTTCCATCTCGGGCTGAAGCTTCTTCATCTTGCTCATCGAGGCATAGGACTTGTTGGCCAGCGGAAACACCGCAGCCTTCACCAGCACCGTGGCCAGGAGGATGGCGACACCAAAATTGCCCACCATGCCGTTGAGCCAGTCAAGAAGATAGAAGAACGGCTTGGTCAGGAAGTAGAACCAGCCCCAGTCGATCATGTAGTTGAACCCGTCGATCTGGTGGCGCTGCTCGATCGCGTTGATGGTTCTGACCACCTTGGCGCCTGCAAAAAGCCTGTCGGTATGCGACAGCGAAGCGCCAGGCCCGACCGTGAGAGCATCACGCGCCAGATAGTCTGTCTGATACAGGTCACGGCTTCCGAGCTTGGTATGCAGGAAGCTCGCCGTCACAGGCATCTTTTGGTCGGGAATGACGGCGGCCGCCCAGTACTTGTCGGTGAAACCCAGCCAGCCGCCAATGCTGTCTGCCTTCTCGGGCTGCTGCTGCTCGGCAATATCCGAATAGTGGACTTCACGAAGACTGCCATCAATCCAGCCCAGCATGCCTTCGAAAAACACCCAGTATCCCTCGACGTAAGGTGTATCCTGGCGCTGGATACGGGCATAGGGAACGACTGCGACTGGCGCTGGCGACCTGTTGGTCACCGTCTGGGTGACAGTGAACAGATATTGATCACTGATCTCGATCTTGCGGGTGAACAGGAGGCCCTCGCCATTGTCCCACGTCAGCGTGACGGGACTGGACTCGCTCAGCAACGCGCCCGCAGGCGCACTCCAGACAGTATCCGGGCCCGGAAGTTTCGCTGTGCTGCCAGCCACGGAAACCATGCCCTGTTCGGCGAACAGGGCGTTGAGCGTGCCGCTCGGCGAGAGAAACGTGATGGTGGGGCTCTTGGGGTCAATCGTCTCACGGTAACGCAACAGATGCAGATCATCGATCATCGCACCCTTGAGATTGATTGAGCCCGACACGAATTCCGTTTCGATCTTGAGCCGCGGCGTTGCAGCCAGCGCATCCTCCCTGCTCGCCACAGCCGAAGCCCCGCCCGCACCCGGCACCGCACCACCGGCTGCTGGCGCCGTCTGGCCCTGTGTGTCCTGCTGGGTCTGGGCAGTCTCAGTCTGGGCAGTCAGCTGCTGCTGAAGGGGTGCTGCATAGAAATACTGCCAACCGAAAATGATCAGCATGGAGAGGACGATGGCAAGAATGAAATTCTTGTTGTCGTATTTCATTGTGTTCCCCTGTCCGCCGGCGTCGGTGCGGTACGGTGCAGTCTCTTCAAGGCCGAGCCCAGATCGCGTTCCAGCTCGGGAAAGGTCCGCGCGGCGCTGGTGTCGCGGCCGATCAGCACGTAATCATGGCCAGGCCGGGCTACACTTTCCAGATGCAGGCTAGCCAGAGCACGCAGGCGCCGTTTGATGCGATTGCGGACCACCGCATTGCCGAGGCGCTTGGTGGCGGTAAAGCCGACCCGTGCCGGCCCGTCATCACCTCGCGCGCGCATCTGAACCACCACGCCGGGCGTTGCCGCATAAAGCGCCCGTGCGGCGGCAACAAAATCCTGCCGTCGCTTCAGGCGCTGCATGTCAAATTGAACCCGGCGCTCAGGCCGAAAGGCGCTTGCGGCCCTTGGCACGCCGACGGGCAAGAACATTGCGGCCACCCACCGTTGCCATGCGTGCGCGAAACCCGTGACGGCGCTTGCGGACAAGCTTGGACGGCTGGTAGGTGCGCTTCACGATCGTTACTCCGTTTTCGGCAATTGTGCCAATAAGTTCATGTATTTAGAATGTCTAATCCAGACAGTCGCCCGGCCGTTGGGCCGGGTCAGTCTCAATTTCGCCGGGGCTTATGCGGGAAAAGCATCGGGAAGTCAACGCAGGCCGGGGGCCTGCCGGCGCTGAAGTTTGCTCACGAACCGGTGATCCCCCTATCGCTGGCAGCCGGGATGGTTCAAGGGAGGATCCGATTTCGCATGACCGACCCTGATACTTCGCCCGCCTCCCTGCCCCGCCCTCCCGCCAGGCTGCGCCGGTGGCTTCCCCTGCTGAGCCTGCTGCTGCTGGCCGCGGCAGGATATGGATTCGGCCTGCACCACTATCTCTCGTTCACCGCACTGGCCGAGCACCGCGACCTTTTGCATCGCTGGGTGAACCAACAGCCTGTCGCCGCACTGGCCGCCTTCATGCTGCTTTACATCACGATGGTCGCGTTGTCGGTTCCGGGCGCCAGCGTGATGAGCGTGGCGGGCGGACTGCTGTTCGGCTGGGCCGTGAGTGTGCCTGCAACCGTCATTGCAGCAGTTTGCGGCGCAAGCATCGTGTTTGCCGTGGTCAAGACATCCCTTGGCGCCGCCCTCGCCGAACGCGCCAGTCCGCTGGTTGAGCGTCTTGCCCGAGGATTTGCCGAGAATGGCTTCAGCCTGCTGTTGTTCCTGCGCCTGACGCCGGTGTTTCCATTCTGGGCGGTGAATGCCGTGGCGGGACTGAGCCGGATGCCCTTCCGTACCTTTCTGGCCGCGACCGCGCTTGGCATCATTCCCGCCTCCTTTGCGTTTGCACTGATTGGAGCAGGACTGGACCGGACACTTGATGAACAACTCGCCGCCTACAGCGCCTGTGTCGCCACCCGGGGCGCTTCCGCCTGTGGCGTCAGCCTCGATGCATCGACCCTGCTGTCGCCGGAACTAGGCTGGGGCTTTGCCGGCCTCGGCCTGGTGGCCTTGCTGCCGCTGCTGCTGCGCTTCGCGAAGAGGCAATCGCTGTGACGCATACCCGTTTCGACATTGCGGTGATCGGTGCAGGCGCGGGTGGCCTCACGGTGGCCGCTGCGGCTGCACGGCTCGGACAGCAGGTGGTGCTGTTCGAAAGGTCCACGATGGGTGGTGACTGTCTCAACACCGGCTGTGTTCCATCGAAGGCGCTGCTGGCGGCTGCCGGGCGGGCACAGGCGATGCGCCAGGCGAGGCAGCTTGGAATAACACCAGTCGAGCCCGAGATTGATTTTCAGGCCGTGCAACGGCACGTGCACGGGGTGATTGACGCCATCGCGCCCCATGACAGCGCGGAACGCTTCGAGGCGCTTGGCGTCAGTGTCGTGGCGGCCGAGGCCCGCTTCCTCGACACGCGCACACTCGAGGCAGACGGCCGCCAGTTCACGGCGCGGCGCGTGGTGATTGCCACCGGATCCCGACCGGCCGTTCCCGATATTCCCGGGCTTGCCGATGTGCCCTATCTCACCAACGAAACGATCTTCTCCATCACCAAGCTGCCACGACATCTGATCATCATCGGGGCCGGTCCCATGGGCCTTGAACTGGCCCAGGCCCATCGCAGACTCGGCGCGCGCGTCAGCGTCGTCGATTCAGGCGAAGCGCTGTCCCGCGATGACCCCGAGCTCGCTGCGCCCGTGCTTGCCGCATTGGCCGAAGAAGAAGTCCGGATTACCTCGGGTGCATCCATCTCGCGGATCAGCCGGGAGGGAGAGGAAATCAGCGTCCATCTGGCGGACGGGAGCGCGATTTCAGGCTCACATCTGTTGCTCGCCGCAGGTCGGCGCCCCAATGTCGAATCGCTCGCTCTCGAACGGGCGGGGATCGCTGTCTCGGCAAAGGGCATTACCGTGAGCCCCGGCCTCAGGACAACCAATCGGCGCGTCTACGCAGTGGGCGATGTGGCGGGCGGCCATTTCACCCACGAGGCAGCCCATCAGGCGGGCATCGTCATCCGGAACGCCGTGTTCGGCCTGCCGGCGCGGAACCGGGCCGCGATTGCGCATGTCACCTACACCGACCCCGAACTGGCCCAGGTGGGCCTCACGGAAGCAGCAGCCCGGGCTCGTCACGGCTCCGGCGTGCAGGTCCTGCGCTGGCCATTCAGCAGCAACGACCGCGCGCTTGCCGAGGCAAGCAGCACTGGCCTGGTGAAGATCATCACCGGACGGCGGGGGATCATTCTCGGCGCCGGCATCGTGGGCCGGCACGCGGGCGAATTGATCCAGCCATGGGTGCTGGCTGTCGATCGCGGCCTGAAGATCGGTGCCATGATCTCACCCGTGCTGCCCTACCCCACGCGAGGCGAAGCGGGCAGGCGCGCCGCGCTGGAATATTTTTCCGCACTTGCATCCAACCCGCTGCTGCGGGCCGTAATACGGGTGGTTAAATTCA
>NZ_JBIIDX010000107.1:0-12575 GCF_044238155.1 Aestuariivirga sp. | reverse complement strand
CAGCCCCACATCCTTGTCGATCAGTCCCGAGCCAGGAATTGAGGGGCCGCCCGTGTGGATCGTGCTCTGGATGCCATATTTGCGCGCCCATGCCACCATGCGCCTGGCCGTTGGACCATCCTTGACGCCACCAAGTCCCACCTCGCCCAGCAGCCTGACGCCGGCATCGGCGAGGTCCTTGAAATCCTGTTCGGTCATCTCGGGCTCGATGCAGGGGGCCCCAGCGTGAACCTTTACGCCCGAGGGCCGGAAATTGGCGAACTGGCGCTGGGCCGAAATTGCCAGAGCTTTGAGACCGACGACGTCCCGGGGACGGCCAGGCGTGTGGACCTCGCCCGCCGAGATCATGGTCGTTACGCCACCGTTGAGGTTTGAGTCGATCCAGCCGAGCTGATTCTGGCGTGGGGTCCAGTCCCCCGCGACCGGATGTACGTGGCTGTCGATCAGACCCGGTGTCAGGGCCGTTCCATTCGCATCGATGATCTGGGTGGCATTTTCCTGATCGACCTCCTTGGCACGTCCGATGGCACTGATCCGGCCATTTTCTGCCACCACGGTATCGGCATCGAGGATCGGGTTCTCAAGCGCGCCTGACAGTAGAAGGCCAATGTTGCGGATCACCAGTTTCTGTGGTCCGCCGGATGGGGCTTGTGCGTCATGCGCCATAATGTTCTCCTGCACGAGGGCGGCTCGTGGCGCCGCCATTGATGATGCATGATGCGTCAGGACATCCGGGCTGTCGAGGCCGACTGGCGGGGAGGGGAAAACCATGGACATCATCCGCCGAACGGCGCTGCGTGAGGGCCGCTGGCGCAACGGACTGGGCGTGTCCTGGGATATCGCGTCGGAGCCGCCCGGTGAGGATACCTTCGGCTGGCGCCTTGCGATTGCGCGGATCGACACGGATGTGCCGTTCTCGATCTATCCTGGTGTCGACCGCGTGTTCACGCTGCTTGCCGGCGAGGGCCTCAGGCTGGAGTTCGACGGGCGGCCCGCTCTTGTCGTAGATCGCCGTTTCGTGCCGCACTCCTTTGCCTGTGACGTGCCGACGTTCTGCCATCTGCGCCATGGGCCGTGCCATGCGCTGAACCTGTTTACCCGGCGTGGCCAGTGGTCAGCCAGTGTCGGCGTGGTGTCGGGTGGCTGTGTGCTGCGCCATGACGGCCCGATCCTGCTTTTCGCGCTTGAAGGTGCAGCCGATGTCAACGGCGAGGTGCTTGGCGAGGGCGACTCAGCCGTTGTCGCAGGTGAGGTGCGCGCCGGCACGGATGGCTTCCTGTATGCAGCGAAACTGGTTTCCAGCGCCCGGCACTTGCTCTAGAACCCCCGGCGCAAGTCAGGAGATACAGGCATGAAAGCGCGTGTGCAGTGGCTCGACGGCCGGGCCTTTGTCGGAGAATCGGGGTCAGGGCATGCCGTGGTGATGGATGGCGCTCCGGACGCGGGTGGCCGCAACATCGGCGTGCGTCCGATGGAAATGCTGCTGCTGGGACTTGGCGGTTGCACAGCCTTTGACATCGTCATGATCCTAGAGCGCATGCGCGAGCAGGTGACGGGGCTCGATATCGCGCTCGAGGGCGAACGGGCTACGGAGGACCCAAAGGTTTTCACCCACGTGAAGATGATTTATAAGGTAAAGGGGCGGGGTTTGAAGCCTGCCAATGTGGAGCGGGCTGTTTCTCTTTCGGCTGAGAAATATTGCTCTGCTTCCGCCATGTTCGAGAAAACGGCGAAGATCGAGCACAGCTTCGAGATCATCGAGGAGTGACCGGCGCTCAGGGCGTGACCAGGCCGGCCTGTGTGAAGTGGTTCGGGAACAGGGCTGCTGCGCAGGTGAAGGCCGTGCGCAGCGCCTCGTCAGGTTCATAGGGATTGGCTGAGAACATCAATTCCAACCACATGCCTTCAATGGTCAGCCGCAGAATGCGCGCGGCGCGTTTGGGCGGCAGGTTGTAGCCCCCTTCCGAGATCAGGCTGGCGCATGCTTCCTCAAAAGCCTCAATGTGGGCGCGGTCGTTGTCGCCGCATTGCTGAAGATAAAGCGGCCGGTTCTGCGCCTCGCCCCAGAAGGCGCACCAGGCGGTGAGGCGGTCCGGCGTCTGGCCGGCGCTGGTGAACTCGCACAGGATCAGGGCGTTGAGGCGGGCGGCCGGCGCGGGGCCAGCTGTGGCCAGGGCGGCTGCCCAGGTGCTCCGGTGTTCCTCCGACATGAAACGCAGGGTTTCCGCCAGCAGACGCTCCTTGCTCTGGAAATGGAAGTTGACAAGACCATGTGAAACGCCCGCCGCTGCCGACACATCCGTGAGTGTGGTCTGCGACAGGCCCTTGCGCGCGATCGTGGCGATTGTTGCCTCGATCAGCTGCTCTTTCCGGAACGCGCGGCTGGCCTTTCGGCTTGCGGGGACTAGCGAAACCATTGAACCGATTTGAAGCGCTTTTCAGTCGAAATTTCAAGATATTGCAAAAGATTACCATTTTGATTGACAGGTCAGTCAAAATAAAGCGAAACACAGTCCATGAATTTTATCGCCGCTTCTCCGACACCGGACTGGGACCGTAGCGGGCTTCCCGCCTGGACCTATCACAGCAAGGCCTTGCTCGAACTTGAGGTCGACGTACTGTTCCGTCGCCACTGGCAGCTTGCCGGTCATGTGAGCGACCTGCCGAATGCGGGCGATTTCCTCACCCTCGACATTGCCGACGATAGGGCGCTGATCGTGCGCGGCGAGGATGGGGTGGTGAGAGGCTTTCACAACCTTTGCCGTCATCGCGGGTCGCGCGTCGCAACGGAGCCGCGGGGGCAATGCAAACGTGGCTTCGTCTGCCCGTTTCATGGCTGGGTCTACAATATCGATGGCACTCTGCGCGGGCCGGCCCAGCCGCAGAGTTTTGGCGCCATGGACCGCAGCCGATTTGGTCTCAAGCCACTGGAACTCGATATCTTCATGGGTTTCATCTTCATTCGCTTCCTGCCGGGATCTCAGCCGCCAGTGTCCGAATTGTTCGCGGCCTTTGCACCGGAGCTTGCGAACTACCGCATGGACGACCTCATTCCAGCGGGTCCGGCCAGTGAACTCAGGCTGCCGGTCAACTGGAAGTCGGTGCGCGACGTGGACAATGAAGGCTATCACGTGGCAATGGCTCACCCTGCGCTGCACGATCTCTATGGAGCGAATTATCGAGATCAGCCCTATGTCGATGGGGTCAGCCGCTCGCTTGGCCGCTTCGGCAGGAAGGGCGCCAGGCTTTGGAGTGTCCGGCATTACCAGGCGTTGACTGGGGGGCCGAGCTGGCTTGACCCCGGTCTGCGGCAGGTTTGGGGATATTACGGGATGTTTCCCAACGCGGTGATTGCCGTGACGCCCGAACTGGTACAGTTCTATCAGGAATTTCCTGCTGGGGTTCAGTCAACCGTCATCCGCGGCGCGATCTACCGCCGACCCGTCGAGTCGCGGCAGGAGAGACTTGCGCGCTATCTGGCAAGTCGCATCGACAGGGCAACCTCCAAGGAAGACACCCAGCTTTCCATCTGGTCGAACGAGTCGATGAAGTCCTGCGGCTTCGACGGTTTCCATCTCTCTGATCTCGAACGGACTGTGCGAAGTCACCACGATCAGCTTCGTCTGCAGCTGCCCATAATGGCCTTGCCGCTAGCCCCACCTGAAACAGACATCGCGGCGCTGAACGCTGGACTGCTCGCCGACAGGCAACCGGCAACTCCGGCTTGACAGGCGGCTCTTGCCGAAACAACCTGAACGCCAGACCCTGAAGGGCAACACGAGCACAGGAGCAAAGATCATGACCATCAACCGACGCCGGGCCACTGGCCTGATGGCAGCCTCTGCGCTTCTGGCCATGCCCTACGTGCGAAGGGCCCGGGCCGAGGACCAGGTTCTCAACGTCTATAACTGGGCCGACTATATCGGCGAGACAACGATCGAGGATTTCCAGGCGCGCTCCGGGATTGCCGTGACCTACGACACCTACAGTTCTGCCGAGGAGATGCAGGCAAAAATGCTTGCCGGTTCCTCGGGCTATGATGTTGTCGTGATGGCAGGTATCTCTCTCCCCAATTTTGTCAAGGCGGGTGTCTATCAGAAGGTCGACCGAACGAAACTCAGCGGCTGGAACAATCTCGACCCTGAGGTGCTGCGAATTCTCTCTGGCTTCGATCCAGGCAACAATTATGGAATCCCCTACATGTGGGGGTCTGTAGGCGTGACTTACAACATGGACATGCTGCGCGAGCGAATTCCGGATGCGAAACTCGACTCGCTCGACCTTCTCTTCAAGCCTGAGCTGGCAGCAAAACTGGCCGACTGTGGAATTTCGGTTCTCGATAGTCCGACCGATATCTTCCCAATGATGCTGCGTTACCTCGGCAAGGACGGAGATAGCACCAACGTTGAGGACTACCAGGCGGTGGTCGAGGCCTTCAAGCCGGTTCGCCAGTATATTCGAACCTTCGATAACACCAATTACCTGAACGCCATCCCCAACAAGGAACTCTGTGTCATCAACAACTGGTCCGGCGACTATTCGACGGCAAAGTCGCGCGCCGCCGAGGCTGGCGTGGACATAAATCTCGAGTATCATGTGCCTGAAACCGGCGCTCCTGCCTGGGTTGATTGCCTTAGCCTGCCCACTGATGCAGCGCATGTGGAAGCCGCATACAAGTTCCTCGACTACATGCTTGAGCCGGAGGTCATCGCCAAATGTACCAACTTCACCAACTATGCGAATGGCAATCTGGCGTCCAAGCCGTTCGTCGACAAGGCAGTGCTCGAGAACCCAGCCGTCTACCCCGATGATAAGGTCAAGGCGCGCCTTTGGGCGCCGAAGCCGTTCAGCGAGGAGCAGGAGCGTGCCATGACGCGCGCCTGGCAAACGATCAAGTCAGGCTGAGTGGAGCGTGGCCGTGGGGGGGCCGCTGCCCTTCATCCGGATCGACGCTGTCAGCAAGCGCTTTGGCGGCTTCACTGCTGTTGACGGTATTTCTCTTGACATCATGAAAGGCGAGATGTTCGCACTTCTCGGAGGCTCGGGCTGCGGCAAGACCACGTTGTTGCGCATGCTCGCAGGCTTCGAGGAACCATCCTCCGGGCGGATCTTCATCGACGGTCAGGACATGGCGGCAATCCCCTCCTATGAGCGGCCTGTGAACATGATGTTCCAGTCCTATGCACTGTTCCCGCACATGACGGTCGAGGCCAATGTCGGTTACGGCCTCAAGTATGAGGCGATGAGCAAAGCCGAACGTGCCGATCGCGTGCGTGAGATGCTAGAGCTTGTGCAGCTAACCGAGTTTGGTGGCCGTAAGCCGCACCAACTGTCAGGCGGCCAGCGCCAGCGCGTCGCTCTTGCGCGCGCACTGGCGCGCCAGCCTAAGCTGCTGCTGCTCGATGAGCCACTGGCCGCGCTTGACAAGAAGCTGCGCGAGCACACGCAATTCGAGATCATGAGCATTCAGCAGCGCACCGGAATCACGTTCGTGGTGGTTACGCATGACCAGGAAGAGGCCATGACGCTTGCCGATCGGATCGCAGTCATGGACAAGGGCGTGATCCGTCAGGTTGGGCCGCCATCCGAGATATATGAGCGGCCAAACAGCCGTTTCGTCGCGGGTTTCATCGGTTCGATCAACATGTTTGATGCTGAAGCCGTGGCTGACGGGCAGGCGTGCACACTTGATGTGCCCGCGCTTGGTGGATTGGTAAGGGTCGCTGAACTGTCTGCCCAGCCGGGTGACAGGATGAGCCTTGCGGTGCGGCCTGAAAAGATCGTGATCAGCCGCGAGCGTCCGGCTGCGGCTGTGAATTGTCTTGCCGGCACGGTGAAGGACCTTGCCTATTTCGGCAAGGATTCGCTGTATCGTGTTCAACTCGCCTCCGGTACGCTCATTTCCGTCAGCAGTGTAAACCGGGCACGCGGCGACAAGCGCGAAGCGCCTGACTGGGGCGAAATGGTATGGCTCTCCTTCGAGCCCTCGGCTGCAATTCTGCTCAAGGCCTGACCGATGGCGAGAGCACGCGTCGGAGCAGGACGGTGGTTTGACCGCAGGGGCTGGCGAGATGTGATCATCGGCGCACCGTATCTCTGGCTCATTGTATTTTTTCTTCTTCCCTTTGTGATTGTCGTTGCGATGAGCTTCGCCCGCCGTGCCGAGTTGTCACCGCCCATCGCATTTCTTGATGAATGGCCTTATCTTCAGGGCCAGAATTTTTACCGGCTCATTGACGATTCGCTCTACATCCGTGCTTTTCTGACCTCGCTTTGGAACGCCGCAATCGCCACCATGCTGTGCCTGCTGATCGGCTATCCCATGGCGCTCGGCATCACGCGTGTCAGCAAGAGCTGGCGGAGCCTGTTGCTGATGCTGGTCATACTGCCGTTCTGGACGTCCTTTCTGTTGCGTGTCTATGCCTGGGTCGGGTTGCTCGGCAGCAACAGCTGGTTCAACAAGACGCTCACCGCCATGATCAATTCAGTGCTGCCTGCCGATCAGGCGCTGAACTCGCTGCCGATGATGAATAGCAATTTCGCCGTCGTGCTGGTCATGGTGTACTCTTATCTCCCCTTCATGATATTGCCGCTTTACGCCAATCTCGAGAGGCTCGACCTGACCCTCAATGAGGCGGCAACCGACCTTGGTTCACGTCCGTGGCAGGTCTTCAAGGACATCACCCTGCCGCTGAGCGTTCCCGGGATCATCGCTGGCGGACTGCTGGTATTCATTCCCGCGTCTGGGGAACTCGTCATTCCAAGTCTGGTGGGCAATGCGGCAGATCCGATGATTGGGCGCATCATCAGCGATGAATTCGCGTCAGCGCGCGACTGGCCCATGGCCTCCGCGGTGGCGGTGGCGCTGCTCATGCTGCTCGTCGTGCCGATCATGGCTTATGCGCATTTTGAAAAGCGCGCGCAGGACAGTGCCGAGGGCCGGGCATGAAGCGACGCTCCACCTTCCTGATCACCTGCCTGTGTTTCGGGTTCGCCTTCCTCTATGTGCCGATCTTCTCGCTCATCATATTCTCCTTCAACAAGTCGCGGCTTGTGACTGTTTGGGGCGGCTTCTCTACGCAATGGTATGGCAAATTGCTGCAAAACGAGCAGGTTTTGAAGGCTGCCATTCTGTCGCTGCAGATTGCCCTCGTCAGTGCTACGCTTGCCACCATTCTTGGCACCATGGCGGGTATCGCACTGGCTCGCTTCAGACGCTTTCGCGGCCGGACGGTTCTTTCGGGTCTGGTCACGGCGCCGCTCGTGATGCCGGAAGTAATCACTGGCATCTCCTCGCTCATGCTCTTCATTCTCATGGCGGAATGGGTTGGATGGCCAGGATCGCGCGGCTTCACGACGGTCACGATCGCGCACATCACGTTTTCCATGACCTATGTAACGGTCATCGTGCAGTCACGCCTGTCTTCAATGGATATCGCCCTGGAGGAGGCGGCGATGGACCTCGGGGCAAGGCCCTGGCAGGTGTTGTTCGACGTCACGCTGCCGGTGATCGCGCCAGCGCTGGTCTCCGGCTGGCTGCTGGCCTTTACCATCTCGCTGGATGATGTGGTCATCACCAGCTTCACCACGGGGCCCGGCTCAACCACGCTGCCGATCCTGATCTGGAGCAAGGTGCGGCTCGGCGTGACGCCCGACATCAATGCGCTTGCAACGGTAATCATCGGCCTCGTCGCTGTTGGTGTTGTCATGGCCACGCTGATCATGCATCGTGCAGAGAAGCGTCGTGAGCGCGATGTACAGTCGGCGCTTTCGCAAGGTGCTGCAGGATGATATGCCAACTTTCCCGCATGGAGACACAACCAAGATGAAACCTGTAAAACCGGCAGACCGCCGCGTTGCCAACATCTATGACGCTGCCTTCGAACCTTTCGTGTTTCCGGATGGGACCAAGCTTGGAGACAGTGTGCTGCAACTCAACGACGCCGAGCCGCTTGGCGTTGGATTTCATGTTTACCGCATGCCGCCCGGCATGACGACGCGACCGCATCGCCACAACGGCCATGAGCAGTTTCTGATTCTCGACGGCGAACTGATCGAGAATGACGGCACCGTATTGCGCAAGGGAGATCTCGTGTGGCTGCGCGATGGCACCGAGCACAGTTCATACACGCCAGAGGGTTGCCTGCTTGCCGTACATATCGCCGGTCCTGAGACGACAGTCGAATGATCTATTCTTGATTGCTGCAAGGCATTTCAGACAACCACAGGACGTCTCTCGAAATGTAAGGCGTGGCTTTCCCATTTTGCATGGCTCAGTCAAGTCATTGGCTCGACTCGGAAAAATCCAGTTCGCCTGAATTGGATGGCCCGGCAGGCGGGCCGGCCGCTTCTGGTGATTCTAAACCAAATCGGCTTAGATTCCGCCTTGAAGCGGGTTGGTGATCCCGGCAGCTTCTTCGCACACTTCGCCCGCCTGGTCTTCCGCCTCGGAACCGGCGGGCGCTTTCTTTTCTGGCAGAGCCCGGATTGTCATGCGGCGTGTCTTTGAGCGTAAGTGCTTGGGGATTTTGTCCAAATGAACTAGCCTACAAGGGCGGGTGTATCGCAAGGAGGGAAGACATGAACAACTCATACGGCGCTGGCAACCTTGGACCTGGAGCCTTGGTTCTCCACAGTCTGGCGAAGAACTGGTGGATGCTGCTGCTGCGCGGCATCGCAAGCATCGTTTTCGGTATCCTGGCCTTTACCTGGCCTGGCATCACGGTGTTGAGCCTGATCATTCTCTATGGTGCCTATGCACTGGTCGATGGGCTGTTCGCGATTTTTGCGGCCATCTCCGGCGGTGCAGCAACCAACCGCTGGTGGCTTGCGGTGGTCGGCATTGTTGGCGTGCTGGCCGGGATCGTCGCCTTTGCGTGGCCGGGCCTTACGGCGGTTGCCCTGTTGATGCTGATCGCCGCTTGGGCGATCGTGTCCGGTATCTTCGAGATCATTGGCGCCATACGGCTGCGCAATGAAATCGACAATGAATGGATGCTGATCCTGCATGGCGCCATTTCGGTGCTGTTTGGTATCTTCGTGTGGATGCAGCCGGGAGAGGGCGCGCTAGCCATCATCTGGGTGATTGGTGCTTACGCAATCATTGCTGGTGTCATCCTCAGCATTCTGGCTATCCGACTCCGTTCGCACGCACACTGAAGAACGGATGAATGCATGGTTGCGCGGCCCCGAAGGGGCCGCTTTCCTGCGAGCTTGCAGTTATGGGCCTAAAAACGATGGTGGGCGATACTGGACTCGAACCAGTGACCCCTGCGATGTGAACACAGTGCTCTACCAACTGAGCTAATCGCCCGTCTCCAAGGGATCAGCGGCGTATAGGCGGAAGGCGTCAGCCAAGTCAAGGACGAGGCGGCAGCAGGCTTACAATGGCCTCATAGGCCTCATCATAATGGGTGATCATCATGTCCGGTGCAAACTCTGCCACAGGCCTCGGGGTGTAGCCAAATGGAACGGCGATAACCGGAACCCCGGCATTCCTGGCCGTCAGGATGTCGGTCTCGCTGTCGCCCACCATCACTGCCTGAGGTTCTGCCAGGCCCAGACGGGAGACGGTTTCAAGGAAGGGGCGGGGGTCGGGCTTGGCGACGCCCAGCGTATCCGGTCCAACCACTGCACCGAAAAACCGGGAGAGATCGAGGGCCTCCAGCAGCTGGTTCGAAAGGCCCTCCAGCTTGTTGGTGCACACGCCAAGTGCAAAACCCTCACGTTGCAGCCTCTCAAGCAGCGCCACCAGGCCTGGGAAGGCTGCGCTGTCTTGCGCGATGTTGCGGGAATAGAAAGCCACGAACCTCTCGTAATCAGGCTCGACATTATAGTTTTCCGGCAGGCCTCCCGTCGCCTTGAGGCCTCTCGTCAACAGTGCGCGCGCGCCATGGCCGACAAACGCCCGCACCTCATCCATGCTGATAGGCCGCCGGCCCAGCCCCGCCAGAACGTGGTTGGTGGCCCGCATCAGGTCTGGGGCGGTATCGACAAGAGTGCCGTCAAGATCAAAGATCACGGCGCGATCTGGCAAAGGAACCTCCGGAAATCTGGCGGGTTGGTGAAATCCCCGGGTCCGTGCTAAGACCCCGCCACCCGAACGACAGGAGATCTCGGCATGGATATCCGCAAGACCCAGGCTCTGCGCGGCATACTGAAGGATACGTCTCTCCTCAAGGAGAAATGCTACATTGATGGCAAGTGGGTTGCGGGCTCGGCCACCATTGACGTCACCAACCCGGTTGATGATAGCGTGATAGGTTCGGTGCCAAGGCTTGGGGCAACTGAAACACGCCAGGCCATCGAAGCCGCACAGCGAGCCCAGAAGGACTGGGCCAGGAAGACCGCAAAGGAGCGCGCGGCCATTCTGCGCAAGTGGTTCAACCTGATGCTGGAAAACCAGGAAGACCTGGCCCAGATCATGACCGCCGAACAGGGTAAGCCTCTGGCCGAATCGCGCGGTGAAGTAGCCTACGGCGCGTCGTTCATCGAATTCTTCGCCGAGGAAGGCAAGCGAATCTATGGCGAAACCATCCCCTCGCCGTGGCCTGCCGCCCGAATGGTGGTGATCAAACAGCCCGTTGGCGTGGTGGCGGCCATCACGCCGTGGAACTTCCCAAATGCCATGATCACCCGCAAGGCGGGCCCGGCACTGGCAGCGGGTTGTACCTTTGTCTGCAAGCCAGCCAACGAAACCCCATATTCGGCGCTGGCCCTGGCCGAACTGGCGGAACGCGCCGGTATACCGCCGGGTGTATTTTCCATCATAACGGGCGTATCCCGCGAGATTGGCGCTGAGATGACCTCAAACCCTATCGTCCGTGCGCTGACCTTCACTGGTTCGACTGAGGTGGGCCGCGTTCTCATGGCGCAGTGCGCGCCTACCATCAAGAAGGTCGGACTCGAGCTCGGCGGAAATGCGCCATTCATCGTTTTTGATGATGCGGATCTTGATGCCGCCGTTCAGGGCGCGATGATGTCAAAGTATCGCAATGCCGGACAGACATGTGTCTGCGCCAACCGCATTCTCGTGCAGGATGGCGTCTATGATACGTTTACGGCCAAGCTTGCCGAGGCAGTGAAAAAACTGAAGGTGGGCGATGGTACGGAGCAGGGCGTCACAACCGGCCCGCTTATCAACAAGGCTGCGATAGCCAAGGTTCAGGAACATATCGACGATGCGGTGAAGAAGGGCGCGAAACTGGTGGCCGGGGGCAAATCGCTCGGGGGCAATTTCTTTGAACCCACACTGTTGCGCGATGTGACGCCTGACATGGCAGTGGCCCGCGAGGAGACCTTCGGCCCTGTTGCGCCACTGTTCAGGTTCAAGACCGAGGCAGAAGCAATCGCGATGGCCAACAACACCGAATTTGGTCTTGCATGCTACTTCTATTCGCGCGACATCGGCCGGGTCTGGCGCGTTGCGGAGGGACTTGAATACGGCATGGTAGGCATCAACGAGGGGATCATCTCGACTGCCGAGGCGCCATTTGGTGGCGTCAAGGAGTCAGGTCTTGGCCGTGAGGGTTCTCACCATGGCGTCGAGGAATATCTTGAAATGAAATACATGCTCATGGGCGGGCTCAACACGTGACAACAGAAGATCAGAAAAAAGCCGCAGCGCTGGCTGCGTTTGACTACGTCAAACCCGGAATGAAGGTGGGGCTGGGTACGGGCAGTACTACAAATCACTTCATCCGCGAATTAGCCGTACGGGCCAAGAGTGGTCTGGATGTCGAATGTGTTGCCACGTCGCGTGCAACGTTCAAGCTTGCCAGTGATCTTGGCCTGACGATGACCACGCTCGAGAAGCATCCCTATCTTGATGTCACAGTGGATGGCGCAGACGAATTTGATGGCAGCTTCCAGCTTATCAAGGGTGGCGGTGGCGCGTTGTTGGTCGAGAAGATCGTGGCGTCATCTTCCCGTTACATGGTGGTGATTGCAGATCAGTCCAAGAAAGTTAATACGCTTGGGCGTTTTCCGCTGCCAGTGGAAGTCGTACCATTTGGAGTCAACGCTACAGCCTGGAAGATTGAGCGCGCGCTAAAGATTTGCAATCTGAAGGGCAAACTCGTCTTGCGCCTGAAGGAGGGCAAGCCTTTTGTGACTGATAGTGGCAACGCCATCATCGATGTTTCAATTGGCGCAATTCCGGAACCTGGCAGGCTTGATGCGCTGCTCGACGTGATCCCTGGCGTGATCGAAAATGGCTTGTTCGTCGATATTTGCGGAATCGTGCTGATGGGTACCGATGACGGCGTAAAGACCTTCCGCAAGGGATGAGCGGCTACGACTATGATCTCTTCGTGATCGGCGCTGGTTCCGGCGGAGTCCGTGCTGGCCGGGTTGCGGCGCGCCATGGCGCAAAGGTTGCAGTTGCCGAAGAATTTCGTGTCGGAGGTACTTGTGTCATCCGTGGCTGCGTGCCCAAAAAGCTATTCGTCTACGCCTCTCAATTTGCCGAGGCCTTCGAGGATGCGGTAGGCTTCGGCTGGACCACCGGGAATGTTGCCTTCGACTGGCGCACCCTGGTGGCCAACAAGGACCGCGAGATTGATCGCCTCAACAAG
>NZ_JBIIDX010000224.1:0-3575 GCF_044238155.1 Aestuariivirga sp. | reverse complement strand
ACCGTGTCGACCGGCTCATCAACCTGGTTGGCGAACTTGTCATCAATCAGGCCATGCTCACGCAGCGCGTTCTCCACTCCAGCCATGTCCGCGATCGTGAGGTGACGAGCAGCCTTGAGGAACTCGAACGCCTGACGCGTGAAATCCAGGAAAGTGTCATGGCCATTCGAGCCCAGCCCGTGCGCCCTCTGTTTCAGCGCATGTCACGCATTGTGCGCGAAGTGGCTGATGCGACAGGCAAGGATGTGCGCCTGCGTACCGAGGGAGAGGCGACCGAGGTCGACAAGACGGTGGTCGAACTGCTTGCCGACCCACTCACCCACATGATCAGAAATGCCGTTGATCACGGACTCGAGACTCCGGACCAGCGCGTTTCCGCCGGAAAGGCCCCGGAAGGCACGGTGCGGCTTGCCGCGGCACATCGCTCCGGGCGCGTCATCATCGAGGTCAGCGATGATGGTGCAGGCATCAACCGCCCGCGCGTGTTGCAGAAGGCAATTGCCAACGGCCTTGTGCCCGCCGATGCCCAACTTAGCGACAGCGAGATTGACAATCTCCTGTTTCTGCCGGGCTTCTCAACGGCTCAGGCGATTTCCAACATCTCCGGCCGCGGCGTTGGCATGGATGTGGTCAAGCGCTCGATCCAGGCGCTCGGTGGGCGGATTTCCATCGCATCATCACCTGGCGTGGGGTCCAGCTTCACGCTGAGCCTGCCTCTCACGCTGGCGGTTCTCGATGGCATCGTGGTTACGGTCGACGCCCAGACATTCGTCATCCCGCTGACGGCAATTGTTGAGACGGTAAAGCATGAACAGTCCCGCATTTATCCCGTTGGCGACAATTCCTTTGTTCTGCGCGTACGTGATGTAATGGTTCCCCTCATAGACGTCGGTGCTGAGCTGGGTGTCCGCCCTATTGCCGGTAAGGTGCGCTCCGGCGTCGCCATTCTGATCGAGACAGCAAATGGCAGCCGCAGCGCATTGCTTGTCGACAATATTCAGGATCAGCGGCAGGTGGTGATCAAGAGTCTTGAAACCAACTACAAGCGCGTTGACGGCATTGCCGCCGCCACGATTCTTGGTGATGGGCGGGTTGCCATGATCCTCGATGTCGATGCGCTGGTTGGCCTGCGCCATCACGAGTGGAGCCCCTCCGAGAATTCTCTTGCAAAAGCGAGTTGAGCCATGATCGAGAAATCACCCAAGGATCTTGCCCGCGAAGCAGAATTTGTCGCCTTCCGCACAGGCAGCCTGGAGTTCTGCATTAACATCATGTCAGTCCGGGAAATCCGCGGCTGGACCCCCGCGACCGCAATACCACGTGCCCCTGCATACATCCGTGGCGTCATAAATTTGCGTGGCGTTGTCTTGCCGATCGTCGATCTCGGTGTTCGGCTGGGGCTGCCTGGAACCGAGCCAACGGCTCGTCACGTGATCATTGTGGCGCAGGTTGGCGAACGTGCGGCCGGTCTGCTGGTTGATTCGGTCTCTGACATTCTGTCAGTCGAGGACTCGAGCATTCAACCCACGCCGGATGTTGCCTCAAATCTTGCACGCATGTTTGTGCGCGGCGTCATTGCCATGGATGGCCGCATGATCTCCGTCATCACGCTGGACAATGTTCTGCCTGCCATGGAGCTCGAGGCGGCATGAGACATTCCGCTGCGACCTCTGTGGCTTCGCCCAAGCCACAGCCGCTCGCGGCTGGCGAGTTTGGCTTCGAGACAGGCGATTTCGAGTTCATCGCTACTGCGCTTTATGAAGACGCAGGCATCCATTTGCCGTCGACCAAGGCAAACCTCGTCTACTCCCGACTTGCCAAGCGCCTCAGGGCCCTTGGGCTCGAGAGTTTCAGCGAATACTGCGCCCTGATCGGCTCCGAGAGCGGCAGTGCCGAACGTGCCCAGATGATTTCTGCGCTCACAACCAATGTGACCCGTTTCTTTCGGGAGCCGCATCACTTTGAACACATGAGGCAAGAGATTGTGTCTCCGCTCGTCAAGGACATCCGCGGGGGCAAGCGCCTGCGCATCTGGTCTGCGGGCTGTTCCAGTGGACAGGAGCCTTATTCGATTGCGCTGACGGTGCTGTCCAGCCTGCCTGATGCCAGGTCCTATGATGTCCGCGTTCTGGCAACAGACATCAACCCCCAGGTACTCGAAACAGCCCGCCGCGGCGTTTATTCCGCCGAAGAAATTGCCGGCATTCCGCCAGAGCTTCGGCGCAGCTGGCTCGAGTCGGCAGGCGCGGGGCAGAGCCGTCTTGATGAAGGTCCGCGGGGCCTGGTCACGTTCCGGCAGCTCAACCTGATCAGTGCATGGCCCATGCGCGGCCCGTTTGATGCCGTATTCTGTCGTAACGTGGTGATCTATTTCGATGAGAAGACGCAGATGCGGCTTCTGAACCGTATATCGAGCCTCATCCGGCCTGGTGGCTATCTCTATCTTGGTCATTCAGAGAGGCTGATTGGCCCGGCCGAGGTGCTGTTCAAGCTTGATGGAACCACCGTTTACCGCAAGCGGGGAGGAGCGCTGACATGACTGCGATCAAGGTGCTTGTTGTTGATGACTCGCCCACCATGCGGCAGCTGGTGAGCCGTGTTCTGGACAATGATCCTGAGATTGACGTCGTTGGATCTGCCAAGTCGGCCCAGCAGGCGCGTGAGCTGATCAAGCTGCTGACGCCTGATGTGATGACACTCGATGTCGAGATGCCAGAGATGGACGGCCTTTCGTTTCTTGAGAAGGTGATGCGGCTGCGGCCGATGCCGGTGGTGATGGTATCAACACTGACGGCAAAAGGAACCGATACCACGATCGCTGCTCTGGCGCTGGGTGCAGTGGATTGTGTTGTGAAGCCATCAGCGGATAATCCCAATAGTTTTGATGAATTGCCCGCCAAGATCAAGATCGCGGCCAAGGTCAAGCGCCGTGCGCCGACTGTTCAGGCGGTTGTCCAGACACCAAAGGTCAGTGCATCCTACCAGCCAGATGGCAAGGTGATTGGAATTGGCTCGTCCACCGGCGGTGTCGAGGCCTTGATTTCGGTCCTCACGGCGTTCCCAGCCAACTGTCCACCGACCCTGATCACCCAGCACATGCCCCCGGTGTTTACCCGCAACCTGGCGACGCGGCTTGACAAGATGTGTGCGCCACGGGTCGTCGAAGCAAGTATTGGTGCGCCGCTGGCCAACGGAACTGTCTACATCGCGCCCGGCGGGGATCTGCATCTTGAGGTCGCGGGCCGTACGACATTCGCCTGTGCTTTGAAGCCGGGTGGCCTGATCAACGGTCATTGCCCGTCGGTCGACCGTCTCTTCTCTTCCATGGCGCGCTCTCTTGGCCCCCGGGCGATTGGAGTCCTGCTCACAGGTATGGGTCGTGATGGCGCCCAGGGTCTGCTTGACATCCATCAGGCGGGTGGGCGGACGATCGCACAGGACGAGGCAAGCTCCATCGTCTACGGCATGCCGAAGGCGGCAATGGAGCTCGGTGCGGTTGACATGCAGTATTCAATCGCACGTATCGGACATGCTGTGATCGAGGCAACGGCCAGCAGGCCATAGTGGAGTGTATC
>NZ_JBIIDX010000106.1:0-12664 GCF_044238155.1 Aestuariivirga sp. | reverse complement strand
CGATGTCGATCACCTGCGTCCAGAAGTCACGCGGCATGTTGATCTGGCAGGGTGCCGACAGGCGCTTGGCGTTCATGATCACGCGGTTGAGCACTTCCGCCACGCGCGCTGCATCACGGACTTCCTCTTGATAACCGACCATGTCCTTGAACAGCGCCATCTGCTCGACTTCCTGGAAACCGCCCTGGCCGATGGTGCGGTTCGCGGCCTGCGGCGTCACCAGCAGCAGTGGCGTATGGTTCCAATAGGCAGTCTTCACTGCCGTGACGAAATTGGTGATGCCAGGGCCATTCTGGGCGATCATCATGCACATCTTGCCCGAAGCACGGGTGAAGCCATCCGCCATCATGCCGCCGGAGCCTTCATGCGCACAGTCCCAGAAGGTTATGCCTGCCTTGGGAAACAGGTCCGAGATCGGCATGAAGGCCGATCCGATGATGCCAAAGGCATGTTCGATGCCGTGCATCTGGAGAACCTTTACAAACGCCTCTTCGGTGGTCATGCGCATGGGTGCATCATCCTCGTGATCACGGTTTCATTCCGGTGGTTCAGACTAGTTCTAGCCTCGCGAGGGTTCAGACGCCTAGAACCAGAGGCGCAGGACACCGGGGGCCAAACGCCGGGCGCAATCATAGGGCTTTGCAAGCCAAGGTTCAAAGGGTGGCTATTGCTCTCGCCTTCCCCCTGCCCTAGACGTAAACGGACATTGAGGAGGATCCCGTAGATGACGCCTGGCCTTCGTACCGGCATGTTGGCCCTGGGGTTCCTCGGACTGCTTCAAACGGCGGCATTTGCCGACGCTTATCAGGACGGCATGACCGCCTTCAGGGGCGAAAACTACGACCAGGCCCTCAGCCTGCTGCTGCCATACGCGAAGGATGGAAACCCCGAGGCAGCCTACATCATCGGTGAACTCTATGGACCGCGCAGCTGGGGCCTCAAGGGAGAAAACCGCAACGGCGTCGAGCAGAACAACGCACAGGCAATCTTCTGGTGGGGAGAGGCTGCCAAGCAAGGCCATTCAGAGGCTCAACTCAGGCTCGGCTGGTGGCTGATGAAGGGTGGCGATGTGGTCAAGCAGGACCAGGCTGCAGGCATGAACTGGCTGCTCATGGCTGCAAATCAGGGAGAACCACAGGCCCAGTACGAGGTTGGCCTTGCCTACTGGAAAGGACGCGGCGTCAAACCCGATCCGATTGCCGCCTATATGTGGCTCGATCTCTGCGCCGATCAACCGGGTTTTGACAATGCATCGACCTACCGCGATGAACTGGCACGGGGCATGACGGCCGCGCAGATCACACAGGCGAAGCTGATGGTACAGGCCTTCACGCCGAAGCGCGGCAATTGACAGCTGGAGTTACAAATGACTATGCACGACTTTACTGCCAAGCACTATATCGTAGCGTCGATTATCATTTTGGTGGCTGTCGGCGCCTTCGCTCTGAGCTGGTCGTGAGCGTTGGACTCAGGCCAGTTTCTCCGTCCGATAGATCCGTATCTTGAGGCCACCATGCAAGACGCTCGGCCCGGGCGGCAGGAATGGGAGCCCGGTTGCACGCGCGAGCACGGCTTCGGTGGTGATGATACCAACGCGCCAACCTGAAAAACGCGTGCGCAGCACCTCGCCCAGTGCGCCATAGAGAGCAAACAGCGGCCTCTTGTCGCCGATGCGCGTGCCGTAGGGCGGGTTGACGATCACGAGACCCGCCGGACCTTCAGGCGGGCTGAGCACGCTGATAGGCTGGCAGGAAAACCGTGTGAATGCCGAAACGCCCCCACGATTGGCGTTCTCCTCAGCCATGCGAATGGCACCCGCGTCCCGGTCGCTGCCCCAGAATGTGAGGGCCGGTCTGGTAGGTGATGTCTTCTGCCGCAGGGCCTGCCACTGAGCCGCATCAAAGCTCACCAGATCCTCAAAGGCAAAACGGCGGTCACGGCCAGGGTCAAGGCCTGCGGTGATTTCCGCGGCCTCGATGACGAAGGTTCCAGAACCGCACATTGGATCCAGCACCGGCTCCGCGCCGTTGAATCCACAGGCCCGCAGAAAGAGGGCGGCCATCGTCTCGCGCATTGGCGCCTTGCCGATGCCCTGCTTGTAGCCACGCTTGTGCAGCGCCTCACCCGATGTATCGATGCTGAGGGTGCAGAGGTCATCCTCGATTCTCGCCTTGATGATGAGCCCTGCCTCAGCTGATACCGGAGCTCCGAGTTCCTCTGAAATGGCTCTGCCGATGCGCTGGGCTGCTGCTTCGGAATGGTAGATGCGCGAACGCGCGCAACTCGCCTCGACATGCACCGGAACAGTCTTGCGGAGATACTCGCCCCACGGGAACTTGCGCGCCCGCCTGTCCAGCTGCGCCAGATGAAGAGCACGGAAGGATCCGATGCGGGCGAGCACGCGGCCACAGCCACGCAGTTCCAGATTGGCGCGCCACACATCCCTCCAGCTGCCCGTGATGATGACACCACCCACCATCTGTTTCGGCGCCCGGAAGCCGCGTGCGGCCACTTCGGCGCAAAGTTCAGGCTCGAGCCCAGGCGTTGCCATGAGAAATATTTCGAACGCGGCATCGCCTGGCATTCTGTCAGGCCAATCCAAGAACCTTGCGCATGTGCGCAAGGATCAAGTCCCGTCCGCGAATACCTGTTTCTGCAGTGGCCCTCGCAGCAGTTTCCGCATACCAGCGCTCAGCCGAGAAGCTCTGCATATCAACTGCATCGGGACACATGGCCATCATCAGCGAGGTCTCGCCCTCTCCCGCATGATCGAATGGATATTCGGCAATGGTCTCCGCCGTCATCAGCGGATGGACCCTGATCCAGTTGAAGGGATCATCGCCACCTGACTGCCTGGCATAGTAATCCGCCATCTTCCGGTCGCCCCACCAACCCTCGCCACGGGTCTTCTCAAGAAAAGCGAAGATCGCCTGCCGGGCGCCGAACTTGAAGGCGAGATCGGTAGGCATGCCTACGGTGAAATTTTCCGACTGGTGATGGATGAAGGCATGGATGTTGCGGAAACCGATTCGCAACAGTCCCGTGAACAGCTCCCGCGCAAAGGGATTGAGCGCCGCGGACTCCACCTGCACCGAACCCGTTCCCTCCGGCGGCTCCACCGCATAGCTCGCCGCGCCGTAATAGAAGGGTGGCAGAATGACGATCTCGGCCTCCTTCTCCAGAATATCCAGTGCACAGGTGACAGCGAGGGTATCCATGCCCACGGCCATATGCTCGCCATGATACTCTAGCACGCCCAGCGGCAGCACCACGGGTGTGTTGGCCGCGATGGCGGCGCGTATCTGACGGGGAAGCATCATTTCATAGCGCATGATCAAAGGCTCTCGACGTGTGGCCAAACCTGCCCTAGTCTCCGCCGCCTTGAAGCGGGGCGCAAGACCCAGGGCTTGTGAAGGGGGATGAAGTGGCTTCAGTCGACATCATTGATGCACGCAAGAGCTATGGTGACCAGGAGGTGATCCACGGAGTGTCCATCCCCATCGCGAACGGCGAGTTTGTCGCGCTTGTTGGCCCATCAGGCTGCGGAAAGTCGACGCTGCTGCGCATGATCGCGGGGCTTGAGGACATCAGCGCGGGCAGCATCAAGATTGGCGACAAGGTGGTCAACGCCCTGCCGCCGAAGGACCGGGACATTGCCATGGTGTTCCAGAACTATGCGCTCTACCCACACAAAACCGTGGCCGACAACATGGGGTTTGCGCTCAAGCTGCGCAAGACGCCAAAGGCCGAAATTGACGCCCGCGTCAAAAAGGCGGCCGAAATTCTCGATCTCGTCCCCTACCTCAATCGCTACCCTCGCCAGTTGTCAGGCGGACAGCGCCAGCGCGTCGCGATGGGACGCGCGATCGTGCGTGCGCCTCAAGTGTTCCTGTTCGACGAGCCGCTATCCAACCTCGATGCCAAGCTTCGCGTGCAGATGCGTGCCGAGATCAAGGAGCTTCACCAACGCCTCAAGACCACGACCGTCTATGTTACCCATGATCAGGTCGAAGCCATGACCATGGCCGACCGAATCGTGGTGTTGCACGACGGCATCGTAGAGCAGATGGGATCGCCGCTTGAGCTTTATGACCGGCCCGCCAACCTCTTTGTTGCAGGCTTCATCGGGTCGCCCGCCATGAACATGTTCAGGGGCACGATCCGCTCTGCCGGCTCGCCACATTTCGAAGCTGCGGATGGCACCCGGCTACCACTGGGCAGCCTGCCGCCCGGGCTGGACGGCCGAGCGGCAGTCTACGGCATCCGGCCGGAGCATCTCACGCTCGGCGGCGATCTCGCGGCCAAGGTAACTGTGATTGAGCCAACGGGAGCTGAAACACAGGTTATCGCACGGCTGGCGGGCGAGAAGATCATTGGCGTATTCCGCGAGCGTGTCTCCGTTAAGCCCGGCGAGATGATCAGCATGTCGCCAGACCTGTCGCTCGTTCATCTGTTCGATGCCAAGACCGGCCTCAGGCTCGGCTGACCAACATTGCTGCACTGCACATATTGCGACGCACTATCATTTTGATGACAAACGCTTAATCCGCATCCCGCTTCGTTGACTTTGCGAGGCTATCTTGCATAGTCGCACCAGCGTTCGGCTTGGTGGAGCAAATGCCATGGCCCGGCCCCACTCGGGCCAGGCCGGGATCTCTTCCGGATCGGGCACACATTTCTACAGAGAGGACCAAACAGTATGAAAATCGATCTCTACAATCTGATGATGAGCCGCCGCAGCATGCTCAAGGGTGCTGCTGGCGCAGCCGCCATGGCGGCGGTTGGCGCCCCGGCGCTCAACGTGCGCACGGCCTTCGCGCAGGATGACCTGCGCGCTGCCATTTTGAAAATCCCTGGCGTAGGCAAGGGCCAGCCGACGGATGCCGACTGGCAGAAAGTAGGCGAGATGTGCCTCGAGCCCACCAAGCAGAACGTCCAGGAAGGTGAATTCAAGGGCGTTGAACTTTCCTTCATGGGCCTCAACAACCAGAACGTCCACAACGTTCTGTTCCGTGGCCTGTCGAAGGCCTGGGCCGATTATACCGGCGCCACCATCAACTGGATCGACCTTGCGCAGGCTGATTACAATGCCCGTCTGCAGCAGTCGATCGCAACTGGCACCGTGGACTTCGACGTGATTGAAATGGGTGCGCCTTTCGAAGGCGATGTCTGCGGCAAGGGCCTGGCTTCGGAAATGCCGGACTGGGTCAAGAAGCAGATCGACATGGATGACTACGTGGGCTACCTGAAGGCCCCCGTTGGCACCTGGGATGGCAAGACCTATCGCGTTTCCTGCGACGGCGACTGCCACAACTTCAACTACCGCACCGACGTGTTCTCGGACGCCGCTCTTGCCGAAGAGTGGAAGAAGTCCGGCGGTCAGGGTGACTGGAGCGTGCCGAAGACCTGGCAGCAGGTCAATGCCGCCACCAAGTTCCTGAAGGGCAAGCAGATCAACGGCCAGGATGCCTATGGCTATCTCGATCCTTGCAAGGGCTGGGGTGGCTTCGCCTTCTACTTCCTGGGCAGCCGTGCAACGGCTTATGCCAAGCACCCGGATGACCGCGCCTTCCTGTTCGACGCTGACACCATGAAGCCGCGGGTCAACAACCCAGCCTGGGTTCGCGCCATTCAGGACGTGCTGGACTGCCTGCCCTTCGAGCCGGCCGACCAGCTCAACGCTGATCCTGGCACCACGGGCTTCCAGCAGTTCCTCGCCGGCACAGGGTCGATGCTCTCCTGGTGGGGCGATATCGGCTCGAACGTCAAGACCAACGACTCCTCTGTGGTTGGCGATGTGACGGCCTTCGACATCCTGCCGGGTTCGGACGATGTCTACAACTCCAAGACCGGCCAGTGGGACAAGCTGCCCTCCGGCCCGAACTATGCTCCCAACATGGCCTACATCGGCTGGGGCATCTATGTGATGGCTCGCGTCGATGCCGATGCGAAGAAGCAGAAGGCAGCGTGGTCTTTGGCGGCTCATCTCGGCGGCAAGGACATCTCGCTGTGGATGGCAGCCTATCCGTCGGGCTTCCAGCCCTATCGCCAGAGCCACTTCAACATTCCGGAGTGGGTTGGCGCCGGCTACGACGAAGCGTTCATCAAGAGCTTCCTCGATTCTCAGGCCAATTCCTACAACCATCCGAATGCTGCCATTGAGCCGCGCATCCCCGGCATCTTCCAGTACTACTCGGTTGCCGAGGATGAATTGGCCAAGATCTATGCCGGCCAGATGACGGCCCAGCAGGGCGCAGATGCAATCGCTGCTGCATGGGAAAAGATCACCGACCAGCTTGGTCGTGACAACCAGATCAAGCTCTACAAGGCTTCTCTGGGCGCCTAACGGAAACGGGAGGCCGGCAGCGCAGGCTGCCGGCCTTATTTCATTGAAATTCTTGCCGGGTCCTCATGAACTCGCAGTCGACAATGCTATCAGGCCAGGATGCCGTGGCCGCCACCGTGTCTCCCGAGAGACAGCGGCTAGGGCGTCTCATCATCAGCGTCTCGACTTTCATGCTCGGCCTCATGATCCTAGCCGAGATCCTCTATACCGCTGGCGTCATCTCTTTTGGTTTTCCCAACTGGCAACCGATCCTGATCGCCTTCACGCTGTGGAGTGCAGCGCTGTGCTGGGGGCTCATCCTGCGCGATGGCGAAGCTGGCTGGCGCGCGCTGTTTGTGCTGCCGGCCGTATTGTTCACGCTGGCGCTGGTGATCTTCCCGACCGTCTTTGGCTTCTTCATCGCCTTCAGCGACTGGAACCTGCAATCGGCAACCGGCCGCCAATTCAACGGCCTGGACAATCTCCGCCAGCTGTGGGCCGACCCTTATTTCTGGAATGCGCTTGGCAACATGGTGTTCTATGTGCTCACCGTGCTGGTTCAATACGCCATCGCATTTGGTCTTGCGCTGCTGCTGAACGCCGACATCAAAGCACAAAAGTTCTTCCGCGTGTCCTTCCTTCTGCCCTTCATGCTCTCGCCAGTGGCGGTGAGCTGGATGATCGGCAAATCGATGCTCGAGTATCGATTTGGCCCGGTGACCAACCTCCTGCGCGCCCTCGGCTGGGACAACCCGTCGCTTCTCACGACACCGTGGCTGGCCAAGACTACGATTGCCATCATGGATGCATGGGTCTGGATCCCCTTCATGATGATCATGATCCTGGCGGGGCTGCAGGCCCTCTCCAAGGAAGTGCAAGAGGCCGCGCGAGTTGACGGTGCAACCGGCTGGCAGGGCTTCTGGCAAATCACCTTTCCGCTCATGCTTCCGGTGTCGCTCACCACAATCGTCCTGCGCGTGATCTTCCAGCTCAAGCTCGCGGATATCGTCATCAATACCACATCCGGCGGTCCTGGCGGGGCAACCGACACGATCTCAAGCTTCATCTTCCGGGAATACAAGGACCGCTCGAACGTGGGGTACGGCACGATGATTGCGGAAGTCTACCTGATCATCATCATCATCTTCGTGGCGCTACTGCTCTGGGCAACCAGCCGCTTCATGCAGAGGCACAGCTGATGCCATATGCACTGAAACGCAGCCTGATCTACGCCGCATTGATCATCTGGACGATTATTGCGCTGTTCCCGATCTACTGGACCTTCACGACCACCTTCAAGGTCGCAAAGGATGTGCAGCTGGGTCACATCATACCGTGGGTGGACTTCACGCCTTCCTGGCTTGGACTGCGCGCGATCGGTCTTTCGCCAGACACGATCTTCACCGAGTCGACGCCACGTGCAGAATTCGTGAAGCGCTTCTGGAACTCGATCCAGGCTTCAATCGGCGCATCGATCCTTGCACTGGTCCTTGGCTCGACAGCCGCTTACGGTCTGAGCCGGTTCCAATACAGATGGAAGATCTGGAAGAACCGGGACATCTCTTTCTTCTTCCTGTCGCAGCTGATCCTGCCGCCCGTGGTTCTGGCAATGCCATTTCTCGTACTCTACAAGGAACTGGCTCTGCTCGACTCCATGATCGGCCTTATCCTCATCTATACGCTGTCTGTGCTGCCCATCGTCATCTGGATCATGAAGGACCAATTCGACACGATCCCGCAGGAACTGGAACAGGCTGCGCTTGTCGATGGATGCTCGATCTGGGGCGCCTTTTTTCGCATCATCCTGCCAATCGCCCTTCCCGGCATGGTGGCAGCCTTTATCCTGTCCGTGATCTTGTGCTGGAACGAGTATTTCTTCGCTGCCCTGCTCACCAGCAGCCACGCCAAGACTTTGCCGGTGATGGTAGCTAGCCAGACAGGCTCTCAGGGCATCAGCTGGTGGTCGATGGCGGCCTTGTCGTCTGCCGCCATCCTGCCCTTGATCATCATCGGCATCTTCCTCGAGCGCTACATCGTGAAGGGGCTGACGACAGGATCGGTAAAATAAGCGGGATCAGAGGAAGCGTTTCGTCGCCGGATAAAGCCCCCGGAAGATCGCATGCTGTCGGTCATACATCGGCTTCAGATCTGCCCGTGGCGTTATGGTCGTCGCTGGGGCATTCCAGCGATTGATATCATCTGGGCGAACATCACCCACAGCCAGCGCTGCAAGAAAAGCGTCACCATATGAGGCGCCCATCGTCTTTTCACGAACGGATTGTGTAATGGCGCAGATATCCGAGGTTGCCTGCGACCATATCATGTTGCGCGTACCACCGCCGACCGACTCAACCACTACCGGATTCTGACCGGTATCTGCAAACGTCTCGAAGACATGCCGTGTGCCGTGCGCAATCCCCTCGAGCACGGCCCGGAACATGTCACCACGGCCATGGGTCAGATCAAGGCCGAACAGCACACCCCTCGCGTGCGGATCATGAATGGGGGATCGCTCGCCCGAAAAATATGGCAGCACGACGAGCCCCTTGGCGCCAGGAGGAGAAGCCTCCGCCTCGGCGACCAAGGTGGCAAGAGCGGTCTCTGGCGGAAGTTCCTTGGCAACGGTGTTGCGGAACCAGTGGGTGAGGGTTCCGCTGGTGGCGAGCCCGGCCATGGAGCTGTGCTGGCCCGGGAACAGCCATGGCGCATACCAAAGGCGGGCATCGCGAATCCGCGTATCGGTGACGATGATAATGAAAATGGTGGAGCCATACATCAGCATGACTTCACCGGGCTTTAGCACGCCAACGCTTACTGCTTCTGCAGCCGCATCGATCGTGCCAGCGATGACTGGCGTTCCAACAGCAAGGCCCGTCTCTGCGGCCGCACCTGCAGTGACGTGGCCTGCAACATCGGTGGTCCAGAGAAGATCTGCCATTGCATCCATGGAAATGATTTCTGGCGCAAGCTCATCGCTCCAGCTCTGGACGTCAGCCATGTAGAAGGGGCTGAAGTTACCGGCAGAATAGTGGTCGATCGCATAGGCACCGGTCAGACGGTGCACCAGAAAGGACGTCGAATTGAGGATCTTATAAGTTTTTTGAAAAATTTCCGGTCGGTTGCGCTTCAGCCACAGGATCTTCGGTCCTACCGCCTGCGACGTGAGCGCGTTGCCACAGCGATCAAGGATCCTGTCCGCTCCAATCTGCGCGGTAAGCTCCTCAATTTCCGATGCCGCGCGCGTATCAACGCCATAGAGCACGGCGTTCATCAGCGGATCGCCGTTTCGATCAACCGGAAGCATGCAGGGGCCAATCCCGCTTGTGCCGATGGCTGCGATCGAAGAGGCGGCAACGCCGCTCTCGGTCAGCATCTTACGAGTGACGTAGACAAAATCCCCCCACCAATCCTCCGCAGCATCATGCTCTGCCCATCCGGGTTCAGGAACCTGCATCTGGTGAGGACGGGATGCACGCGCGACAATATCACCATCAGCAGTGACGATCACGCCCTTGGTCTCAAACGTACCGATGTCAATGCCGAGGTAATGCTTCATTCGATGTAATCATCCCTGTCCAGTGAAAGACCATCACCTATACGGCGCAGAGCCGCAAGGAGGAGCCGCGTCAGCGCCTCAAGATCGGCCAGATCGCACACCTCAAGCGCAGAATGCGTGTAACGCGCCGGAAAGCCCATGTCGATGCACGCAACACCCTTGCCAACCAATTGAACATACGAGGTTTCCGTCAGCGCCCCGATATGGGCACTGCGCTGAAGCAGAATGTTCTCGGCATCGGCCGTGGTTTGAAACAGGTGGACGAGAGCCGGATGCGGGATGCAGCCGTTGAGGGTTCCACGCCCATGAAAACTGAACATGCTCATGACGGGGCCACCGCCGAGCTCCACATCGCCACGATGGCCCATGTCCGGCGTATCGGTGGCGAGCGCCAGATCGAGCTGAATGCAGATATCTGGCAGGAGACTCTGGGCAGCCGGAAGGGCGCCCCGGAGGTTGAACTCCTCCAGGACCGAAAACACAAGGTGGACAGTTGGCAGATTGCGCAGGTCCTGAAGTGCACGCGCCAGCTCGAGCATGACGGCACACGCGGCGCGATCATCAACCGAGGTACCGGCCAGTCGCGAGCCTGCAAGCTCAACGATATTTGGTGCATAGACGATCGGCGTGCCGACATTCACCCCAGCCTGAACGGCCTCATCGGCACTCTGGAAGCCACAGTCGATGTAGAGCTCCTGATAGGGAACGACGCGGTATTTCTCTTCCGGGCCAGTGGCATGGTGGCTCTTGTTGGCGATGACTCCTGCACAGGTCTTGCCGCCAGGAAGACAGAGCACGACCTCCTGCGCGGCGAGCGCGCGCTCCGGCACGCCACCCACGCGTTCGGCCCGGATCAGGCCGGAGGATTCGATCTTGCGTACGATAAGTCCCAGCTGATCCATATGCGCGATCAGCATCACGGATGGAAGGCTCGTATTGCCCTCGATGGTGGCAATCAGATTGCCGAGCATATCGGTTTTTGCTTTTATTCCTAAGGCTTTGAGCTCGGCACGGATGTAGCGGCGGACATTGCCCTCAAAGCCCGAGAGCCCTGGTATCATCATCAAGGATTTCGTCCAGTGCTTGATGCGGTCTTGCATGGGTCAGCCTCCCCGGGCCTTGCGGGCCTTGTCCATGAAGTCCTTCGCACGTTCCGGGTCAACGGCATTCCAGGTGTTGCCATCAACCTTCAGCGAGGAACCGACGACGCAACCATCTGATATGCTGAGAACATCCGCAACGGTTGCGTGCTTGACCCCGGTGTTGGCAAGCACTGGCACATCAGGCACCACGCGCTTGACCGCCTCAAGATCGGAGAGTGCGGCAGCCTCGCCGGTGATGACGCCCGACACCAGAATGGCATCCGGAATCGACGAGAACACCGCGCTGCGAGCCCGGTCCGGCAGACTGCGCTGGTCGAGCGAATGGGCAAATTCTGCTGAAATATTATACATTAAGGCCAAATCCTTGCGGCCCAGTCGGTCGCGGTAGCGCATCGCGGCGCCGGCATCCGGCAGCCACAGACCCATGTCGGAGGCATGCGCGCCGGTGAAAATCTCCCGCGCGAAAGACGCCCCGGTTGCAGCAGCCAGCGCCACGGTTGCCATCGGATCCCACAACACATTGACGCCAAACGGAATTCTGATCTCGTTGCGAACCTGGCCGATGATGAATGCCATGGTGGCGGTGGAGGCGGCATCGACCTTGAACTCGTAGGGCCGATCATTCTCATTGCCGAACATCACCGCGTCCACGCCGGCGTCCTGCAATGATTTCAAATCTTTACGTACGCCCTGGAGGAGGCCTTCGAGGCCCGCCTCGGCGTCATAGAGGGGAGCTCCGGGAAGTGCGCCGAAATGCACCATCGCGATTACCGGCTTCGGAGTCTTGAAAATCTTTGCAAATTTGCCGAGCATGACGCTCCCTCATTGATTTCTCAGGTGGATTTTTTCTCTCAACTTGGTAACGGAACGTCAGACCCCGCGCAAGCCAAGAGGCAAACTTGACCCCGCTCAAGACAAATTATGCTTATGCAACAAGGCTTAACGCCTTCAAGGCGGATGCCGCCACCGCCTTTCCCGGAAAGAACCGGATCACCGCGATCGACATGATGGCGCGGGCCGCAACGGTGCCAGGCCTGTCGGCCGTCGACTTCAATTACCCTGATCATCTGGAGGGCACGAGTCCGGCAGAAATCCGCAATTCTCTCAATGACTTAGGCATCGGCCTTAACGGCTTCGCGATGCGCTATTATTCCGACCCGGGGTTCAAGAAAGGCGCGCTCACCCACCCCGACACCGCCATCCGGCAAAAGGCGATTGACTTGACATTACAAGGGCTTGACGCGCTGGCCGCGGCGGGTGGCAACCTCATGACCCTGTGGCTGGGCCAGGACGGTTTCGACTATTCCTTCCAGGCGGATTACCTGCGCCTGTGGGATGACACGGCCGCCGCGCTGGAAAAAATCGCCAGTCATAACAAGGAGATCGACATCTCCATCGAATACAAGCCGAATGAGCCCCGGGCCTTCAGCCTGCTCCCTGACGTGGCCACCACCTTGCTCATGGTGGCAGACGTGGGCGCCGCCAACATGGGCGTGACGCTCGACTTCGCGCATGTGCTCTATGCCGATGAAATGCCTGCATTTTCCGCCTCACTGATCAGCCGCCGCAGCAGGCTTCTGGGGGTTCATCTCAACGACGGCTACGGCAAGCGCGATGACGGGCTGGTGGCCGGCAGCGTGCATGTCATCCAGACCATCGAACTGCTCTATGTGCTTGAAA
>NZ_JBIIDX010000105.1:0-12718 GCF_044238155.1 Aestuariivirga sp. | reverse complement strand
CAAGCAGGCGGACGGCATGTTTCAGGCCGAGGTGAAGCTTGACCGGCCTGCGGCCGTGATCCTGACAGACGGGGGCACGACGCTTGGTTCCTGGCACATTTCTCTCATCCCCGATTCTGCGCCCACGATTGAAATCACCGCAGAACCCACAGGGGACCCCTCCGGCATGCTCACCGCCCCCTGGAAAGTCACGGACGACTACGGCGTAACGGGTGTCACGGCTGACATCTATCTTGCCGATGATCAGGATGAGGGCGTTGGTTTTTCCGATGCGGGGATCTTCGAGTTCCAGCCGCCAAAACTTCCCATCAGACTGCGCCAGAACGCCGCCAAGGATGAGACCGGCGAGAGCAAGGCCGACATGGCGGAGCATCCATGGGCTGGCTTCATGGTGGAGATGACCCTCACTGCAACCGACGCGGCAGGTAACCGCACCGAAAGTGAAAAACGTGTGTTCCGTCTGCCAGAGCGGCAGTTCACGCGGCTTCTCGCCCGCGCCCTGATCGAACAGCGCAGGCGGCTGATCCTCAATCCAGATGAAGCCGGCGGTGTCGCTGAGATGCTGGTTGCGCTTCTCGCCTATCCGGAAGGACTGATCGATCGCAGCGGTACGCATATCGCCATTGCGACTGCCCTGTCGCGGTTGCGCGCCGCTGCCAACCGGGACAGCATCGACACCGTGATCAACATGCTGTGGCAGATCGCCATCAACATTGAGGATGGTGCATTTGCAGACGCCAAGGCCGAACTCGACGCCCTGCGCAAAGAGCTTCAGAAGGCACTGCGGGAGGGTGCGCCACCGGAACGCATCGCCGAGCTGACACGCCAGCTGCGCGAAGCACTCGACCGCTACATGCAATCAATGATGGAGGAGGTTCAAAAACAGCTCGATCAGGATGGGGTCCTGCAACAGAACATGCCTCGGGAGGGACGCGTGGTGAGCCCTCAAGACCTGCAGAAGATGCTCGACATGATTGAGCAGCTCGCCCAGAGCGGCGCCAACGACGCCGCCGAGCAGTTGCTCTCCGAACTCGAGAACATCCTGCGCAATCTTCGCCCGGGCATGCCACAGCAGGGGGAGGGCCAGGATAGTCCGCTGAACGGGCTTCTGAACGAACTTTCAGACCTGATGCGGCAGCAACAGAAGCTGATGGACGATACGCAGCGCGTGCCGCGGTCGGAGAACTTCGAGGATGGTCAGCCACAGCCCGGTGGACAAGTGCCACAGGGCATGGAAAGCCTCGGTGACCGCCAGCAGGAACTTGGCCAGATGCTCGGCGATCTGATGCGCCAGTTCGGTCAGAACGGTACTGCTGCACCGCGCGCCCTTGGCGAGGCAGGTGAGGACATGGGGCAAGCAGAGGACTCGCTGCGCGGCGGTGACCGGGACGGCGCTCTTGGCCAGCAGGGCGAGGCGCTGGCGAAGCTGCGTGAAGGAGCACGCGGGCTCGCTCGTCAGATGATGCAGCAATCGCAGGGTCAGCAAGACAGCGAGGGACGGGCTGGCGAATCGCGCGGCGATGACCGGGATCCTCTTGGCCGGCCGATGCGCAGCCGGGGTGAGGATACGGGGCCGGACCGTGACATGCTGCCGTCCGAGCAGGCCATTCAACGCGCGCGTGAAATTCTTGACATGTTGCGGGCAAAGGCAGGTGACGCCGGCCTGCCTCGGCTGGAGCGGGACTATATCGAACGGCTGCTGCGCGGCCTTTACTGAGCGGTCGCTGACCCCTGCGAAAGCACCAGCGACCCGGCGATGAGCTGCCAACGGCCGTCCCGCTGAGAGATCGATTCAACACGCAGGCCGCCAGGCAGCTTCGTGCCAATACTGACCGGCACCAGCATCTTGTCATCAGACGATTCAACAGTGACGAACGCCACACCATCAACAACTGTCAGCAGTTCATAGACATGTTGACCTGCTGTCACCGCGTTCACTGTGGGCTGTGGCGGCAAACCGCGGGTAGTCAGGGAACGGCCAAGACTGCGCGTGGTGATCGGATCAGACTCAGGAGGTATGTCGGTGATGATCTTGCGCTTGGCCGGAGGAAAATTGAGCCCGAGATTGGCAGGCGGATCTTCCATGCGATTGAGGACAACGATTTTGTAGGCTGCGAAGGCGATGACTGAAATCGCCAGCGCTGCGGAGAGCACATAGGTTAGAATGTCGGTTAATTTATCGGCCATGCCGGCAAGCTGAGTTTGAGATCGCAGTCTGAACCACCTAACTTGCGCCAGGCGTGTGTGTTGCCGCTTGTTTCAGCGATCCCGGCGCAAGGCGGCGGCCTTGCGCGCCAGAGAAAGCACGCAGCGATCCGCAATCGCCTGGGAAAGCCTCGATGTCTGGCGTATCGCCAGAATGCCCGACAAAAGTGTGCTTCCCGCGGCCACCAGGTCCGATAACCCCCATGCGCGAAGTTGGGCCTGAATGATGGGCTGCCGCCTGAAGAATATGACCGGACGGGACTGCTTCACCACCTGGTCAGACGATGCACCACGATCAATCGCCAGGCGAAATTCCGAGAGGCGAAGGGACTGCTGATGGATTGCCGAAAGCAGGCGTCCGGCATCTTCGCCCGATTGCAGCAGATCGTGAAGCAGACGATCAGCCACTTCAACCTCACCGCTGAAAACACTGTCTGCAAGAGCCTCCGGTGAGGCACCCGTATCGTTACCGCATATCGCCTCAACATCGGCAAGGCTCACGCGCTCCGAACCCATGGCATACAGCGCCAGCTTTTCGGCTTCCCGCCGCGCAAGGCTGCGCGAGCTGCCACAGAGTTCGATGAAGCGAGCCAGCGCATCAGCGCCGATACGGAGACCATTGTCGGCCAGGCTCTGTTCCACCAATCCGGCAATGTCACCCGACTGTACTTGATGGAGGGGCAGGATCAGACTGTTGGTGCTTGTTTCAAACAAAGCCCGCAACCGCGACGACTTGGCCAAAATGCCAGCCTCCGCGACGATGAGATTGCCAGCGGTCTCTTGCTGCAACAGTGGCGTGACCGACTTGAGAAATGCATCACCGGCACCCCGCACCCAAATCACACGGCTGCCACCAAACATCGAGATGGATTGTGCCTCATCAGCAAGCCTTGCGGGATCAGCTGCAAGGTCCGCCTCGGACAGCGATGCCACATTGAAGGGATCGACTGATGAACCAGCCATCTTGCCAACCGTCCGCTCAGCAAGCTCGCGTACGGCCTCTCCATCCTCGCCATAGATGAGCACGGCAATGATACCCGGGTCCGGCCGCCGCAGAAAAGCCTCAAGCGCTTGAGGCTTGATCGCCGTCATGCGCTTTTCTGCTGCTTGGCAAAGTGCGCAGCAAGTCTGGTGCGGATATCGGCGCTCACTTCCAGCGCAGCGCGTTCGGTGGCGTCTGTCTTGGCCTGGAGGTCAGCAAAGGGTTGTCTGATCACGTCGTAACTGGCTCTTGAGAAGCTGCTGCCACGATTGACAACCGTGCCAGTGGACTTGTCGACCAGTTCATAGTTCACCGTGATGAGGATCGCCTCCCGGGTGACACCAGGCTGCCGGATGTTCACGACATTGATGTCAGATACGGTCGTGGTCAGATTCAGCACATACCGTTCGTCGCCTTGTGCAGCCTGCATGGACGAGAGCAGATTGTTGCGGACCAGCTGTCCGGCACGGTCGCCAGCCTCGGGAATCGAGATCGAGGCCAGTGAAGATGCAACACCGGCATTGCCCGGGGACGACCCGTACAGCGGCCGATAGCCACACCCGGCCAGTGCCAGGGCTATAGCTACATATAGGATGGTGGCGAGCCTGCTCATCAGCCGACAATATTGGCGATCCGGCCGGGCACCACAATCACTTTCTTCGGTGAGCGGCCATCGAGTGCCCTGGCCACGGAGTCCAACTTGAGGACCAAGGCCTCAACCTGGGCTGCAGACAGATCGCGAGGAATGGTCAACTCGTCCCGGCGCTTGCCATTGACCTGCACGGCAATCGTGACCTGATCATCCGCCAGCAGAGAGGGCTCCGGCTTCGGCCATGCGGTATCGACGACGTACCCCGGCTTGTTCATGACCTGCCAGCATTCTTCGGCAAGATGCGGCATCATGGGCGCCGACATCAGAACCAGGAACTCGGCTGCCTCGCGCACGGCCTGTTTTTCCGCTTTGCCAGCGGAAAGTGCAGCACCCAGAGCATTGGCAAGTTCGTAGACTCGGGCAATGGCCCGGTTGAAGCGCAGCGAAGATAGATCCTCGGTGACGGCGTCCAGTGCCTTGTGGGCAGAGCGGCGCAGGTCAAGCGAGGCGGCTGCGTCACCCCCCGCCGAATAGGCCACTGCGTCATTGACCAGGCGCCAGATACGCTGGGTAAAGCGCCATGCGCCTTCTGCCCCAGCCTCCGTCCATTCAATGTCGCGCTCTGGTGGCGTATCCGAAAGCATGAACCAGCGTGCAGTATCGGCGCCAAAGCGGGCGATGATATCGTCGGGATCAACGACGTTCTTCTTGGACTTCGACATCTTCTCGACGCCACCGATCTGGAGCGGCTCGCCTGTCTTGGCGTGCACCCATCTGCCATCCTTGTTGATAGCATCAGCTGGGTAAACCCAGTCACCCGTCTGTGTACGGAAGGTCTCATGAATGACCATGCCTTGGGTAAACAAGCTGTCGAAGGGCTCCTCGATTGCCAGGTGACCGGTCGCAGTCATGGCGCGGGCGTAGAAGCGGGAATAGAGGAGATGCAGGATGGCATGTTCCACACCACCAATGTACTGGTCGACACCCATCCAATAGCCGGCTGCTGCCTTGTCCACTGGTTCAGCCGCCCGTGGTGAACAGAAGCGAGCGAAATACCACGATGAATCAATGAAAGTATCAAAGGTATCGGTTTCGCGCCGCGCAGCTTTGCCGCAGGTTGGACAATTGACGTGTTTCCAGGTCGGGTGGTGTTCGAGCGGGTTGCCAGGCCTGTCAAACGTCACGTCATCAGGAAGCGTGACGGGCAGCTGTGCCTTTGGCACCGGCACAATGCCGCAGGCAGCACAGTGGATTACCGGTATGGGGCAACCCCAGTAGCGCTGCCGCGATACACCCCAGTCCCGAAGGCGGAAGTTCACCTTGCGTTCGCCGATTCCAGCCATTTCCATCCGCCGGGCAATTTCCTCCTTCGCGGCCGGCACTGTCATGCCGTCGAGGAAATCGGAGTTGATCAGAACGGTATTGTCACCTTCCTTTTCGATGAAGGCGTCAGCACCGATCTCGAAGATTGCAGGGTCCACTCCCTTGGGCGCAACCACTGGAATGACGGGAAGATCATACTTTCGCGCAAAATCGAGATCGCGCTGGTCATGTGCGGGGCAGCCAAAGATGGCACCCTCGCCATAACCCATCAGTACGAAATTGGCGGCGTAGACCGGCAGCCGCACGCCGGGGCGGAACGGATGGCGCGCATAAAGCTTCAGGAAATAGCCTTTCTTGTCAGCCCGCTCGATGGTTTCCTCAGACGTACCCAACGCCGCCACCTCGCGCCGAAAGGCGGAAAGGCCATGGTCGGCATCAGCCAGCCGACGCGCCAGGTCATGATCAGCCGAGATGGCACAGAAGCTCGCGCCAAAAATCGTATCGTGGCGTGTTGTATAAACGGTGAGTCGTTCCTGCAGAGGCTTTCCGGTCTCATCCTCAAGCTCGAATGCAAAGCGCATGCCCTCGGAGCGGCCAATCCAGTTCTTCTGCATCAGCCGAACCTTGTCCGGCCACTTGTCAAGTCCATCAAGCGCGGAGAGCAGCTCATTCGAATAGGCCGTTATCTTCAGGAACCACTGCGCGAGCTCCCGCTTCTCGACCAGCGCACCCGAGCGCCAGCCTCGCCCATCAATCACCTGCTCATTGGCCAGCACCGTCTGGTCAACCGGATCCCAATTCACCATTGAGACCTTGCGCTCGACAAGGCCAGCCTTCATGAAGTCGATGAACATCGCCTGTTCGTGGCGATAGTAGCTGGGGTCGCAGGTGGCAATCTCTCGGCTCCAGTCCAGCGCCAGCCCCATCGACTGCAGCTGACGCTTCATGGTGGCAATGTTGTCATAGGTCCAGGCCTTCGGGTGGACGCCCCGGTCAATCGCGGCATTTTCGGCCGGCATTCCGAAGGCATCCCACCCCATGGGGTGGAGCACATTGTAGCCGAGCGCCCTGCGGAAACGCGCGATCACGTCACCCATGGTATAGTTGCGTACATGGCCCATGTGGATGCGGCCCGAGGGATACGGGAACATCTCGAGCACATAGTATTTCGGACGAGAGGGGTCTTCGCTGGCCTCAAAGCAGCGGGCCTCAGTCCAGTGCTTTTGCCAGCGCGGCTCGGCCTCGCGCGGGTTATAACGTTCGGTGCTCACAATCCCGGATCCTATTGGTCAAGGTTTATCTGAAGCTGCTGGTACCAGTCCTTGAAATAGCCTGCAAGCTTGGCCTAAACCGGCAAACCGGCCAGAAATGCCGCCGGATCAAGAGTGTGCGCAGGAGCTATCCAGATGACCCATGCCGGCCTCAATGAGGTATCGCACAGGCTTGCCGCGGCGGCCCGGGAAGCAGGTCGAGCGCCTGAAAGCGTCCGTCTGATCGTGGTGTCCAAAACCTTCGGATCAGAAGCGATCCTGCCAGTCATCGAGGCTGGCCAGCGGGTTTTTGGAGAAAATCGCGTACAGGAGGCAAAGACAAAATGGCCTGACCTGAAGGCGCGCTGGCCCGACCTCGAGCTTCACCTGATCGGACCCCTGCAATCCAACAAGACGGCTGACGCCGTTGCCCTGTTCGACGCCATCCATACGGTCGACAGGCCAAAGATCGCCGAGGCGATTGCTCAGGAGATGCGCAGGCAAGGCCGCAGCCTTCAGCTGTTCGTTCAGGTCAACACGGGCCGAGAGCCACAGAAGGCGGGTGTCGAGCCGGAATTGGTGGACCAATTCCTCAGCGACTGTCGTGATCTTCATGGGCTTTCGATCGCCGGGCTCATGTGCATCCCGCCGGCCGACGAGGATCCACGGCCGCATTTCGACTTGCTGGCACAGATCGCAAAACGACATGGCCTTACGCTGCTCAGCATGGGGATGAGTGGCGACTATCCGGTTGCTGTCGCCTGTGGGGCTACCCATGTGCGGGTGGGTTCAGCAATCTTCGGTTCGCGCAGCTGAAGCAAGAACCGACCATCAGGCCGGTTCTTGCACTAAATGACGATACGGCCGCTTGGTCCGATGACCCGGAGGAGCTTGCGCATGTCACTGAGCGAGACGGCTATACAGCCAGCCGTCGGGCCACCATCCGGGCGCCGGAGATGCAGGAATACTGCGCTGCCAAGGCCCTGTACCCGCGGCCGCTCATTGTGTGAGAGTTCGATCACGATGTCATAGAGGTGATCGCTGCGCATCATGGTCTCGTGCGATGTGGCGTAGGGAATGCTGACAAGGCGATTGTAATTTCGATCGCCAACGGTTTCACACCAGCCGTCACGGGGCCGCAAGACCAAGCCTCGCAGCCCACTTAGGGGCGGAAAGATGCGGTCGGCCCGGTAGAACAGGCGACGGAGCTTCCAGATGCCCCTCGGACTTGCGCCATCACCCTCACGCTTGCAAAAACGGCGGCCAGACCGGCCCAGCGAACACCGCAGCGTCATGGTGCCAAGAACCAGCAACCCGGTGGTCGATCGGTCACTGCGGCACAGCAAACGGATCGTCGGGACCAGGCGGCTGGTCATGCTGGCTCCCTCCACTTTCGCCTTGAAAAGGCCATGCACCAGCCTAACATCTCAATTCATGAGTACAAGGGATTTCAATGACTTCCGTGCGGGAATGGCGTCATGACCGGCATACGGAGGCTCATCGTGATTGATGATGACGGCCTGCTTCGGGAAACGCTGAGGGAGCAATTCTTGCTGCACGAGGAGTTTGTGCTGACTGAGGCGGCAACCGCTGCGATTGGCATCAAGGCCGTAATGACAGATCTGCCGGATCTGGTGATTCTTGATGTCAACCTGCCAGACATGGATGGCCGCGAGGCATGCCGCATCATCCGACGCAATGGTTATCGTGGTCCCGTCATCATGCTGACCGGTCAGGCTTCGGAAGCCGACACGATCCTGGGTCTCGAGGCGGGTGCGTCCGACTATGTGAGCAAACCATTTCGCTTTGCCATTCTGCTGGCTCGCATTAGGGCCCATCTGCGCCAGCACGCCCATAGTGAAGATGCCAGCTTCAAGGTTGGCCCCTACAGTTTCAAGCCAGCAGCCAAGACACTGACCCGGACTGATGGCCGGAAGGTTCGCCTGACAGAGAAGGAAACGGCCATCCTCAAATTTCTGTTGCGTGCCGGGGATCAGATAGCGAGTCGAGACGTTCTGCTTCAGGATGTCTGGGGTTACAATGCCGGGGTGACGACCCATACCCTGGAGACCCATGTTTACCGGCTTCGTCAGAAAATTGAACGCGATCCCTCCCAGGCAGAGATACTGGTAACGGCCGAAGGTGGCTACAAGCTTGTTCCATGAATGGTTTTCGTAGACTTGGCTTTGCGGCCGCGGTCATCTAAACAGGCAACATGACATCAAGACGGGCAAAAGACTGCGGCATTGGCCGGGTGTGGGTGGGCTACATCTCATGAGCGTGATGGCCGATGTCGAGACATTCCGGCGCATACCGGTTTTTAGCGCGTGCGACCCTGTTCACCTGCAGGTCCTGGCCTTCTCGGCCACCAGGGTGAGTTTCGAAACGGGTGAGCCACTGACCGAGGAAAATGAGCCGGCGAATGCGGCCTACCTCATTCTGAGTGGCGAGACCAGGTTGAGCAGCCTCAAGGACGGTCCGGTCGGAACTGCAGGAGAAGGCGCCTTGCTGGGCGAAGTCGCCATGATCGGCGGCAGGCACTATGCGCTGACGACTACGGCCACGGAGCCCGTTTCGGCTCTGCGCATCGAGCGCGAACTCTTCATGCGGGTCGCAAGGGAGTTCCCTCAATTTGCCGCAACGGTCTTTCGCAGTCTTGCGGCAAGACTTGAGCAGTCAATGGAAGAGATCAAAGCCACCCGTAGCGAATTTGAAAAGGCCCGCTCCTTCAGCAACACCTGAAGATCAGGCCCTCACTCCGCGAAGCTTGCCATCACGGGCACATGATCCGATGGTTGCTGCCAGCCGCGTGCTTCCTTCAGAACTTCGATCTTCCTGCAGGATGGAGCAAGACCAGCCGTCGACCAGATATGGTCTAGCCTGCGGCCACGATCGCTCAACTCCCAGTCGCGGGCCCGGTAACTCCACCAGGTGTAGAGCTTCTGATCCTCCGGCACATGCCGGCGCATCAGGTCAACCCATCTGCCCGTCTTCTGGATTCGCAGGAGGCCCTCTGTCTCGACCGGAGTATGACTCACGACCCGAAGCAGATCCTTGTGTGACCAGACATCCTGCTCAAGAGGGGCGATGTTCAGATCGCCAACGAGGATACTCTCGTGACCTTTGGGAACGCAGCCCTTGCCGAACCAAGCCTCGAGTTCGTCGATGAACTGCAGCTTATGGGCAAATTTCTCATTGATCACTGGATCAGGCTCATCTCCACCTGCCGGTACATAGAGATTATGGATGATGACAGGCTTTGGTCCGCTGAGCGTCACCGAGATGTGACGGCAGTCATCCTTACCGCAAAAAGGCCTTGAGGACTGTGCCGTGAATGGCCGTTTCGAGACGATGGCAACTCCATGGTAGCCCTTCTGACCAAACTCGGCGATGTGCTCATAGCCCATGTCGCGCAGTGGACCGGATGGAAACTGGCCCTGTGGACATTTGGTTTCCTGCAGGCAGAGTATATCTGGCCGCCAGTGCGAGAGAAGCCTTGTAACCAGGCCAATTCGCAGGCGAACCGAGTTGATGTTCCACGTCGCGACTTTCAGGCTCATGCGCAACATCTAGCGTATCGCGGCATAAAATGGAAATAGCTGTAGCGGCGAATCGACAGCGGGGTCAGGGGCTAGACTTGTCGTTCTTCTTCCGGTCGATCTTGACAACGAAGAGCTTGGGATCTGGCTGTATGCCCGCCACCACATTCTCAAGTGAAACTGTGGTCCGCCGGCCCTTGCCATCAATAACGACCCATTGCTGAAGAACGTTGCGCGTTGTGTCGAACACCAGGGTCAACTGGCCATTGGCAAGGGTGTTCTTCTTGTCTTCGACGGTCACGGCAAGGATTCCGTCCTGATCCTGGAAGTCGAGGATCTTTGTATCCTTCAAGATGTCGACTGTATTGGCCAGAACCAGCCGCAAGGGTGTCTGAGACAGGGGAAACTGATCGCCTTTTTCCTTCTTGACGTTCTTGACCGTCAGCCAGGTTCCGTCGGCAACGATGAGAAAGGGGTTGGGAGGCGCATATTCGAAGCGCATCTTGCCGGGCTTGGAAATGTAGAACACGCCTTGAGAAAGATTGCCCTTGGGGCTGATCTGGGTGAATTCGCCCTGCAGCGTCTTAAAGCTGTTCAAATACTCCGAGATGCCATTGATGGCGGCTTCCTGTTCCGGGTTGAGAGCGAGCGGTTCCGAGGCCCGGGCCAGCGGCACGGCCATGATCATCAAAACAAGGCCCAGCAGGGCACGGCGCGAGAGCTGCGATAGGCTGTTCATCCTGTTCTTTCCGGATAGGGGCCTGAAAACCCGGTTTATCTATTTCAATGCCGTGTTATCCGCAAGAACGGGCCGAATTTGAGGCAGACCCCCCGAAACCAGATTTGGGGAAAGAATCAGGCTGATTGACAGATGAGGAAGCAACCGGTCCGGCTGAGCAATGCGCCACCGCCATGGTGCGAAACACCCCGGCCCTGAAGGTTCGGCAGCGGCGGGCGTCAAGTCCGACCTCCGCCGCCGCGACTGACGGGGAGCCATTTGATCAGGGCGGTTCTTGATTCAGACCCGCGCGCTGTCGCCCGGCACCAGAATCTCGCGCTTTCCTGTCGCATTGGCAGCAGAAATGAGACCTTCCCTTTCCATGCGTTCAATCAGGCTGGCCGCCTTGTTGTAGCCGACCTGAAGACGCCGCTGGACATAGGATGTGGAGACCTTCTTGTCACGCAGTACGACAGCGACGGCCTGATCATAAAGATCATCTCCCGAGCCAGCCGATTCCCCGCCCATGCCACCCGATTCGCCAAACGTACCGTCATCTGGCTCTTCGGTGACTGCATCAACATATTCAGGCACGCCCTGCACCTTCAGATGAGCCACGATCTTTTCGACCTCGTCATCCGAGACGAAGGGGGCGTGCAGGCGCGAGATACGACCACCACCAGCCATGAAAAGCATGTCGCCCTGACCCAGGAGCTGTTCGGCACCCTGCTCTCCAAGAATGGTTCGACTATCGATCTTTGACGTAACCTGAAACGAGACGCGGGTTGGAAAATTGGCTTTGATGGTGCCCGTGATGACGTCAACGGATGGGCGCTGGGTGGCCATGACGACATGGATGCCGGCGGCACGCGCCATCTGGGCCAGGCGCTGCACGGCACCTTCAATGTCCTTGCCAGCCACCATCATCAGGTCAGCCATCTCATCGATGATGACCACAATGTAGGGCATCGGGGACAGATCCATGGCCTCCTTCTCGAAGATCGGTTCGCCAGTCTCTGGGTTGAACCCGGTCTGAACCGTCCGCGAGATCTCCTCGCCCTTGGCTGCGGCCGCCTTCATGCGAGTATTGTAGCCATCGATGTTACGTACCCCGATTTTCGACATCTTGCGGTAGCGCTCCTCCATCTCGCGCACCGCCCACTTGAGGGCAACAACTGCCTTGCGTGGATCGGTGACGACCGGGGCAAGGAGATGTGGAATCCCTTCGTACACGGAAAGCTCCAGCATCTTGGGATCGATCATGATGAGGCGGCAGCGCTCCGGTGGAAGCCGGTAGAGCAGCGACAGAATCATTGTGTTGATGCCAACGGACTTGCCAGAACCGGTAGTGCCGGCGATCAGCAAATGCGGCATGCGTGCCAGATCAGCAAAGACAGGCTCACCACCGATGTTCTTGCCGAGCGCTATGGCGAGGTTGAGGCTTGATTTTTCAAAGGCCTCAGAGCCCAGCATTTCGCGGAGATAGACCGTCTCGCGCTTGGCATTGGGCAGTTCAATGCCAATGGCGTTCCGGCCCTGCACAACGGCAACACGCGCTGAAATGGCACTCATCGACCGGGCAATATCATCTGCAAGGCTGATGACACGTGAGGACTTGATGCCCGGAGCAGGTTCCAACTCATACAGCGTGACCACAGGGCCCGGACGAACCTTCAGGATCTGGCCCTTGACACCAAAGTCATCGAGGACGCCTTCCAGCATGCGGGCATTCTGCTCGAGTGCCTCATCAGAAAGCTCCATCGGCTTGCCGACCCGTTTGGGTTCAGCCAGCAGTGTGAGTGGCGGCAGGTCGTAGATGTCACCACGACTGAACGCCAGCCCAGGTTGCAGGTCCTTCTTCAGCCGCTTGCTGGGCTTCAGTGGCTTGTTGCTGCGGGCGACACGCGGTGCCGGAGTTTCAAATTCCTCCGACGTGCGCTCATCTGCCAAGCCGGGATCGGGGTCATCTTCGTCTACGCCAGCCAGATCCTCCTCCCAGTCCTCAGACTCGTCTGGCGGATCGACAGGACGCCGCGTGACCGAGGCAAGAATCGGTTCAACGCGAAGATGCGGGGCCTGGCCACGGTGCATTCCAGCAGGAGGCTGTGG
>NZ_JBIIDX010000223.1:0-3599 GCF_044238155.1 Aestuariivirga sp. | reverse complement strand
CGATGCCTTTCAAGTCAAAAGGCAGAGTCGCGATTGGGGTTTCGCTGGCAGTGGCCTGGTTCGCAATCAACCCAAACTGTTGACTCGTCGGCTTTTGTTGCGGCTTCCTTGGCGGCGATGATTTGAGACAGCTCAAGTCACCAGCATGCGCTGATGCGCTCGTCATCTCGCATGGGAAACAACGGAGCTTTGATCGCTAACGGGCAGTGTCTCTCTGAAGCAGGGCGGGGTCGGGCGCAAACGACCCCATGGGTCGCCGCGAGGCGCCTCGCGATGACAACCGCATGGTCAATGGCGGCAAACATTCGGGCATGAAACGGCAATCTTTATGCATCGCTCCGGCAACGGCTGGCATGCTGCAAGATGGTTTTTCAGTGGCTGCCCCTGAGGGCCGAACGGTTGGCGGCGGCGATGTCGTTGGCATCAAGGCCGGCACCGGCATATTGCTCGGCGGGCGAGCCATGCGCCACCTGCCGGTCGGGCAGGGTGAGGGCGCGGAAGCGTGTGCGGGCCAGCAGGTCGTGCCGGTGCACGAGGTTGTCGGTGTGGCGGAAGCGGTGCTAGACGTGTAGCTGTTCGAGAAAGAGGTGCTGATGTCTGGTGCTGCGTGGGAATTCTGGATTGACCGCGGCGGAACCTTCACGGATGTGGTGGCGAAGGCGCCTGACGGAAGGTTGATCACTCACAAGCTGCTCTCAGAAAATCCTGAACGCTACAGAGATGCAGCGGTGGAAGGCATTGGCGCGATCATGGCTGCCGCATCACAGCCTGCGGGCGCGATCAGGGCAGTCAAGATGGGGACAACGGTTGCCACCAATGCCCTTCTCGAGCGCAAGGGCGAGCGTGTGCTGCTGATGATCACCCGGGGCTTCGCGGACCTCCTTGAGATCGGCTATCAGACCCGCCCGCAGCTCTTCGCGCTTCATGTGCGGAGGCCCGAGGTGCTCTACAGCCGTGTGGAAGAGGTTGACGAGCGGATCGACAGCGAAGGTCTGGTCCTCCGTCCGCTCGATGAGGCTTCGGCCCGCTCGGCGCTCCAGTCTGCTTTCGATGCCGGCTTGCGTGCAGTCGCGATCGCCTTCCTGCACGGCCACCTCAACCCCGAGCACGAACGGCGCGTGGGCGAGATTGCGCGCAGCCTGGGGTTCTCGCAGGTCTCGATGAGCCACCAGGTCTCCCGCCTGGCCAAGCTCGTGGGCCGTGGCGACACCACGGTGGTCGATGCCTACCTCTCGCCAATCCTGCACCGCTACGTGGACCTTGTTGCCGGGGCGCTGGATGTTGGCCGTGCCTGCGAGAGATTGTTGTTCATGCAGTCGAATGGCGGGTTGACTGATGCCCGCCTGTTCCACGGCAAGGATGCCATTCTGTCTGGTCCCGCCGGTGGCATCATCGGCATGGTGAAGACGGCTCAGGCTGCGGGCTATGACCGGTTGATCGGCTTCGACATGGGCGGAACCTCGACCGATGTCAGCCACCATGCGGGAAGTTTTGAGCGCAGTTTCGAAACCGAAGTGGCCGGCGTGCGTATGCGCGCGCCGATGATGCATATCCACACCGTGGCAGCCGGAGGTGGCTCGATCTGCCGCTTTCGCGGCGGACGCTTCCAGGTTGGGCCGGAAAGTGCGGGCGCCGATCCTGGACCCGCCTGCTACCGCCGCGGCGGGCCGCTCACGGTGACGGACTGCAATGTCATGCTCGGCAAGTTGAATCCTGATCATTTCCCTGCCGTCTTCGGCCCAGGCGGCAACGAGAAGCTTGATGCGGTCGCGGTGCTGAGGCGCTTCGAGGAACTCGCAGCCGAGGTCTCCGCCGCCACCGGCCAGCCGCCGCGTTCGCCCGCTGAGCTTGCGCGCGGATTTCTGCGCATCGCAGTCGACAACATGGCGAATGCCATCAAGAAGATCAGCATCCAGCGCGGGCATGACGTGACGGCTTACACGCTGCAATGCTTCGGCGGTGCGGGCGGCCAGCATGCCTGTCTGGTGGCCGATGCGCTGGGCATGCGGCAGGTCTTCATCCATCCCTTTGCCGGTGTTCTGTCGGCTTTCGGCATGGGTCTCGCCGAAATCCGCGCCCTGCGCGAGGTTCAGTTTGATGCGCCGCTCGCGGATGTTTCGCGCGCCAGGGCGGCGCTGGAGTTGATCGAGGCAGAAGCCAGGGCTGAAGTCATGGCGCAAGGCGTGGGCGAGGTCCGCGGCGAGGCTCTGGCCCATGTGCGCTATGAGGGGTCGCACCAGTCGCTTGCGGTGCCCTTCGCCGGAGCCGATGAGACTCGTCGCGCCTTCGAGGCCGCGCATCAGGCGCGTTTTGGCTTCATGTCGCCCGAACGCGCCATCTGGTTCGAGATGCTGAGTTGCGAGGCCATCGGCAATGCCGGCGACATGCCGGAGATGTCCCCGCCCACGGGCCGGCCGCGCCCCATGGCCCATGTTCCGATCGCCGGTCACGGAGATGTGCCCCTGTGGGACAGGGCCGCGCTGCCCGCTGGATGGAGCTGCCAGGGACCGGCCGTCATTACCGAGCCAACGGGGACCAACATGGTTGAACCCGGCTGGCGCGCGCGAATCGACTCGAGGGCCAATCTCATTCTCGAAAGGGCCGATCCCCTGGCCTTCGTGCCCGCCGCCGGAACCGCCGCTGATCCGGTGCTGCTTGAAGTGATGTCGAACCTCTTCATGTCGGTGGCTGATCAGATGGGGGCGACGCTGGCGCTCACGTCCTGGTCGGTCAACATCAAGGAACGCTTCGATTTCTCCTGCGCCATTTTCGATGAAGCCGGAGATCTCGTCGCCAATGCACCTCATGTGCCGGTGCATCTGGGTTCGATGTCGGCTGCGATCAAGACGGTAATGCGCCTCAACCCCGATGTGCAGGATGGCGATGCCTTCATGCTGAACGCGCCCTATGGGGGTGGCACGCATCTGCCGGACATTACGGTGGTGACCCCGGTGTTCATCGATGGCCGTCCTGCCTTCTGGTTGGGCTCGCGCGGCCATCACGCTGATGTGGGCGGCTTGACGCCGGGCAGCGCCCCGCCCGGGAGCACGACACTGCGCGAGGAGGGCGTGGTGATCGACAACGTGCAGCTCGTGCGCGGCGGACGCTTGCTTGAGGCCGAGGCGCGCAGGGTTCTGGCCTCGGGTCCTTACCCCTGTCGCAATCCCGACCAGAACATTGCCGATCTCAAGGCTCAGATTGCGTCCAACGAGACGGGAAAGCGCGAGCTGCTCAAGGTTTGCGCTGCCTACGGCACGGAGGTGATCAAGGCTTATATGGGCCATGTGCAGCGCAACGCCGAGGAGTGCGTACGGCAGGTGATCGACCGGCTCAGTGATGGCGAGATGGTCTATCGCATGGACGAAGGCCAGGTGATCAAGGTCAAGGTCAGCGTCGACCGGGCCACGCGGAGTGCCACCATCGACTTCACTGGCACCAGTGCGCAGCACGCCGGAAACTACAATGCGCCCTTTGCCGTATGCAGGGCCGTGGTGCTCTATGTTTTCCGCACGCTCGTCGGCAACGACATTCCACTCAATGAAGGGTGTCTCAGGCCGCTGAAGCTGATCGTGCCGGAATTCTCGATGCTCAATCCAGGG
>NZ_JBIIDX010000222.1:0-3602 GCF_044238155.1 Aestuariivirga sp. | reverse complement strand
GGTCGAGCTCGGTCTCGATCCGCTTGCGGAGCGTGTCGAAGGCATCGATGATGCGATCCATCTCCTCGCCGAAATTCTCCTCCAGCTCGCCCTCGAACTTCGCGACGACCTGGTCGGCCAGGCCGTCGATGCAGGTGGCGAAATGCTGTACCACCTGCTCCATCAGCAGCCCTGCGCCGACCGTGGCCGCCTTGATCAGGAGCCGGATCGCCTTCTTCTTCCAGCCGGCGAAGGCCGCCGGCGCATCGCCTGGGGCGCGCTTCTTCCGATCGTCGAGCTTCTTGCGGAAGTTGTCATAGGCATTCGCTAGCTTGACAAAGATGAAGCCGAACTTGTCGCGAAGCTTCCCCAGCAAAGGGCCAAATTTACGATCGGCGATGCGCTCCAGCCGGTGCAGCATCTTGCTGTCGGCGCGCTCCTGCGCGGAGGTGGCCGGCGCCGAGACGCCCTTGATTTCCTCGGCGATCTTCTCATAGGCCTCCCGCACTGCCTGCTGCTGCTCGATCGTCCGCGCCCCGGGATCGGTGGACTTCCAAGCATTGAAGCGACCGGCGAGGGCCTTGCGATCCTTCTCCCAGGCATCCAATTCGAAGCTGTCCTTCCGCGGCTTCGTGTTGCGGCGGATCACGTGACGCTTCGCCGGGCGCGCCGCCATCGCGCGGCGGCGAGCCTTCACCTTGGTTGCGTTCTTCTTCAGCTTAGCAATGAGCTTGTTCAGATCCTTCACGTGTTTCTCAAACGCATCGCTCTGCCCTGCGGTGAGCTTCTTCGTGGGCGGCGCATTGCGCGGGACGAAGACGTAGTTCCAAATGCCGGCACCCTGTGGATCTTTCCCGAAGGCGAGATGGCCCGGGGCTTTGATCGGATTCCGCAACGGCTCGCTCTTAACCTTCAGCTCTAGATCGCGCGGGAAGGTAGGTTTGGCGGCGCGCGGATGCAGCCCTGGGGGAACGCTGATCTCGCCTTTAGACATCTTGTTGATTTTGAGTGCCCAGGTGCCGGGGCCATCGCGCTGCTCCGGCTTCACCGCGTTCACCGCCTCCTTCACCTGCGTCAGTCCAGCGATGTAGCGGTCCAGCTGTTTCTGCCCGCCCTCCCTTGCCTTTAAGTTGTGGCCGGGCTTGAGCTCACCGAGCGCGATGGTCGTCGGCGCCTTGTCCAGGCCGACGACCTTGTCATTCTCGACCCGCGGATTCTGGTATTGTTTTATTTTGTCCCGGTTGAGGCGGTGGCCCTTCGAAATCGGTGCCTTCTCGAGCCCGGCTGTATCGGCTTTAGGGTTTTTCTCCTTCCAGGTAGTGAACCAGGGTGGCTGCCAATCGTCCACGTCGTAATTTTCGACCTGCTGGTTGGGTGGCGCCGGCACATGCGGCTTCTTGACCCGGGACGTATCGGGCGGCGGCTCTGGCGGGCCGTCATCGGGGGTGAGTTCCGTCTGACCCGACGCCACTTCCTTGGTCGCTTGCTCCTCCTTGGCGGACGGTTTCGCGGCCGGGTCCTTCGCGGCGATGACGCCAGGCAGCCTCAGGGCGGGCTCAGCCTTGTAGAAATCGGCGTAGCCGTTGGAACGACCGCGAAGCCTATGAAAGCCGCCATTAGGAATCGGGACTTCCGCCAGCAGGTCGGCGTTGCCCGCGTCCTTCGACACCTCCATGATCACCGCATCGTGGGCTCCGCTTCTATTCTCCTCGAAATCCTTCTCGCCGGCGGCGGGTTTGAGCGGCACCCAGCGTGCGGAGCGCTGCGCCGCGGGCGCCGCCGCCCCCGCCTCGGCCGCGTCGTCGCCGAGCGAAGCCGGCTGCGTCTGCTGCAGCACATGCGCCATCTCGTGGCTCAGCGTCTCGCTCGGTGCCGCGCTTTCGCCGCGGCCGAGCCAGATGTGGCTGCCATAGGTGAAGGCGCGCGCGCTGATGCTGTCGGCCATGGCCTCGGCCGCCCCGCCCTGGTGGATGCGCACCCCCGACAGGTCCCGCCCCAGGCGGCTTTCGTAGAAGCCGCGCAGCCCCGCGCCGAGCGGCGCGCCGCCCGAGGTCAGCTGCCGCGGCGTCGCCGCGAGATCGGGCGGGCCATGCTCGCGCTCCGCCTCCTCCACGCCGAGGCGCTGTACCTTGTCTTCCGCCTCGCAGGCCGCGCAGGCGCGCTGCACGCCCTCCGGCGCCTCCTGCAGTTCGACATCGGCGGGCATGCGCATGACGGTCCGCGCAATGGCATCCGCCTCCCGCTCATGCACGTCGTCGGCGGGGCCGACCTCGGTCACAGCGCTGCGCTGCGGCTGCGGGCTGACGTTCAGTGCGCCGAGCGCGAAGGGTGCGGCGGCGGCGCCAATGTTGTCCTCGGCTTGCGGTGCGCGCTGGGCGATCGGTGGGGCGGTGATGGCCACCCGCGACCGGGGCAGTTGAAGGGGCGCAGGGCGGCTCATCGGTCGCCCCCAATCCGGCGGGCCACGACCGCCGCCGCGCTCAGCCCGGCCGCACTGCCGGACGCCGGCGCGGGCTGCACCGCGTGGGATGGGCGCGTGGGTGGCGCCGCGGCGGGTGGTTGCGCGGCCAGACGCGCCAGCTCGGCCCGGAAGGCGCGCAGCAGCGGACCGCGCTGGCCTGCGGGCACGTTTTCCAGAACAAGCGTGTCAATGCGAATGCGGCGGGTCATGATGACATCTGGCCCCAGCCACGCAGCTCGCCCTCAGTCAGTGGCTTCTCGAGCTTTGCGTATTCACTGCGCGCTGCGGCCAGCACATGCGCGGACCGCACCACGCCACCATCCGCCGCCGCAAGGAACGCCGCGTTCAGCGCCACATTGCGGATCGCGCCGCCAGCCAGGTTCATCTGCGCAAGGCGGCGCGGATCCAACGCCTCCCGCGGGAGGCGACGCGGGAAGACGCGTGTCCAGATCGCCTCACGTTCCTCGACCGTCGGGAAGGGAAAGTCCACCACGAAGCGAATACGCCGCAGGAAGGCACTGTCAATATTCTGTTTCATGTTGGTGGTCAGAATGGCAAGGCCGGTATAGCTTTCCATGCGCTGCAGCAGGTAGCTGACCTCGATGTTGGCGTAGCGGTCGTGGCTGTCCTTGACCTCACTACGCTTGCCGAGCAGCGCATCCGCCTCATCAAGCAGCAGCACGGCGCCACTGGCCTCAGCCGCATCAAAGACACGGCGAAGATTCTTCTCGGTCTCCCCGATGTACTTTGAAACGACAGCAGAAAGATCAATTCGGTGCAGGTCAAGCTTCAGCGCATGCGCGATCACCTCCCCCGCCAGCGTCTTGCCGACGCCTGACGGGCCCGCGAACAGCGCCGTAATGCCCAGCCCGCGCTCTGAAAGGCGCTCCCGAAAGCCCCAGCGTTCATAGACACGCATCCGTTCGGCAAGCTGCGTTTCGATCTGCCGCAGCATCGCCTTGCGCGCGGGCGGCAGGATCAGGTCGTCCCAGCCCGCCCGCGTCTCAATCCGCTCTGCCAGGCCGTCGAAACGCAGCCGCGCCTCCTCGCGTGCGGCATCCCAAAGCGCGCCGCGCAGCGCCACGCCACGCGGCCGCGCGGCGGCCCGCGCCGCAACGGCGCGCAAGGCCGATGCGGACAGGACGAATTGCGCGGCGACTGC
>NZ_JBIIDX010000221.1:0-3603 GCF_044238155.1 Aestuariivirga sp. | reverse complement strand
CTGCAACTATCTGCTCGGCGTCGACATCGAGATGGAGCCGGTGCCTGGCTACAAGGCCACCAGCTGGGAGAAGGGCTATGGCGACTTCGTGCTCAAGCCTGATCTCTCAACCTTGCGCCGCACACCTTGGCTTCCCGGCACGGCGCTGGTGCTCTGCGACGTGCTCGACCATCACAGCCACGAGGACGTGCCGCACTCGCCGCGTGCCATTCTCAAGAAGCAGCTGAAGCGCCTTTCGGCCATGAAGATGAAGGCCTACATGGCCTCTGAGCTGGAGTTCTTCCTGTTCGATGATTCCTACGAGGTGGCAAACCAGAAGGGGTATCGCAACCTCAAGACGTCGGGGTACTACATCGAGGACTACAACATCCTCCAGACCTCGAAGGAGGAAGTCTACATGCGCGCGCTGCGCAATGGCCTCGCTGGCGCAGGCATCCCGGTGGAGAATTCAAAGGGTGAATGGGGACCGGGGCAGGAGGAAATCAACGTCAAATACGCCGAAGCGCTCGATATGGCGGACCGCCATGCCATCATCAAGAACGGCGCCAAGGAAATCGCCTACAACGTGGGCAAGGCCGTGTGCTTCATGGCCAAGTGGGACTATGGCATGGCGGGCAATTCCTCCCATATTCATCAGTCGCTGTGGTCCGCCGATGGCAAGCCGCTGTTCCTCGACAAGAAGCAGGACCACGGCATGTCGGCGCTGATGCAGCATTATCTGGCAGGCCAGCTCGCCCATGCCGGCGAGATCACCTATTTCCTCGCGCCCTACATCAATTCCTACAAGCGCTTCATGGCCGGCACCTTCGCGCCCACCCGCGCGGTGTGGAGCTTCGACAACCGCACGGCGGGCTTCCGCATCTGCGGCGCTGAAAGCAAGGCAATCCGGGTGGAATGCCGGATCGGCGGGGCTGACCTCAATCCCTATCTCGCCTTTGCAGCCCTGATCGCTGCCGGGCTCGACGGCATCGAGAAGAAGATGAAGCTCGAACCGGTAGTCTCGGGTGATATCTATGATTCTTCGCGCCGCCTGCGCGAAATCCCCAAGACGTTGCGCGAGGCCACCGAGCTGCTCGATGGCTCGAAGTTCCTGCGCGGTGCGCTGGGCGATGATGTGGTCGATCACTATGTCCACACCGCCAGGTGGGAACAGTTCGAATTCGACCGCCGCATCACCGATCTCGAACTGAAGCGCGGTTTCGAGAGATACTGAACACGACGAACGCAGGAGAGACGCCATGGCCATTCCGAACCGCAACATCAATTATCCGACCGCCATCAAGTTCGGCGCCGGGCGCATCCGCGAGCTGGCGGACTTCTGCAAGGCCAACGGCATCAAGCGCCCGCTGCTGGTGACCGACAAGGGTCTGGCCGCCATGCCGATGACGGCGGAGATCCTCGCCAGCCTCAGGAAGGCGGGGCTCAAGGCGGCGCTCTTTTCTGACGTTCGCCCCAATCCGGTGGAGGAAAATGTGCTGGCCGGCTGCAAGGTGTTCACCGATGGCAAGCATGATGGCGTGGTGGCGCTGGGCGGCGGCTCCGGCCTGGATACGGGCAAGCTCATCGCGCTGATGCATGCGCAGAATCTTTCGGTCTTTGAGCTGGAGGACATCGGCGACTGGTGGACGAGGGCCGACGCCTCGCTCATCGCTCCCATCATCGCGGTGCCGACCACGGCGGGCACGGGCTCGGAGGTTGGCCGCGCCGGTGTCATCACCCATCCGATCACCCATGAGAAGAAGATCATCTTCCACCCGGCGATCATGCCAAGGGTGGCCATCCTGGACCCGGAACTCACCGTGGGCCTGCCCGCAAAGCTCACCGCCGCCACCGGCATGGACGCGCTGGCACATAATCTCGAGGCCTATTGCGCGCCCTTCTATCATCCCTGGTCGGCGGGCGTTGCGCTGGAGGGCATGCGGCTGGTGAAGGACAATCTTGCCAGGGCGGTGAAGAAGCCGAAGGACCTCGATGCGCGCGGCAACATGCTGGTGGCCTCGGCCATGGGGGCCACCGCCTTCCAGAGGGGCCTCGGCGCCATCCATGCGCTGGCCCATCCGTTCGGCGGGCTTTATGACGCGCATCATGGCCTGCTCAACGGCATCATCATGCCCTATGTGCTGAAGGCCAATCGCCGCAAGATCGAAAAGGACATCGAGCGCGCCGCCGCCTATCTTGGCATCAAGGGCGGGTTTGACGGCTTTCTCAAATGGATCCTGGCGCTGAGGAAGGAGATTGGCATTCCGCATGCGCTCAAGGACATCGGCATCGATACCAGACGTCTGGCCGAAGTGGCGGCCATGGCCGTCAGGGATCCCTCTGCCGGCGGCAATCCCATCCTGTTCACCGAGAAGCAGTACAAGGCACTGGCCGGAAAGTGCGTGACCGGCGATCTCTAGCCTGGCGCGGCTGAAAGAACCTCCATCGGCTGGCCGTTGAGCACGGTTCCGGTTACCGGCTTGACTCCTCTGGCCGTTTGTGGAACAAAACTAGAACAATCTGGATGTTATCCGTCATGCGTTGGAAGCCGGCACTGCAGGGTGCGCGGGGCAGGGAGACTTGCACCGCTGCCATCACACCTTTTCGTCCAAGCGAGGATCTGCCCGCGCTGCTCGACACGCTGCGCGCGCATATCGCGCGGCTGGAGAAGAGCGGGTCGCAATTCGAGGCGCACAAGGCCGGGGCTGCTCCCTGGCTCACCGGCCTTGCCGCGCTTGACCGGCACCTGCCGGTCCAGGGCCTGCAGCGGGCGGGCCTGCATGATGTGTCGCCTCTGGCCTCTGGCGACCAGCCGGCCACCATGGGCTTTGCTCTGGCTCTCGCGCTTCGCCGGCTCGCCGATCCGCAAGAGCGCCGGCCGCTGCTGTGGTGCCGGCTGGCCGCGCAGGAGCGTGAACATGGCCGGCTCTATGGCCACGGGCTTGAGCGGCTGGGCCTGTCGCGCCAGCGCTTCGTGATGGTGAGCCTGCGCAAATCCGCCAGCCTTCTGTGGACCATGGAAGAGGCGCTGAAATCCGGCGCCGTCGCCGCCGTGCTCGGCGATGCCGATACCGTGCAGGCCGATCTCACCGTCACCCGCCGCCTGTCGCTGGCTGCGGCGGCGGGAAAATCCGCCGCCATTCTCATCTTCACCCGGGCCGGCGCATCTGCCGCTGCCACTGCAAGCCACACGCGCTGGGTGGCGGCGGCCGCAACCTCCTGCAGCCCGCCTGATGATGCGCTGGCGGTGGGGCCGCCCTGCTGGCACATCGAACTCATCCGCGCGCGGGGCGGCCGCCCCGGCGCCTGGAGTCTGGAATGGCATCATGCGCAGTCTCGTTTCTCTCTGGTTTCCGGACTTTCCGGTGGAGCGCTTCATCCGGGCGCAGATCAAGGCGGGCCGCAAGCCGCCGCCCAGGGGCCTGCCCTTCGCACTGGTTGAGCGTGGCCGGGCCGGCCTCCGTCTTGCCGCCGTCAACGCCGCTGCCCGGCAGTTTGGGCTCACGCGTGGCATGCGGCTTGCCGATGCACGCGCCCAGCTGCCCGAACTCCTCACTGAAGCGCACGAGCCTGACGCCGACATGGCAAGCCTGCTCGGCCTGTGCCGCTGGATGGAGCGCTACA
>NZ_JBIIDX010000220.1:0-3635 GCF_044238155.1 Aestuariivirga sp. | reverse complement strand
ACAGTAATTGAGGGAACGCTTGGCAAGGCCTTCGGTGTAGTGGGCGGCTATATCACTGGTTCGACGGCACTTTGCGACTTCGTCAGGAGCTTTGCCTCAGGCTTCATTTTCACGACAGCCCTGCCTCCTGCAGTTGCTGCGGGCGCCTCAGCGTCGATCCGCCACCTCAAGACCAGCGAATTTGAACGCATCCGACATAAAGAGCGCGTGGCCAAGCTACGGCGCAAACTCGACCAAGCTGGTGTTCCTTACAAAGCCAACTCCAGCCACATTGTGCCAGTGATGGTTGGCGATCCTAAAAAGTGCAAGTGGATCAGTGATATACTTCTTGAGCGCTATGGCATCTACATACAACCCATCAACTACCCAACAGTGCCACGCGGCACCGAGAGACTTCGAATAACCCCGACGCCACTGCATACGGATACGGATATTGATCACCTGGTGCAGGCGCTGTCTGAGCTCTGGTCGCAATGTGCTCTGGCCCGCGCGGTCGCATGATGCAACTGATCCTGCAGCCTTCAAGGACTTAGAAGGTATTCTCAAGAGGAGCTTTCTCAATGCTGCACTGGCTAGGCTTGTGGTTCATCGCAGCGGTTCTCTTCTTGCTGATCGACATGGTTTGGCTGCTATATCTCGGTCGCGATTTCTATGTGTCTGAAATAGGTCAACTCCTGCGCCAGCCACCAAACTTCGCCGCGGCCGGCGGTTTTTATCTGCTTTACGTGACGGGTCTCATGATCATGGTAATCTGGCCGGCAGTAGAAGCCCAATCTGCATTGCGCGGCTTACTCTACGGCGCACTCTTGGGACTTGTCGCTTATGGCACCTATGACCTTACGAATCTTGCCGTCATGAAGGGGTTCTCGACAAAAATTGCTCTGATTGACATGGCGTGGGGAACGATACTCACCGGATCTGTTGCAGCGCTCACCGTAGCAATATCAACGAGACTTTTCCCTAACTGATCACGCCAACTGATCGAAGAACTCAATGGCCTTAGCCGCATAGACTGCACCTGGACCGCCCGCCATCTCGACTGAAACGGCCATCAACTCGATAAGCTCATCTCGCGTCGCGCCATGCTTCTTGGCAGCCGCAACGTGATACACGATGCAATCTTCACAACCTGTTGCGACAGCAATGGCAACGGCCGTTAGCTCCTTCATTGCAGGGGAAACCTTACCTGCACGGCTGGCAGCAGTTGCGAGGCCATTGAACGCCATCATCGTCTGCTTGTCTGCCTTGAACAGCCCCATTAAGCGCCCATTCACAGCTTCAAGCTTTTCCCTTGCATCAGCCATTTGCAACTCTCCTTTAACGCCTCGCACCCTAGTTCTTTCCTGATCAAGGATTGGTTGAAGCGATATGACCTCTGATCAGTCCGTTTACCTCGCTCGACTTCTCCATGTAGACCATATGTCCCGCGCCCTCAATCACGTGAACCTTGGCTCCTGGCAAATTAACCGCATGGGCGACCGGAATAATCTGATCGTCCTTACCCCAAATGATCAAGGTGCGCGGTACTTGTCCACCAAGCTCTGCCGCAGGCATGTCCTGTTGACGCCGGCCAGCAAACAATGCCACCGAAAGTTCCTTCAGAAGATCACTTACACCGTCGAGTCGCTTGTACTTCAGAACATCGTCGACGAGTTGTCGGCTTACCAGATTCTTATCGGCAAAAAGCTTCTCCAATACTGGCTTGAGGTCCTTGCGGCTTTGCGCGGCAACGAACTCGTCTACATAGCTGCCAATTTCCTGCCCAAGCCCGGCAGAACAGATGAGCGTTAACGTTCTGATCTTTTCTGGATGCTGAGTTGCCATTCTCAATCCAATGGCACCTCCCATTGAATGGCCAACCACATGCGCACTCTGAATACCAAGGCTCGCCATGAACTCCCACACTGACGCGACGAGCGAATTTAGGCTTGGATTGTCGAGCTTCTTCGTTGACTGTCCATGCCCAGGCAAGTCAAGCGCATAGACAGTCGCAACCTCGGCAAGAGGGTCGAGATTGAAAAGCCAGCCATCAAGATCACCACCAAATCCATGAATGAGGATCAATATCTCTGATCCTGTGCCACGCTTTACATAGCGCAGCCGGCCAGCTCCAGTATCCACGAATTCGTACTTGGGTCCCTGCTCCTCCTCGCCCTCTTCACCTGCAGGGACGACATAAGCCGCGACGAAAGCATCAATCTCTGTTTCCGGCACTGACGCGTCAGCAATTACTCCGAGCAACGTTTTGACTGGGTAGACCGTATCTGGCTGACCGACACGTCGTCTCAACACGCCGGCCTCGCTTGCTTCGACTGATCCCGCAATCTTATCGGTTTCCACTTCAAGTATGGCATCGCCCGGATTGATCGTCGAACCATCCTCCAACAGCCATCCTGTCACCTTTCCCTCTTTCATGGAGAGGCCCCACTTGGGCATGACGATTGGCTTGATGCGGGTATCTGTCATGGTCAAATCCTTAATTGGTTCGCTCGCGCATCAGTGCGCCATGGAGGTCTTTACAGCCTTGGCAATGCTATCGACCGAGGGGATGTAGAGATCCTCAAGCACCGGTGAGAACGGAACCGGCGTGTGGGGAGCCGTCACCATTTGAATCGGTCCCTTCAAAGCCTTGAAGCAATGCTGCGCAACCATTGCAGACACGTCGGCAGCTATCGAGCAACGCGGATTGGCCTCATCGACGCAGATGACATGTCCTGTCTTTTCTGCACTGTCAATGACCGTATCCCAGTCGATCGGTGACAGTGTCCGGAGATCAATCACCTCGCAATCGATACCCTGCTTTGCCAGGCTATCAGCCGCTTCCATCGAACGGTTAACCATCATTCCATAGGTGACGATCGTGGCGTGCTTGCCCTCACGTACGACATTGGCCTCGCCAAAGGGAATGGTATACGACTCAGCCGGCACGTCTGCTTCCAGGCCGTACAGATTTTTATGCTCACAGAAGATCACAGGATCATTATCACGGATCGACTGGATCAATAACCCCTTCGCATCATAAGCGTTGGACGGACATACCACCTTAAGCCCGGGAATATGAACAAAAAGCGGCGTCAGCATCTGACTGTGCTGGGCTGCTGCACGAAAACCGGCGCCAACCATGGCCCGGATCACCACAGGCGTTTCAGCCTTGCCCCCGAACATATACTTGAACTTTGCGGCCTGATTGAAGATCTGGTCGAAACAGACACCCATGAAGTCAAGGAACATCAGTTCAGCAACAGGCCGCATTCCGCAGGCAGCGGCTCCTATTGCGGCCCCGATATAGGCAGATTCCGAGAGCGGCGTATCCAGCAGTCGTCCCCGGTGCTTGGCGTTCAGCCCTTTCGTGACGCCGAGCACGCCACCCCATGCATCCTCCTCACCCTGACCACCGGCACCACCAACGATGTCCTCACCCATTACAATCACTCGGGGATCCCGGGCCATTTCCTGATCAAGCGCCTCGTTGAGTGCCTGACGCATGCTGATCTTGCGTGCCATATCTATATCTCCTTCGGATCAGTAGCTGACATATACGTCGGTGACGAGATCTGCTGCCGTTGGTAACGGCGCAGACTTGGCAAAAGCCACAGCCTGCTCGATTTCGGATATGACCTCGCGGTCAATAAGCT
>NZ_JBIIDX010000104.1:0-12844 GCF_044238155.1 Aestuariivirga sp. | reverse complement strand
CCGTTATCGCGAAGCTCCTTTGCCGGAAAACGGTCTTGCCATCGTGGTGTCGCAGTCGGGCGAGACGGCCGATACACTGGCAGCGCTACGCTACTGCAAGTTACTGCGTCAGCGCACGATTGCCCTAGTCAATGTTCCGGAGTCTACCATCGCGCGAGAAAGCGAATTCGTGATGCGTACGTTTGCGGGACCTGAGATTGGGGTCGCATCAACGAAGGCCTTTACTTGCCAGCTCACAGCCCTTGTTTGTCTTGCGATTTTGGCTGGAAAACAACGTCGCACTATAGATGGTGCGCGTGAACAAGAATTGGTCGGCGCACTCATCAAGGTGCCGCGCCAGATGACAGAAATTCTGAAGGATGAGAAACATATAAGCGAGATTGCCAGGATGGTAGCCGGCTACCGGGACGTGCTTTTCCTGGGACGAGGTTTGAACTATCCAATGGCGCTGGAGGGTGCGCTAAAGCTGAAGGAGATATCCTACATACACGCGGAAGGCTATGCCGCAGGCGAGTTGAAGCATGGTCCAATCGCGCTCATCGATGAAAATGTACCGGTGATCGTCATCGCCCCTCACGACGAACTCTATGAGAAGACGATTTCAAACATGGAGGAAGTTGCTGCACGCGGAGGCAAGATCGTATTGCTCACCGATGATCGCGGCCTCAAAGATCACGAGAAGAAATCATTCCACACCATCAGGGTGCCGCGGGCTCTTTCGTTCATGAGCCCATTGCTCTATGCGATACCAGTTCAGTTGCTCGCCTACCACGCTGCCATATTCATGGGAACGGACGTGGATCAACCGCGAAATCTGGCGAAGTCAGTTACTGTTGAGTGATCTGGGAGGTTTTTGGTGAGCGAATTTTCTCGCGCGCCCATTGGAAGATGACGTAAAGAAGAGGTATCAGGAAAATACCCAATATGGCGGCGGACAGCATACCGCCAAACACCGCGGTGCCTACACCACGACGGCTCATCATGCCGGCACCCTCGGCAAGCACAAGGGGTACGAGTCCGGCAATGAAGGCGAAGCTGGTCATCATGACAGCCCGGAACCTTTCGCGAGCGCCTTCGACGGCAGCCTCCGTTATCGTCAGACCTTTGCGTCTAGCCTCCATTGCAAACTCGACAATGAGGATGCCATTCTTAGCGGCCAGGGCGATCAACACAACAAGTCCGATCTGGGCATAGAGATTATTGGCCAGACCGGCCAAGTTGAGTGCCAACATGGAGCCCATGATTCCCGCCGAGACAGAGAGCAAGACGGCGATGGGGATGGTCCAGCTTTCATAAAGGCCGACGAGGAAGAGATAGGCAAAAAGTACAGCCAAGGCGAGGATCATGGTTGTCTTGCCGCCAGCCTCGATTTCCTGAAGTGCTGTGCCTGTCCACTCGTAACCGTAGCCTGCGGGCAGCGTTGCTGCCGCTACATTTTGCATGGCGACGATTGCTTCGCCGGAACTATGGCCTGGAGCAGGGTTTCCGTTGATTGTTGCGCTCAGAGTGTTGTTGAACCGTGAGATAGACTGAGGACCAAGGATCAGACGCGCATCTACAAGTGCTTTGAGTGAGACCATCTCGCCTTTGCGGTTTCGGACCGAGATCTGATAGATATCATCAATTCGCGCTCGGTCGGCGGCCTCGCCTTGCACCATGACCTGCCATGTGCGGCCGAACAAATTGAAGTCATTGACATACGCACCACCGAGTATCGCCTGGAGCGTAGTAAAGAGATCAGAAAGGTCTACGCCCAAGGTTTGCACCTTGTCGCGATCAATCTCCAGGAAGAGCTGAGGTGTGTTTGCCGAAAAGGTAGTAAAAACGCGTGAGAGATGAGGGTCCTGATTGGCGGCAAAGACCAGCCCCCGCGCAGCCTGTGCAAGCGCCACCGGACCCTGGCCGCCCTTGTCTTGGAGTTGAAACTCGAAGCCGCTTCCTGTTCCCAAGCCTATGATTGGCGGTAGGTTGTAGAAGATTACATTGGCGCCCCTGATGCTTGCGCCCAGTGCGTTCAACCTCGCGATGATAGCCCTCGCAGACAGGTCCGGTGTGGATCTCTGGTCGAAGGGCTTCAGCGTAAGAGCCATGAGTGCGGCGTTGGACTTTACCTGCCCGTCAAGCATGCTGTAGCCCACCACGCTCATGACGCCTGCCACGCCCGCTTCTGACTGAGCGAGTTCCGATACCTGCCTGGCTACTTCTGCTGTCACGTTGACGGATGAGCCCTCTGGGACCGCCACTTCTGCGAAGATGGCGCCCTGATCCTCAGCGGGAAGAAATCCGCTTGGAGTTGTTTTGAATAACCAGCCCGTGACAGGGAAGATCACTGCCAGCGCAAGAATCCCAACGAAGCTGACCCGAACCAGCCGCTTCACGACCGCAGCATAACCGTCTCGCGCCAGGTCAATGCCCGCCATGATCTGGCGAATGGGGAAGCGCTTCCTGCCGTGGCCTTGTTTGAGCAGCACGGCGCAGAGCGCGGGTGACAGTGTGAGGGCATTGATTGCTGAAATGATCATGGATACGGTCACAACGACCGCAAACTGCTGATAAAGTTGCCCTGAAATACCAGGAATGAACGCAACTGGCACGAACACGGACATCAGAACCAGCGTAATGGCAATGATTGGTGCTGTGATTTCGCTCATGGCCTGACGAGCAGCTTCGGCCGGCGACCAGTCAGGATGTTCTTCCATTTTGGCCTCGACGGCTTCGACGACGACGATAGCATCGTCGACGACGATACCGATTGCGAGAACCAGAGCGAGAAGAGAAACAGTATTGGCCGAAAAACCGAGTGCGAGCATCACTGCAAAGGTGCCGATCAGGGAAACCGGTACCGCTATGAGAGGAATGAGCGTAGCGCGGGCTGATCCCAAGAACAGGAAGACCACGATCACGACGAGTATGAAGGCCTCCAGGAGAGTCTTGGCGACCTCGTGGATGCTTTCCTCAACAAACTGAGTGGTGTCGTAGTTGATCTGATAGGTCATGCCCTCGGGAAAGCTGTCCCGCGCATTTTCCAATATTTGTCGCACGGCATCGGCACTGGCGATCGCATTGCCGCCCGGAGCTTGATAAATACCAATCACGGCAGCAGGTGATCCGCCGTATCGGCCGCGCGTTTCCAGCGATCGTGCGCCAAGTTCAACTCGGGCGACATCCTTTAAGCGAACGAAGGATCCACCCTCGGTCGCTCTTATCACGACATCTTCGAACTCCTGCACAGTCGACAGGCGCCCCATTGTTGTGATGGCGAGCTGATAGGCCTGATCCGGAAGTGCGGGTTGTGCGCCTATGCGGCCGACGGCGGCCTGCACGTTCTGGCGCTTGAGTGCATTGATGATGTCGGACGGGGTGAGACCGTAATCGGTCAATCTCTGCGGCTGGACCCATACACGCATGCTGTAGTCAGTAGGTGTCAGGAGAGACACGTCGCCTACACCCCTCACCCGCTTCAGGCGATCGAGAAGGTTTATGCTCACGTAATTTGAGAGAAACAATTGGTCGTGCGAATCCGCTGTGGATGTGAATGCAATCAACTGCAGGATTGCCGAGGATTTCTTCATCACGTTCACGCCCTGCGAACGCACATCCTGCGGCAGTTGCGGTTCTGCTAGCTTTACGCGATTTTGGACATTGACCGTGTTGATGTCCGGATCTGTGCCAACAGCAAAAGTAATGGTAAGAGTATAGCTCCCATCGTTGCCACTGGTTGATTTCATGTAGAGCATATTGTCCACACCCACGACCCGAGATTCGATGGGCTGGGCAACGGTTGACTGCACAACCTCAGCGCTGGCACCCGCATAACTGGCAGTTACCGAGACTTGCGGCGGGACGATGTTCGGGAACTGCGCCACAGGTATAACCTGCATCGCTATCAGTCCTGCAATCGTTATGACGAGGGATATTACAACTGCAAGCCGGGGCCGACTGATGAAAAGGCCAGAAATCATGTGTCAGGAGCCTTGAGATACGACGGTCACGCTGACGACTTGTCCCGGACGTACTTTTTGAATGCCTTCGACGACCACGCGGTCTCCGGTCACAAGACCCTTCGAAATCGCAATGCCTTGTTCCGTTTCAGCACCTGGGGTTACTCGTGTCACAGCGATTTTGTCTTCCTTGTCGACTGTGAGAACATAGGTGCCCTGTTGATCGACCTGCAGGGCCTGCGTAGGTATGACGATAGTCGGCTGCGCTGTGGCTGATTGGACGATGGCGGTTACCAACTGACCGTCCGTCAGAAGTGCTTTCGGATTGGGGAAGATAGCTCGCACATTTACTGCGTCTGTGCCTGGGTTGACTGACACGTCAACAAAATCGAGCGTTCCTGTCTCGTCATAGCGGCGGTCTTTACCGAGTTCGAGATACACCGTCAGTTTAGATAAGTCAGCTGCAAAATCTGCTTGCTCCTTGACAGCTATGATGTCGCGCTGGCTTACGGGGAACGTAACTCCGATCGGCGTCTGCGACACGATGGTAGCAAGTGTTCCACTGTTCGGTCCGACGTAGTTTCCGACGGAAAGGCTTGACTTGCCGATGCGCCCATCCAGCGGCGCCTTGATCTCGGTATAGGACAGCTGAAGTTTCGCCTTTGCAAGGTCGGCTTTTGCCTTGTCGAGCGCTCCTTTTGCCTCATCGCGCGCAGCCTGCGCGTCATCGAGCTTGGTTTGAGCGGCTGCTTCCTTGCTCACGAGGGTTGTCTGCCTGTTGAGTTCGATTTCACTCCTGTCAAAGCGGGCTTGAGCGATTGCAACAGCAGCCTGTGCTGCATCTACCGCTGCCTGATAGGGGGCCGGCTCAATGATGAATAGAAGCTCACCTGACTTTACAGCGGCACCTTCCGCAAAGTTTTGTTTATCCAGAAACCCCTCGATACGGGCACGGAGCTCAACCTTCTCGAGCGCTTCAACCCGAGCGCTGAAGCTGACCGACGGGCGGAGGTCCTGCAGCGCAGCCTCTACAACACTCACGGCTGGGAGGGGGGCTTGTGCAGTTGCGGTTGGAGTCTGAGAGTCCTCACAGCCTTGAAGCAGTGGCAACAGGCCGAGGGCTGCCGCCAGCATCGCCCATCGCGCGGTGTGTGTCATCCAGCCCCTCCCGAACCCTTCGATTCCCATTCAGCTGGAATAGGCCAGTCAGCTTTCAAAGAAAAGGGGCAGATCAGTGGTGTGGCCTGCCACGGGGTCGATAGGTTCGTTTGCTGGAGTCGTAGCCATCGAAGTATTCCCGGAGCTGCGGGTGGCGCACAGGTTCGCCGGATTCATCGACCAGCAGGTTCTGTTCCGACACGTAGGCGACGTACTCGGTCTCATCATTTTCGGCCAGCAGGTGATAGAATGGCTGGTCCTTGTGGGGCCGCATGTGTTCCGGGATTGCGTTCCACCATTCCTCCGTGTTGTTGAAAACCGGATCCACGTCGAAAATTACGCCGCGGAATGGAAACAGTCGATGGCGGACAATCTGTCCTATGGCGAATTTTGCTGTCCCTGGATTGCGCATGGATGCTGATTGCCAAGGTTCCTCTGAGAAGGCAAGCGTCAGGGCTGGTAAGCTGCCGAGTAGCCTGATGCCTCAGCAAGCCCATAACGCATGGCGGCACGCCGCAAGGGACCAAACTGCGCCAAAAGCGTCAATCCTGCGGCACGCCCGACCTCCAGTGGCAGAAAACCTGACAGAAGCGAGCGGTTCATCAGGTCGATGACCTGCTGTCGGGGCTGGACGTCTCGCCTGCGCATGGCGTCATAGTCAGCCAGCAGGGAGGCTGCGCCCGGATCGTTCGCACTGGCGATCAGTCCAGCAGCATCGGCAGCATCACGGAACGACATGTTGAGACCCTGCGCACCGATTGGGGGAACGACGTGTGCAGCCTCGCCAATCAGGACGATGCGGTTCTTTGCGAATGATCGCGCGACGAGGCCAGTCATCGGAAACAGCCGCCGGGGTCCTATATCCGCAATGCGGCCGAGACTGCCGTGCGTACCAATCTGGATCTCTGTGGCCAGGTCCCGGTTGGACAGCGCCATCAATTCCGCGGCGCGCGCAGGCCGTTCCATCCAGACGAGGGCTGAACGCAAACCGGGCATGGGTACCGTTGTAAATGGACCTGCCCGCTTGTGATATTCGGTTGACATCCCGTCATGAGGCCCGGAATGGGCAAAACTCGTTACCACTGCAGCTTGATCATAGGTCCAGCTATTGGTTCTGATACTGGCTGCCTCCCTGAGTAGGGACCCCCTCCCATCCGCAGCGATGACGACCGAAGCTTGAACAAGCATGCCGTTCGAGGTCTTTACCGTAACGTGGTCGGGTCCTGATCGTGCTGATATTGCGTCCGAGTTGACGTGGCAGACCCCTAGCTCCCGGGTGCGAGCGAGCAGCGCTGGGACGAGAAGGCCCAAAGGAAAGTTCCAGCCGAAAGCTTCTGCGCCAAGTTCTGCAGCGTCAAATGTAATGGTTGGTGCGACCAATGCAGCGCCCGTGTCATCGACGAGACGGAGCCTGCGCAGAGGCTCTGTTTGCGACTTCAACACCTCTGGCCACAAGCCGATCCGGCTGAGTACCCCAAGAGAGGGCATCATCAAGGCCACCGTGCGTGGATCGCTGACATCGCCTGATTGTTTGGCCACGAGACACACGCGCCGGCCATCTGCTGCGATCAGGCAGGCTGCAGCGAGGCCTGCAGGCCCGGCCCCCACAACAATCACATCGTATTCAACCATTGCTTGATCATGGGGCTTGGAGCAGGCAGCACGCAAGGTTCGTCTTGCCGCAGCTATCTGCCCGCCAGCGATGTCTGTTTCATGCTGTCCCTATCTGAAAAGGTCGCATGCCATCTGTCCAGTTTGGGGCGACCGTCCCGCCATGCAATGTTTGGAAGGCGAAAATCCATGTAGGCCAGCGCTACGCCAACCGAAACCGAGCCTGCATTGACTGGGTCGAGCTCATGGATCCAGTGGGTCTCGATTTCATCGAAGGTGGCTTGCAGCCTGGTAATCGTTCGCGCCATCCACTCCTTCCATTGCAGTCCCTTGGGTCGACTGGCGGTTTCGTAACGATAAGCAACGGCAGAGTCTGCTAACCCCTGGCCAAGTGCCAGAAGCTTCAGAACGCGAAAACGCCCTGGCGCCTCAGCCGGAAACAGCGACCTGTTTCCGGCCACATGGCAAAGATACTCCATGATCACGCGGGAATCATACAGTCCTTCGCCCTCATCCGTTTCAAGGATCGGAACCTTGCCGATTGGTGAGAGGCTTGCCAGCCGAGCGTTTACTTCGGTTGGCTTGACCGGTTCCGCGATCGTTTTGATCCTCGCGCCAAGTCCGGCCTCATGGCCCGTTACCACCGCCATGCGCACGAAAGGGGAGATCATGTCTCCAAAAATAATCATCGCTGCGCAAGCTCCCCGTGTGAAGGATGGACCGTGGTTTAGGCCAAATGGCAACCGCTTGGAAGAGGCCTCAGTATTTGCGGAGCAGGCCTACCAGACGGCCTTGCACCCGAACCCGGTCAGGTCCAAAGATCCGAGTCTCATATATGGGATTTGCTGCCTCGAGAGCGACCGAGTCTCCCTTTCGCCGAAGCCTCTTGAGGGTCGCCTCTTCGTCATCCACCAAGGCAACCACGATATCGCCATTATGGGCAGTGTCCCCCTTGCGGATGATCACGGTGTCACCATCAAAGATGCCGGCCTCGATCATCGAGTCCCCCTTCACTTCCAGTGCGAAGTGTTCGCCGCCCGTGAGCATCTCCGGAGGAACCGCGATATTTGCGGAATGATCCTGAATTGCAGAGATCGGCACGCCAGCTGCGATCCGGCCCATAAGCGGCAACACTGCTGCCCTTGGCGCCCCGTCCTGCGTGGCGGCTACCGGTTTGACCCGGCCAAGACTGCCCTGTATGACGTTTGGTGTGAAGCCAGACGCCTTGCGTGGCGCCAGGCTGGGGGAGTGGCTGTCGGGCAACTTCAAGACCTCAAGTGCTCGCGCCCGGTTCGGCATTCGCCTCAAAAACCCCCGTTCCTCAAGGGCGACGATCAATCGGTGAACACCGGACTTCGACTGAAGGTTGAGCGCTTCCTTCATCTCCTCAAAAGAGGGCGGAACGCCTTCCTCTTTGAGCCGTTCATTGATAAACAGGAGCAATTCCAGTTGTTTGCGTGTCAACATCGGCAGAAAACCTCACAGCTTGGAGCGTGAATCGGAACAAATCCAAAACACAGATAGCCGTACTCATTTAGTTCTGCAAGTGTTTACTTTCTGTAACCGCTCAGAACTCAAGACGTAAGATCTCCACGACGTCACCCTCTTTTGCCGCCGGAGCGTGCGGCGGTCGAATGATCAGGGCATCGGCCTCCCGAAATTGTCGCTGCATTGAGGAATCCTGGGCTGAGAAGGCTGTGGCAACCAGCTGTCCATCCTGCGATATGGCAAGCCGGCTTCGAACATAATCCTGGCGGCTGTCATTTGCCTTTAGCGCTGAGCCCAGCCGCGCTCTGATGGCGTCATCGATATGTGACTGACCAAGCAGAGTGGCAATCAGCGGCAACAGAAAGAGCCGCGCGCAAACCTGTGCAGAGACTGGATTTCCAGGCAATCCAATAACATGCTGGTTTTTTCTACGGCCATACATGAAGGGTTTTCCTGGTCGCATTGCGATTTTCCAGAAGTCAATCTTCACTCCACTGTTTTGCAGCGCCTGCTGCATGAAATCATGATCTCCCACCGAGGCGCCACCAGTGGTTAGCAGAATGTCGGCCTTTGAAGCGCGGCCGATCGCTCGTTCCGTGGCGCGCAAATCATCGCCAACGATGCCGAGATCCACAACCGTGGCGCCAAATTTGATGGCCATTGCTGCCAGAGCATGACTGTTTGAAGACACGATCTGGTCTGCTTTCGGCCTTTCACCGGGTCGCACCAGTTCATCGCCAGTCGCAAGGATGGCGACCCTGGGCCGTGTCCGGACGGCCAGGACCGCGGCGTTTGCAGCGGCAGCAACACCAATGTCACGTGCACCGAGAACTGTTCCAGGGTGGAGGACAATCTCCCCGCGCCGAAAGTCAAGGCCGGCTGCCCGCACATGCTGGTGAGAGGAGGCTGATTGGAGGATCTGCACCGTTCCATCAGATAGCGGCTTCGCATTTTCCTGAATGACCACGGCATCCGCACCCTTTGGAAGCGGCGCACCCGTGAAGATCCGGATGCAGGAGCCTTGCTTCAGCCTCGCGGAAAAGCCATGCCCGGCAGCAGATTGCCCGGTCACCCTCAGTATTGTGGGCGTTTGGGCCACATCTGCTGACATAACCGCGTAGCCATCCATGGCTGATGCAGCGAAGGGCGGTTGACTGCGTCGTGCCGTCACCGGTCTGGCCAAGACCCGCCCCAGGGCCTCGTCGAGGCGCACCATTTCGATCGGTACCGCTTTGACGCCTTTGAGAATGCGGTGTCGTGCCTCCTCAACTGGTAGGAGCGCCATGTGGATTACTCCGCTACGAAATGGCCAGATTTGCCGCCTGACTTCTCAACAAGCCGCAAATCAGCGATCCGCATTGCCCGATCGACAGCCTTGCACATGTCATAGAGAGTCAGGCAGGCAACTGAACAGGCTGTCAGCGCTTCCATCTCGACACCCGTCTTGCCTTCGACCTTCACCGTTGCCAAAACGTGAATGCATGCCTCCTGCGTGTCTGGCTCCAGCTCAACGCTCACCTTGTTGATCAGGAGCGGGTGACAAAGCGGTATCAATTCATGTGTCTTCTTCGCCGCCATGATTCCGGCGATCCGCGCCGTGGACAGAACATCGCCCTTGGCTGCCTTGCCCTCCAGAATGAGAGCGAGAGTTTCCGGTCGCATTACGACTTTGGCGCGTGCCGTTGCGGTTCGTGACGTCGACGTCTTCTCTGACACGTCGACCATGTTGGCGCTTCCGGTGGCATCAAGATGAGTCAGCTTCATCATGGCTTTGACAGAATGGCTTTCGTTGCGGCGGTCACATCCTCCTGTCGCATTAGACTTTCCCCAATGAGAAAGGCACTGACGCCAACATCGGCGAGACGCGCCAGGTCGCGCGGCGAGAAAAGTCCACTTTCACCAATCACCAAACGATCCTTGGGAATGAGCGGAGCGAGACGCTCGGTCGTGGAAAGCGAGGTTTCAAACGTATGCAGGTTGCGGTTGTTGATGCCAATAAGACGTGAACGAAGCCGCAATGCGCGATCGAGTTCCTGCTCGTCGTGTACCTCAATCAACACGTCGAGACCGAATTCACGCGCGGCTGCCTCAAGATCGGCAGCACGCTCATCATCAATCATCGCCATGATGAGCAGAATGCAGTCGGCGCCCCAGGCACGGGCCTCGAGCACTTGCCAGGTATCCAGCATGAAGTCCTTGCGCAGTGCCGGCAGCGCGCAAGCATCGCGGGACATGGCCAGGAAATCGGGAGATCCCTGGAAAGAAGGGGCGTCTGTGAGGACAGACAGGCAAGCAGCCCCCCCGGCTTCATACGCGCGCGCAAGTGCCGGAGGATCGAAGTCTGCCCGGATCAATCCCTTTGACGGACTGGCCTTCTTGATTTCGGCAATCAGTGCCCAGTGACCGGCAGAAGTCTTCTTAATTAGTGCCGTCTCAAAACCTCTTGTGGGGGAAGCGGCCTTGGCGCTCGCGAGCATCTGGGATACAGGTATTGCCTTCTTGGATGCAGAGACTTCGTCGCGCTTGTAAGCTGCAATCTTGTCGAGGATTGTTGCCATCAGCTGTTTGATACCTTGACGAGCCTGCTGAGAGCGATCTCTGCGTTTCCGCCGTCAATAGCTTGCTGCGCCAGTTGAACGGCTTCCCGAAGGTCAGAACTCCGCTCGGCGACGAGCAGCGCTGCAGCTGCCGTCATTACTGCCGCATCACGGTAGGCCGAGGGGCGACCCGCCAGAACTCCACGAAGCGCTTCTGCGTTATACGCGGCGTCACCGCCGTTGAGTTGATCGGGAGATGCGCGATTGAGCCCCGCCATCTCCGGGGTTATATCGAAGTTTCTGATCTGTCCATTTTTCAATTCTGCGATCCATGTAGTTCCGGTGGGAACGATCTCGTCTACGCCACCTTCGCCATGACAGATCCAGCATGCCTCGCTTCCGAGGGCCTTCAGCACGCGGGACAGCGGGTCCAGCCATTGCTTCGAGAACACACCTGTCACCTGACGCTTCACGCCGGCAGGATTCGAGAGGGGACCCAGCAAGTTAAAGATCGTCCGAGTGCCAAGCTCGACACGTGAAGGGCCCACGTGCTTCATCGATGAATGGTGAGCGGGGGCGAACATGAAACCGACCCCCGCTTCATTTATGCAATCGGTGATTTTTTCCGGTGGGAGGTCGATCTTCACGCCTAACGCCGTCAGCACGTCGGCTGCGCCTGAGCGTGACGACAAAGCGCGGTTGCCATGCTTGGCAACCTTGAGCCCAGCCCCTGCAGCGATAAATGCGGCACAGGTTGAGATATTGTAGGAGCCCGACGAGTCGCCTCCTGTCCCGACAATGTCGATGGCGTCTGCAGGAGCAGGGACCCGCAGCATCTTCTCGCGCATGATCTCAACAGCACCGGTGATTTCGTCCACCGTCTCACCACGCACCCTAAGCGCCATCAAGAGGCCACCGATTTGTGCGGGAGTGGCAACTCCGGACATCATAATCTCGAAGGCTTGCCGTGCTTCATCGCGAGTCAGCGGTTCCGCTGCTGCTGCCTTGGCGATCAGTGGCCTTAGATCCGTCATGGTTGAGATCTCACGAGTGCTAGGAAGTTTTTCAATATGGCATGACCATGTTCGGAGGCGATACTCTCAGGATGAAACTGAACGCCATGGAGATTGCGGCTCTTATGCTGCAAGCCCATGATGAGGCCGTCCGTCTCCGCGGTAATCTCGAGGCAGTCCGGCAAGCTGTCGCGCGCGACCATGAGGGAGTGATACCGCGTGGCTGTAAAGTCTTGGGGAAGACCGGAAAACACACCCTTGCCGCTATGGTGGATGGCGCTTGTCTTGCCGTGCATCTGCTGCGGTGCCCGCACCACCTTGCCACCGAAGCACTGCCCGATCGCCTGAAGTCCAAGGCAAACCCCGAAAACGGGTATGGTTTCGGAGGCCTTGTCGATTAGTTCCAGGCATATGCCAGCCTCATTGGGGGTCGCCGGACCAGGCGAGATCACAATTGCCTCAGGTCTGGCAGAAATCACCTGGCCAACACTCACCTTGTCATTGCGGTGAACGATCGTCTCAGCACCAATGTCGCCTAGGAAGTGATAAAGGTTGTAGGTGAAGCTGTCGTAGTTGTCGATCAGGATGATCATTGCGCTCTCCTGCCTCGGCCCGCAAATCGAACCGCTTCCTCAGCGGCGCGAAATAGAGCCTTGGCTTTGTTGACGCATTCCTGATGCTCGCTTTCGGGCACGCTGTCGGCTACCACGCCTGCGCCCGCCTGCACATACATCTTGCCATCCTTGACAATCGCCGTGCGCAGAACGATGCAGGTGTCCATCTCGCCGCTGGCTGAGAAATAGCCCACACAACCGGCATAGATGCCCCGCTTGTTCTTCTCCAACTCGTCGATAATTTCCATCGCCCGAACCTTGGGCGCTCCGGATACGGTCCCAGCTGGGAAGCCCGCCACGAGCGCGTCGATGGAATCGTAGCGGGGGCCGAGCCGGCCCTCAACATTGGACACGATGTGCATCACCTGGCTGTAGTACTCAAGGATGAACTGATCGGTAACCTTGATGCTTCCGATCTCTGAAACTCTGCCCACGTCGTTCCGGCCGAGATCCAGAAGCATCAGATGCTCTGCGCGTTCCTT
>NZ_JBIIDX010000219.1:0-3643 GCF_044238155.1 Aestuariivirga sp. | reverse complement strand
GGTCGTAGATGTCACCACGACTGAACGCCAGCCCAGGTTGCAGGTCCTTCTTCAGCCGCTTGCTGGGCTTCAGTGGCTTGTTTCTGCGGGCGACACGCGGTGCCGGAGTTTCAAATTCCTCCGACGTGCGCTCATCTGCCAAGCCGGGATCGGGGTCATCTTCGTCTACGCCAGTCAGATCCTCCTCCCAGTCCTCAGACTCGTCTGGCGGATCGACAGGACGCCGCGTGACCGAGGCAAGAATCGGTTCAACGCGAAGATGCGGGGCCTGGCCACGGTGCATTCCAGCAGGAGGCTGTGGGGCGAGGCGGCGGATGATATCGTCTTCATCCGCTGGCATTTCCAAGTCTTGGTCACCCCTTCGCAAATCACGCCACTGTGACGCGACGGAGGAAAGGGCAGTCTCCAGGCAGCCGGTCGCAAATGCTGCCATCTTTCGGCCTCGTCCGGAGGCAGCAGTAACACCCTCCGCTGCCGCCGACCGGGACAGGTCAAGAGCACTCAAACCAAAGCCCATGGCGCAGCCCAGAGAGACAACACTGGCGAGCAGCATCGCGGCAGCAGGTGGCAGTGCCGGCGACGCCGCCACCATGATGAGGTTGTGCATGACGTCGCCCGCATTGCCGCCAAGACCTGAAATCAGTGGCCAGCCTGGAGCGGTGGGTATGGAGGACAAGAGAGCGCTGACCGCAACCGTGCACCCAAGCCAGGCGAGGATGCGGCGCAGTGGACGCTCGACACCTTCGTGCCCGATGAGTTGTACCGCCCATCGAACGGGAATCATGAATAGAGGCAGGACACCGAGACCGAGGAACTGCATCAATTCGTCAGCCACGACCGCCCCGGGGTACCCAAGCCAGTTGCTGGCGGCACGATCAAGTGCGTGATTGAGGGATGGATCATCCATCGACCAGGAGGCGAGCGCAAGACCAAGGGTGATGAGCAGAACAAACAGGCCAATGCCAGCAACTTCAAACAACCGGTTCTTGAAGAAGACACGGACTGCCTGTGGGACTGCACTGTCGTCGGTGTCGTAGGTTGGTTGATACGCCATCACAAGCCCCCACCGGAACATCCCGTCCCGGCCGTAACACATCGTTAAGACCATTTTGGCGAGGGTCGGTTAAGGGCTGGTTTAGAAACACGAACAACCGGCGGGATCTGACCGCCGGTTGTCTTGATAGCTGCCTGGCTATGACTAGTTGTAGGCTCGTTCTCCGTGGTCGACGAGGTCGAGGCCCTCCCTTTCCTCCTGCTCCTTCACACGCAGGCCGAGCACGAGCTTGCAGATCATCAGCGCGACATAGGAGACAATCGCAGTCCAGACCACAGCGATGACCACAGCCATGATCTGTGCATACATCTGGGCGCTGAAGGAATAGGGGACCACACCCACTGAAGTGTCTGCGGCGAGGTAGTCGACCACGCCCATGCCACCCAGGGCCGGATTGACGAAGATGCCGGTCAGCAGTGCACCAACGATGCCGCCCACTCCATGAACGCCGAAGACGTCGAGGGAGTCGTCGTAACCCAGTTTCGTCTTGAGCGTGACCACCGCCCAGAGACAGACGAAGCCAGCGACCAGGCCAATGATGATTGCACCTCCCGGTCCGACCCAGCCGCAGGCAGGGGTTATGGCCACGAGACCCGCCACCACGCCAGAGGCAGCGCCCAGCAGGCTGGGATGACCGCGAAAGAACCATTCACCGGCCGTCCAGGCGAGGGCGGCAGCTGCTGCAGCTATCGTCGTGTTGAGAATCACCAGAGCCGTGAGACCATTGGCCTCCAGACTCGATCCACCGTTGAACCCATACCAGCCAAACAGCAGCAAACCGGCTCCCGTCAGCACGAAAGTCAGGTTATGGGGCGTGATAGGGTCGCGACCGAAACCAACGCGCTTACCGAGCACATAGGCACAGACCAGACCGGCAACCCCGGCATTGATGTGCACAACGGTACCTCCTGCGAAGTCGATGGCGCCCAAGTTGAACAGATATCCATTGGTGGCATTGACCAAGGCACCATATTCTCCAAGGATCCCCGCTTTCGCTTCGTCAGTGGTCGCGGCAGAAAGAGCATCAAGCAACTGTCTGGCCTTGTCTTCTCCAACCAACCCAGAAACGACAGCCAGATTATCGGCAGAGAGTGTGTAGGCGTCAGGACCAGCCCAGAACCAAACCATGTGCGCCATGGGCAGATAGGCAAATGTAAACCACAGAACCATGAACAGCAGCACCGCCGAGAATTTCATGCGCTCGGCATAGGCCCCGACGATCAGTGCCGGCGTGATGCAGGCAAATGTCATCTGAAAGATCACGAATGCGAGTTCTGGAATGTTGGTTTCCTTGGAAAAGGTGCCGATTTCCGATGCCGGAGATACACCTGCCAGGAAGAATTTCGAGAACCCGCCTATGAAAGGATTGAGCGCACCGCTGGCGTTGCTGGTGAAGGCAAGCGAGTAACCGTAGATCACCCAGAGGATCGACATCACCGAGAAAATGACAAGGACCTGCATGAGAACGGAGAGTACGTTCTTGGCCCGCACCAGGCCGCCATAGAACAGGGCCAGCCCGGGGATGGTCATCAGCACCACGAAGCAGGTGGCGACAAGCATCCAGGTCGTATCGCCCTTATTGACGGTGGCTGCCGCCTGAGCAGTCGAGACAAAGGATGTAATGAGAGCAAGGCTGCATGCCCCCAGAAGGGCGGGCCTGCGCAGAATGTGCGTGAGCGTCATCTGATTGTTTCCTGTAGGCATGATGTTAGAGCGCAGCATGACCGGTCTCGCCGGTGCGGATGCGAACGGCCTGTTCGAGCGGCAGCACGAAGATCTTGCCATCTCCGATCTGACCGGTCTGGCCGGAGGACTGGATGGCTTCAACCACCTTGTCGGCAAGGTGCTCGTCCACTGCGAGTTCGATTTTCACCTTGGGCACGAAACTTACGGTATACTCTGCACCACGATAGAATTCGGTGTGACCCCGCTGGCGGCCATGGCCACGAACTTCCGTCACCGTAATTCCCTGGATGCCCAGCGCACCAAGTGCTTCACGCACTTCTTCGAGCTTGAATGGCTTGATGACAGCTATGACGAATTTCATTCACGCACCCCCATATGTTGGATTTCGTTTGATTCACAAGAATCATGCCAACTGGGCTTTGACATCTAAGTATATGTTATATAGAGAGAATATATTTTAAGACAGAAAAGGGGTGCCTATATATTTGGCAGTTTTTTGCCATGTGGAAGTTTATGCCTAAATATTAGTCTTTCTTCTCCGCGACCTTCGATCACCTGTCCCTTTGGCCGCAAATAGCGTTAACAAGCGCCATGTCCAAGTCTTACGACATCATTGTGATTGGAGCGGCGCTGAACGGGCTTGCGGCGGCACTGGCCCTTGCCGGCCCACAGGTTCGGCGGCCGCTGCGCGTGGCTGTGATCGACCAGCGCGACCCAAGGGCCTTTGCGAGCAGTGCCTTCGACGGGCGGGCCTCAGCTATCAGCACCGCTGCACGGCGCATGTTCGAGGCGCTCGGCATATGGCAGTTGGTGGCCGATCGTGCCCAGGCCATGACCGAAATCATAGTGACCGACAGCGCCACGCCCGGTTCACCTCGTCCAGTGCTTCTGGAGTTTGGCGAA
>NZ_JBIIDX010000103.1:0-12960 GCF_044238155.1 Aestuariivirga sp. | reverse complement strand
TAGAGAATTCCCCAATCGGAGGGCATGGTGAAGAGCAATCGCGGCTATCAGATACCCACTTCTACAGAACTCACCCTCAAGGACGGACTGTCGGCGAAGCTGAAGGAACTCTGGGCAACTGCTCAAGAGAACAGCTACCACCTGTTCTTGTACGCTGCTGGACTGCGTGATCGTTATCTGGACAGGAAAAAGGATCAATACACTCCCGAGTTTAAGGACTGGTACACGAAGCAGGAGCTTCAAGTTTTCTTTGGGAAGTTGTCTTCATTCACGAAGTACGCGATGGCTGGCAATGTCGTGAACTTCTTCGCCAATGACTTCAGGGGCGGTAAATATGTGAACCAGCTTCCGCTCTCACGAAGCGCACTTTACGAGGTATGGCTGCTGAAAGAGATTGTTTCAGACTCTGAACTGGAGAAATTGTTCTTCTCAGGTGGCGACGACGAGGGACTAATAACGCCAAGCGCCAGCGTCTCAGATATATCAGCCTACCGCTATCGCCTACAGAACAAGGGATCCAAGCCCCCGAAGAGCAAGAACAAGAAGTTCAGCATTCCTCTTGCGACGATCTATGTGAGTCGTGATCTATACAGCTTCCAAAGAGGAACGGGTGTACATGTTGGTGCGGTGAAGCTTCAGGATGCCGAGAAGCTTCTCGCAGCTATCACAGGCAAGCTGAATCCAAACATGTTTGATGTGCGCGATAACCTCACAAAAATTGCCACGACCTACAAAAAGAAGGAAGATGTCGCTTCACCTTCGGCAGCACTACGGAAGCCCAAGGCGAAGAAGCCAGCAAAGAAGAAGTCGAAGCGATCATAGTGGTGCGACATGGCAAACATTCCGCGCTGAAAGATTGTTCGTGAGACTGAAGAGTATGATGATCTTCTGAAGGTTGCCCCCAAGACACGAAAACTTCTCAAGAAGCCAGCAGCCGAGAAGTCGCCTGCCAAGAAACTAAAGCCTGTGAAGAAACAGAAGCCAGCCGAAAAGTCCAAGCCTGAGATTTCATCGCTCAAGGTTCATCTGCCAAACAGAAAAGCTGCTGACAGTTTTGCAAAGCTGCTCCAGCGCCCGCTGAGTTCTCGGCACAAGACGATCCGATTCATGGGTCGTTGGAGTCCCAAGATGAAGACGGTCAAAATCAAAACGAAGGTACCCAAGTCACGCTGGCGCTTCATAGAAGAGCGTAAGAAGATTGTTCGTGAGAACTCAAAGCGCAGCAGCTGGAATACGGATGACTTCTTCAATCGCACTTGGGTGGACATGCCTCCGTTTGAGAACAAAGAGGTGTCTGTCTATCACACCATCACCGTCACATTTCCAAAGCTGGCTGACAAGATTGCCTTTGCCGAGTTGGTAAAGCAGCCCATCAGTGAGAAGACGAAGAGCATAGACTTTCCGTTCCAGAAGCCGAAAGAGAAGCGCAATCTCGTTTGGATTGGGCGCAAGGAAACCAGTCAGCCACGATATCCCATATTCATCATATCCAAGGGGAGGGCTCAATACGGTCCGCTTACAGCCACAGCTCTCAGGGATATAGGTGTCCCCTTCTACCTGATGGTGGAGCCACAAGAGTACAACAAATACCGTGTTCTATGTGACTGGGCGAAGGATGTGCTTGTTCTGCCCGAAGGTAATCACGGCAAGGGACCAGGGCGAGCAAGGAATGCCTGCTGGGATTATGCGCGAGACGTTCTCAAGGAAAAGCGTCACTGGTGCATAGACCACAATATCCGTGCCTTTTATCGGCTACATCAGAATGAGCGCATTCGTGTTGGAGATGGAACCATCTTCCGCGCGGCAGAGGACTTCGTTGACCGCTATAAGAACATCCCCATCGCTGGCTTCGGTTACAAGTTTTTCCATCCCGCTACCGAGACGCAATTCCCATTCAAAGTGAATACCCGCATCTATTCTACTCTGCTGATTGACAACGATTGCCCCTACCGCTGGCGTGGCAGATACAACGAGGACACCATTCTCAGTTTGGATGTTCTGAAGGATGTGAAGAAGAACCCAACTCATGAAGATCTGAATGCGGTCAATGCGGACGGGTCGCTCAAGAATTCCAAGCGTGAGCGGTTGGCTACTGTAGAGTTCATCACCTTCCTACAGGACAAGCTGAACACCCAAACACAGAAGGGTGGCAACACAGCAGAGTTCTACCAGAAAGAAGGCACTGCTGCGAAGTCAGCGATGCTGGTTGATATCCATCCCGATGTGGCAAAGACGGCAGATATGTTAAAAAGAGACCATCACAAGGTCCAGTTTGAGGTCTTTAGAGGCAAGTGGCTCATCAGGACAGACGAACGAAAAGCTGAACTGAAGGCAAGGAACTGGAAGCCGTTGAAGGACAAAAACTCTTATGGAATGAAGTTAGTAGATCTTATTTAAGGTAAGTACAGCTAGGTACTATTAGTTCAGCCGCCCAGACTGCGAACACTATTCGTCATCATTCGTAGGCAATTTGTCATTTCCAGTTGGAAATGAAGCTCAGTTGGTCTGTAAGGTTGCCGAAAATGGTGGGTTCAGAAAACTACGAAAGAATACGAATATCGATTTGCAACAAATCAATGGGTTAGCCGATGACGAAAAGCGGTTCCCAAGGGTTCGGAAATCACTTACTTCTAGGTAATGATTTGCAACGATACAAAATGACGAGGATCAGAATCGCATATATGACAAATCAAGCAATCAGCTTCGCCATCTTCCGCATAATAGGAAACTCGCTTCCTCCTCGTCACTCTCAAGACAACACCTTGAGAACGACCTCATATATTCTAGAGAATGAAGAGGAGTTCGAGGGGTGTGAAAAGATCTGGGTGCTTAATAAGATTGTCGATAGAAAAGACAAGACATCACTTCTTAATTTGTTGCGCGAGAGGAACCAGAAATTCATTGATATACCTTTCGATGTGGATGCTCATTTCAATACCTTCTTGGATGTGACAGGAGCTCCAGTCGCTCTGCGGTTCTCTCTCAAAGAGCAAACAGTATATCCGCACATCGCCGCTCAACTAGAAGAATGGAAAATCAGACATAAGTCCCAGCGACTTGTGGGTATCAATGAGGCGCGAAACATTGCATTGAAGCTAGGTCGATCGCGCTATGATTGGTCTGTCATTGCAGACGGAGGGGTAATTTTCTCCAAGCAAGGGTGGAATAATTTCGTAGTTGGAGTGACACAAGAACAACCGAACAAAATTTCTATCATCCAGATGTATCGTGTGTACGAGTGGAAGTCTTTGGAAGATTATGCTCCAGATGGATCGCAAGAAGAACCACAAATCGCATTTCATCGCGCTTCTGAAGAAGTGTTTGATCCTGTGCGGAGATACGGAAACCAGAACAAAGCAGAACTCTTAGCGCGATTGGGTGTGCCAGGACCATGGCAGGAATGGCGCCCAGCATCATGGGAAATACGACATCCTTATCCCGCTCCAAACTTCAAAAACTTTGTCGTCGCTGGATTCGTTTATCGCTTGCCTACTAATGGAGTTGGAGAAGAAACGTCGAGCGCTCGTTTTGTCAACCGTTTCTACGGGGTGCAAAACTTGTCATTTTCGATTGACGTGAGTAGTGCGCATGAGCGCAGAAATGTACAGGAAGAACTTCTTCCACGGTTTCCAGAAACAATAAGTGACGACGCTCTTAGCAGTGTAAAGCATTTTATAGACGAAGTCTTAATCATGCCAGATCTGTTCGTTACAGACAAGAACTTCACCGCACCAAGCGGCGATACACATGACTACTACTCCGTGGCTCCTCACTACTCATCTGCGGGGTTGAAGTACGACAGCTATACCAATGACGAAGACAGAGTAAAGAAGTGCAGTGATGCGGAAGCATTTAGAAATTTTGCGTGGCGCGTCTATGCATATTCGGTTGGAGGAGTAATTCTGAGGCAACCTCAGTTATCGCAAAAAGCAGTAAATTTAATAAAATCTTGGTTTGTCGATTCAAAAACAAAGATGAATCCAAACGTCCGCTATGCGCAAATAATTCCTAGATCTGATAAAATAAACGAGGTTGGCGTCATTGAATTGCGTCAGTTAATAAATGTGGTGAGTGCAGCTAAAGTACTCTTGATTTGTGGAGCTTTGGAAGGCAGCGAACTTCAAATGATAAAGAATTGGATACAGTTATTCTTAGACGATTGTGATAATTGTGCTATTAGGGAAAAGGCACTCCAACGTAAAAATAACATAGGGACGTGGTCAGCTGTCTTATTTGGCACCCTAGACCTTTTTTGTGATCGTTATCCAAGGTCGTTTTCTATTGCATATCAAGCAGCAGAACGATTGGGACAACAACTGGGACCCTTCTCAGTTCAGCTCAATGAAATTGGACGAGCAATGCCTCTTCATTATTGCCTCTTCAATCTCGCAGCCTGGTTTGAACTTTCCCAACTCTGTCGTGAATTTGGTATTGATCTTTATCGATTTTCGGGTGTTCACAATGAGAGCTTGAGAAATGCGCTTCAATTCTGTAGTGAAAACCGAAAGCAACACTCAGATTATAGCACCAATTCGCGCGAGTACGATTTTCGGATAGATACGCTTAAATCACTTTATGAACCAACTGAGACACGAAAAATTATTCTTGTTCCCACACCACATTGGGGACTTCGCCCAATTGTTTTCGCATAGGGATAGGATTAGTGGGTTGGAAAACTCAGTTCGCAACTGATGTCGAGCTTCACACCTTCTTGAACATATCGCCTCATAATGGAAGCCTTTCTCTGGAATGTATACCGAGCAATCTGATCAAGAGCAGCTTCAGTTGCTGGATCAAGCCTGAATGCGTAACGGCTCTATAAACAGCAGTCTAAGCGACCTGCAGAAGTCTATAAACACTGCCCACACCAATCTCCAGCCGCTTTGAAATCTCTTTGATGCCCATGCCGCCATCGCACAGAAGCTTCACAGAGGTGCGAACCGCATCGTTCAACTTGCTGGGGCGACCAATCTTCACACCCTGAGCCTGAGCCCGAGCCCGTTTCTCACCCGCCATGATGCGTTCTCTTATCAATTCGCGCTCATACTCGCCAAGAGCAGAGAAGATGCTGAAGATCATGCGACCAGAGGGTGTGGTGGTATCAATAGCCTGCTGATGGACATACAGGTCAACACCCATGGCTTGAATGTCGTTCATAAAGCCGACGAGATGCTGGATTGACCGCCCGAGCCTATCAATCGCCCAGACCATAATCAGGTCAAACTCGCGTCTGGTGGCTCGTTTTAGGAGCTGGTCAAATGCTGGGCGCTGGTCTCTACCCTTGGCTCCTGAGATACCGCTGTCAGAGAGTTCAGCGACGATGTGCCAGCCATTGCGCTGAGCCACTTCGCGCAGCTCCTGAAACTGGTTCTCAACGGTTTGGCTTGATGTAGAGACGCGGGCGTAGATGGCGACTTTCTTCGGCTTGGAATAGTTCATAGGGTTGCCTCCAATTACATTCTGGATATAGTTGCGGTAGGGTTTTGGACAAGCAGATCCGTTCGCTACGGCGAAGCCATCTACGCAACTGGACAGATAGAATTGGGAGGTACCTGCAATGATCAATGCTAAGAGTGTTGCCCTTGCTGCTGCATTTATTGGACTTATGGTGCAGTCCAGTCTGGCGGAAGAGCCGTTTAACTTGGTTGGCACATGGAAAGGTGTTAGCTCACCGATTTTTATCGGTAGCACTGGTCATTTCACCGCCGACAATTCGGGTGTGAACTGGGGCAAAGAGACTGAGTTGATGTTGGTGTTTGAAGAGCAGCGCGGCAATGATTTTGTGGGAAAGAGGGTGTCGAAGAACCGCAGCGAGCAGTTCATCGGCTCTATTTCACCGAACAACAAGGACATTATCCTGGTCGATGAAGAAGGCACGGCTATCATGACAGTCGTCGATGAGAACACGATTGATAATTGCTACAGCCACGTGACTGCCGAAAAGCGCTTTGCCTCATGTTGGGTTTTGAGGCGGGTGAAGTGAGCATCTCTTCGTCTTCGGCAGTTCAGTCAAGCTGGGCTGCTCGTTCCTATAAATGTTGAAGGGCTGGAGGAATAGCGCTTCTCTTCCGCTTAAACCCCTGAAAATAGGCGATTTTTGGCGATTTGTGAATAGCACAAAAGCTTCACAAATGTCCACAGTGTTGCCAAGCTATTGTTTTCGTTGTATGTTCTGATAGACCCAACGTTCTCCGAAGGCAGAGGTCACAGGTTCGAATCCTGTCGGGTGCGCCATTTGCGAACAAAACCACTAACTTTTCCAGCAGTAGTCTGCTGGCTTGCGATGACGGCTGCGAGAGAAGCCTTGTCGCCGGTGATCTGGATCTTGCAGTCATTGACGCGGATCTCCTGGAAGACGGCGCGGAGATAGGCCTTGCGGGCCTCGATGTCGGCAGCGCCGAGCTTGTCAAGGAGAAGCAAGGCGAAGGAGTCAATCGCTCAGAGGTAAGCGCAGTAAGCGGCTCGGGTGAAGGTGTAGCACGGGAAAAGAGATACGACATTAGGTGGATGTGTATGCATCGTCTAGGTGCATTTAAGGGCTTCTGCTGCTGGCGTGTCTCGGGTCTTCAAGCGCAGCAGTCTGAATCGGTTGCCGCGGGACACACGGTTCAGGAATTTCAACATCATGACCTACGATAGGAAAAGCCAAGCGCCCGTTCGAGTTCATGGTGCAGGGGCAGCGGATCAGTGACTTGGCGCCCTTTGCAGAGCACGATCCGATCGGCCTGGTCGCGGCAGATGAGTGCATTCAGGCTGCGTGCAGAAAAAATGATCAGATTGGCCGGTAGTCCTGCACCAAGCCTGCCAAGGTCAGGCCGGCCGATCAGGTCTGCCGGAACCCGTGAGGCCATGGCGAGACTCCCGGTCAGCGGCTCGTCTGCCTGAAATATTCGAATGGCTTGCTTCAACGTATCCAGCATGTCGTGGTCGCCATAAGGGAACCATGCATCTCGGCAATTGTCGCCCCCGATCGCCAAGGCCAGGCCAGCAGCCCGAATTTCATTCGCCGCGGTAACGCCACGCCAGCGAGGCGTGCGTCCAGGCTTGCGATCCATGAGATACATCATCGGGGTGGGCATCGAGACGAAAGCCAATTCTGCCTGCTTCGCAAGTACCAGTGTTTTTTCAATCACGTCAGGCGGCTGCAGCGAGAGGTTCACACAGTGGCCAAGCACGACTCGGCCCTGAAAATCGGCTCGCAGGCGCGCAGCGGCAATCTGGGGAATCGTGAAAGCGGAAAGATCGTTGGTCTGATCGACATGCAGATCGATATCCAGGCCACGTTCCTTCGCCAGGGCAAACAAGCGGTCAAGGGCATGGTCCAGCGTGTCATAGGTTCCATTTTCACCACGCTCCAGAGTATCGGTAACCCCGCCCAGAATGCCGCCTCTGCTGACCGTCAGATCGGCAAGTTCACGGGCCTCTTCACCAATCCACGCCTCCATCGCCGCGATAGTGACGGCCTGTAACTCGACCCGCCCCGCCCATTTGTGGCGAAGTTTTTCGAACACGCTGTAGCCGCGTTGTGACAGCGACAGGGTTTCACTGTCCACATGCGTGCGGATTGCAGACACGCCATGCACATGGGCACAGGCAATCCCGAACTCCATCCGCAGAGAGAGGTCCGCATCCGTCCAAAGCGGCCAATCTGCTGCAGTCTGAGAAAAGCCTCCGTGGATGGTGCCGTCGGACCGCACACGCGGAATGGACTGCCCGCAGTCCAGGTGCGTATGCATGTCGATCAGAGCAGGCCACAGGTGGCGGCCATCAAGCATGATGCGGGAACCGTCCACCGGCCCGGCGCCAGCAGGAAAAAGTCCTGCGACCTGGCCCCGGTCGACCAGTACATCCAGGAGAAATGCGCCTTCACGATCCTGAGCGGCGCCGGCGGGAGGGTCGAGGACCAATTCCGCCGGCACCCGGGACGTTGCCAGTAAGAAACGACTATCAGCTGGAATAGTCAGTGGTGTCTCAGACTGCATCTGCCACCCACCAAACAGCGTTGCACCCGAAGACTCAAGGACCGGTCAGAAACCAGCCTTGATCTTCTCGAACTCGGCAACTTGCCGATCCCGGAGAGCAAGATCGAATGGAAGCTGTGGAAGGGTTGGCCCGTCAATGGGGCCCAGCCCTGCATTTTCCAGGATTTTTGGATCAATCGCCTTCATGCCTTCAGCATTGGCATGGCCGTATCCAATATTGTTGACCAGCGCAGCAGCTGCTTCCTGCCTGATCCATGAATTGACATAGTCATAGGCCTTTTCTTCGCTTCCCTTTCCATTCTTGAGATTGATCAAGCCGCAAAACCAGGTGGTGACACCCTCCTTGGGCGTGCGCTGGTAGCCAACAGGAAAATTCTCCTTGCGCAGAAGGGCAACCCCGTCTGGCCAGGACCAGGCCACGAGAACCTCGCCTGATTTCATCAGCTGCACCAGCTCACTTCCGGAACTGGTGTAGGCTCGCACACCCGGATGCACTTTGCGCAGCCAGTCTTTCGCAGCATTGAACTGCTCCTCCGTCACCTTGGTCCAATCCGTGACGCCAGTCGCGAGATAGGCGAGCGCCCAAACATCGTCCGCGGCATTTGGCAGGGTGATGCGGCCCGCATACTTTGGATTGGTGAATACCTGCAACGATGCGACATCATCGGCTGGAACTTTCTCAGTATTGTAGGCGATGGCCGTGGCGCCCCAGTCAGCCGGAATGATCCAAACTCCCGCCTCGTCCTGAATCACACTGGATTTCAGAAACTCTGGCATGATGTTCTTGAATTCAGGGATCTTGGATACATCCCACGGCTCGATCAGGCCAGCCTCGCGGTATTTTGGCACCATCATTGCACAAGGGTGCGACACATCCGCCCCGAAGCCTGAGGTGGCCTTCTGGAACGTATCGTCGTCTGACGTGACGAAGGAGTAAGTAGGCCGATCTCCCCACTTCTCTTTATAGGTTGTGTAAAGCCCCTCAATGTCAAAACCGGGCCAGTCCGTCACGACCAACCCAGGGTCGTCAGCATAGGCTGGTACCAGGGAAGCCAAGAGGAACGAACCAAACAGCAATCGCCTTATATTCTTCATCTCAGGTCACTCCTGTTGATAGGTTAACGTGGCTCCGGCCCGATAAGATCCAGGACAAGAGCCACACAGCGGTTCAAGTCATCTCAACGCATGCTTCGCAAATCATCACGCTCAACAGCCCGAAGAGCGGCAATCTCTCTCCGCTCCAGGCGCCGACCTGCACTCATGTTAGATATTTTACCCCCGGCTTCTCGCAAGAAAATCGATGCCGACGCCCCAGTTTTCCTTTTGGCAAGGCAGTCGCCACCTCACATAGAACTCCAACCACCCGGGCAATGAGAGAATGCGGAAAGGCAGAGCTTTCCAGTACCGACCTCCATAACTGGAGCTTCAGGCAGCAGAAGCGCTAGCGGAACAGGGTCAACGCACCAGCGCTCCACGCCACCCGGGTGGGCATGCCAATACCCAATACCGGCCTGCCAAAAACATTTCGCATCGAGACACGGACCGGACGGGTTGCGCCATCCAGTCTCACATCATAGTAAGTCAAGTCACCATAATAGACGACATCCACCACTGTGGCGTTGCTCTCTCGGTCCGGCGCGGCGTCACCCTCAAAGAGAATTGTCAAAGCCTCTGGACGAAATCCCACGCTCGCCCCACGTGAGGATTGCCGTTCGGATACCTCGCTTCCTCTCATTGTCAGGCGGCCAAAACCCTCAGCATCGACTTCTACGATGCCACCTGTCTCTGATATCACTTCAGCTGACAAGAAGTTCATGGTGCCAACAAATTCTGCTACACGCCTTGAAGCAGGCCGCTGATAGAGAGTCTGCGGATCCGCAAGTTGCGCCACCTCGCCTTCAAACATCACGGCAATTCTGTCCGACATGACAAGCGCCTCCTCTTGGTCATGCGTCACCAGAACAAAAGTAATGCCAACCTGTTGCTGCAGCTTGATAAGCTCTGACTGCATCTGCTCGCGCATCTTCTTGTCCAATGCAGAAAGAGGTTCGTCCAACAGCAATACCTTCGGCTTGAGAACAAGGGCCCGTGCAAGAGCAACCCGCTGCCGTTGGCCACCTGACAGAGCCTGCGTATTCCTCGCCTTAAAATCTCTCATACCAACCATTTCCAGGGCTTCTGCCACCGCCCGCCCCTTTTCTGCAGGCGAGCGTGAATCGTGTCTGAGACCAAAGCCTACATTCTGCTCGACAGAGAGATGTGGAAAAATCGCGTAACTTTGAAAAACCATATTTGTTGGTCTGAGATTCGGTGGAACTGAACCCATGCTCCTTCCATCAATCAAGATCGCCCCGGACGAGATCATCTCGAAGCCCGCAATCGTGCGCAATAGCGTGGTCTTTCCACATCCCGACGGCCCGAGAAGCGAGAAAAACTCCCCTGCCTGTATTGTTGCGTTGATACCCCGCAAAGCATGATAGTTGCCATAGTGCTTATGCACGTCCCGAAGCTCAATCATTACTGCTTGTCCCTCTTTCACCGGGACTCCCCCATTTGATTGCCCCCGATTCTGGCAAGACCACGCTGTCGGACATGTTCGGCCACTCCAATCAGCACGACTGAAAGGGCTACAAGTATCGTGCCCAGTGCCAGCATCGCGGGAACCTTCGCCGGAAACCGGAACTGTCCATAAATATATGCTGCCAGTGGCGTATTCGTTCCGCCAAGAAAATAGGCGATGACAAATTCATCGAGTGAAATCGTGAAACATATCAGTATGGAAGAAACGATTCCAGGCATGACAAGTGGAAGAGTTATCAAGCGGAACGCTGAGATGGGTGTCTCGCCCAGGTCGCAGGCAGCTTCCTCCAACGACTTATCAAGCGACTTGAAAGCCGTCGACAAGATTACTGTCGAAAATGGTATGCAAATGAGCACATGCCCCAAAATGATGGTCCATAGCGAAAGGTGAATATCAATTGTCAGCAGTACAACCAGTATTGACATGGCAATGATGATATTCGGTAAAACCATGGGCAGCACAATCATGCCGGCAAGCCCGCTCTTAAGCGGGAAATTGTACCTTGTGATTGCCCGCGCCGCAAAAATCCCAAGAATCGTTGAAATGACTGCAGTGGATCCCGAAACGATGAGTGAATTTTGCAAGGCAAACAAAAGCTGATCATCCTCCCACATTGTCAGGAACCACCTCGTGGTTAGACCAGACAGCGGAAAAGCAATGACACTTGATTCGTTGAAGGAGAAAACAGGAAGCAGTAGAATTGGTGAATAAAGAAAAAATAAGTACAGAAGCGTATAGGTGCGAAGGCCAGCAAACTTGATCATCACTGGTTCCTCAGGATCCTGCGATTCATCAGAAGGAATAAGCAGCTGGTAGATACGATGGCGAGCATGACCATAATTGCAATAGCGGACCCAAGCCCTTTGTTGTTAAGCTTGAGCATCTGGACTTCGACCAAATTTGCGATCATGGGGAATTTGCCGCTGGCGATGAGGTCGGGCGTTACATAGTCACCGAAAGTTGGAATAAAGACGATCAGTGCAGCTGCGACAACGCCTGGCATCGACAAAGGCAGGGTAACTCGCAGAAATGTGCCGATCGCGGTTTCCCCAAGATCCCGGCCAGCTTCCAAGAAAGATCGGTCAATTTTTTCCAGAGCAACAAATATAGGAAGGATGGCGAATGGTGCATATGCATGGGCAAGCGTGAAGATCATGGCGATGATTGGATTGACTATAAAGGACATTGGCTCGGTCGTGATGCCGACGATCTCGAGGGCCGAGGATATGACACCACCATAGCCAAGAATTACTTTCCAGAGGAACACCCTGATGATGTAGCTGGTCCAGAAGGGTATTGTGATCAGAAACAGCCAAAGCGGCTTTCGGCTTGCACTCACATGAAAGCTGACAAAATAGGCAACTGGATAGGCCACAGCCACAGTGGCCAACGTTGCAATAACCGATACAACCATGGTCCGGAGAAGGATCGTGCGAAAGATTGGATCAGTCAGGACCTCGCCATAGTTCCCAAGAGTTAATGCGCCGCCCGCTCCTCTGGGCTCAACCGATAGAAGAGAGTATGCAGAAATCGCAAGAAGTGGTCCGGCCATCAAGATCAAGACATAGAATGCCGTTGGACTGATCAACAACAGGCCAAACCGTGCCTCTCGTGCTGCGGAGCGCTCCAGGTCATTGGCCTTGCTGTTCATTTTCTAAATCTACTCATGGGCCGGTAACTGTTCGTGGAGGCGGTCCAGGCTAAACCCATGGACGTCGCGGAGGACGGAAATAAAGCCTGTGGCCCGATGTTTTATAATTGCCCATCCCTTTTCAGAGGTGGCAGCCGCTGCATTCCCGACTGCGCCGTAACGACTCAGATCACCGATCTTCCAGCCAAACTGTACCAGACCATGTCCGCGCAGTTTTTCGAATTCCCGTTCAAATGCTTGTTGCGCCGATCTGAAGTCAAGTGCCTTTTCCATGCGCACCAGCGCCGGTTGCAACGCCAGCATCATGGAGGTCTCTTCGTCTCCAGCGTGAATTCCATAAGACGTTTCAGCAACGGTCAACACGCCTTCGGGGATACCCAGTCGTGACCAGCTCGTAGCAACCACCAGCATGCCGTGCCTTATCCGGAGCTCACGCGCCACAACATCCATGATGGGTATGTTGCCACCATGCGATGTGACGATAACCAGCTTTCGGACGCCCGCTCGTCTAACGCTTTCACCGATGTCAAGCCAGCTCTTGGTGGCGTTGTCCCAGGAAAGTGTAAGTGTGCCGGCGAAGTCTATATGTTCATTTGATTTGCCAATCTGCTGTACAGGTAGGAATACAACTGGCAGGTCGGATGGCAGTACCTTGGCGATATGCCCGATCATGCCTCGGGCAATTGTTGCATCTGTGGAGAGAGGCAAGTGAGGCCCGTGCTGTTCAATGGCAGCTACCGGCAGGA
>NZ_JBIIDX010000102.1:0-12993 GCF_044238155.1 Aestuariivirga sp. | reverse complement strand
AGATGGCCGAGCGTATTGCCCGTCACCGGTCGGACCGCGCCGGTAAGGGCTGGGCCACCCACGAGGCGCCGCTTGATCTGGCACAGGCCGTGCAGGCGGCGGCAGGGCTTGTGCTGGTCGACTGCATTACCGTCTGGCTTGGCAATCTGATGCACCACCAGCGCGAGATCGCGCCGGCGGGCGATGAACTCTGCGCAGCGCTCGCGGCCTGCACGGCGCCGGTGATCCTTGTCTCCAACGAGGTTGGCATGTCGATCGTGCCAGACAACGCCATGGCGCGCCGCTTCCGTGACGAGCAGGGCCGTCTCAATCAGCGGCTTGCCGCCGTGGCCGACGAGGTGTTCCTGGTGGCGGCCGGGCTTGCCTTGAAGCTCAAAGGATGAGCCAAAGCAGTGCGAGTGCTGCAAACAGCAGCCACATCGCTCTTGAAAACAGCGCAAGTCCGCGCTTGATGTCGCTGCGGTCCATCTCGCTGCGGCCCTCGCCCATATAGGGCAGGTGGAGAACCTCACCGTCGTAGCTGCGCGGACCGCCGAAACGCAGTCCCAGCGCGGCCGCCATGGCGGCCTCCGGCCAGCCCGCGTTTGGCGACTGATGATGCGGCGCGTCACGGCGCATGACGGCGATCACCTGGCGGGCAGTGCCGGGCTGGCAGGCGGCGAACAACAGCCCCGTCAGGCGCGAGGCGGGCAGGTTGACGAGATCATCGAGCCGCGCTGCGGCCCAGCCGAACTGAAGGTATTTTTCCGACCTGTGGCCGATCATCGAGTCAGCCGTGCTGATCGCCTTGTAGACGACGATGCCGGGCAGGCCGAGCAGCGCATACCAGATGACCGGCGCCACGATGCCGTCCGAGCTGTTCTCCGCAAGGCTCTCCAGCGCCGCCTTGGCAATGCCGGATTCGTCGAGTTGCGCGGGGTCGCGCCCGACGATGCGGCCAACCGCCGTGCGCGCCTCCGCCAGCGAGCGGCCGAGCGCGTCGTAGACGGCCATGACATGCTTGCGCATCGATGTCTGGGCAATCAGTGTGGTGGCCAGCAAAGCCTCCGCCAGCCAGCCCCACGACCAGGCCGACAAAAGATGTGCCAGCAGCACGGCGGGCACGAAGCTCGCCGCGACCAGGATTGCCAGCGCGGCAACCCCGCGCAGCCGGCCTTCGAGCTTCGAAACGCCCGGCAGGTTGAGCGTGCGGTCCAGGGCATCGATCAGGCTGCCCATCCATACCACCGGGTGGCGCAGGCGCTCGTACAGGGCGTCGGGATAGCCCGCAAGGCGTTCGATGAGCAGAGCCGCCGCGGCGCGGCCGAATTCCATGACAGGCCAGTCCATCACAGCACCTTCGCGAGCGTCAGGATACGGTCGAGGTCGAGGTGGGTTTCCATGTGCTGCGCCAGTTGGTCGAGGGTGGCATCGATGGTGTGATCATACCGCACGGTGCTCGCTGCAATGCCAAGGCTCTGCAGAAACCGGGAGCGGAACCGGTCGCTGGCGAAACAGCCATGCAGATAGCTGCCGATGATCTGTCCGGATCTGCTGGTGGCGCCATCCGTCGCCTGGCCGAGCCTTGCAAACGGCCGGGCGCAGTCGGGTCCCGCGGTCTGACCGAGGTGGATCTCATAGCCCGAAATCGGCAGGCCGCTCGCGGCGTGTACGCCACTCACACGGGTCAGGGTCTTGTCGGCCATCAGGGTGGTTTCGACGGCCAGCAGCCCCAGACCGTCGACGCTGCCCGCGGTCCCTTCGAGCCCGTGCGGGTCATGGATCTTCTGGCCGAGCATCTGGTAGCCGCCGCACAGGCCCAGCACCATGCCGCCGCGTCGCACGTGGGCCATCAGGTCGATATCCCAGCCTTCGGCGCGCAGGGCGGCCAGATCCGCCATGGTCGATTTCGAACCGGGGATGATGACAAGCCGGCTGGCAGCGGGAATGGGCTCGCCGGGTTGTACGAAAACGACACGCACACCGGGCTCGAGGCGCAGCGGGTCGAGATCGTCGAAATTGGCAATCCTTGGTAATCTCAAAACAGAAATAACAACGCCATCAGAGTGGGTTGAAGCCAAATCCTCTAGTGTTACTGCATCTTCGGCCGGGAGCAGCCTTGCGGCCGCAAACTGAGGCACGATGCCCACGCACGGCGTGGCCGTTTCGCGCTCGAGAAAGGCCCGTCCCTCAGAAAAGAGATCAGGATCACCGTGAAACTTATTGATCAGGAACGCTTTCAGCCGAGCACGATCCTCAGGCGGCAGGATTGCGAATGTGCCGGCGATGGAGGCGATGACGCCGCCGCGGTGGATATCGCCGATGAGAAGCGCCGGGAGGTCGGCTGCCGCCGCAAAGCCCATGTTGGCAAGGTCGCCCGCGCGCAGGTTGATCTCGCCCGGGCTGCCGGCGCCTTCGATCAGGACGACGTCGGCCTCTGCGGCCACGGTTCGGAAACTCTCGAGGATGGCGGACATCCATTGCTGCCGGGTTCGGAAATAGTCGCGCGCCGCCATCGATCCCTGGCGCTGCCCCTGCACGATCACCTGTGCGCCGGTGGTGGTCTCGGGCTTGAGCAGCACCGGGTTCATGTGGACGCTGGCGTCCACCCGGGCGGCGCGGGCCTGCAGCGCCTGGGCCCGGCCGATCTCGCCGCCGTCGGCGGTCACCGCGGCATTGTTCGACATGTTCTGCGGCTTGAATGGGCTCACGCGCATGCCGCGATTGCAAAGGGCGCGGGCAACCCCGGCAACGATGAGCGATTTGCCCACGTCCGACCCCGTCCCCATGAACATGATGGCGCGCGTCATGGCGCCTCGCAGATCACATGCGCATAGGAACCCATCACCCGGCCGCGCCGCAGGCCCATGGCGGGCAGGGCGGCGCCTGCCGCATCATGAGCCGCGAACAGCGGGTCGGCTTCGCCCTGTGCGAGCAGGCTTGAATAGTGGAACTCGTGCGCACGCAGCTCATCCGACCACGGAGCATCGCTCAGTGGCGTGAGGCGGCGGTAGCCCAGATGCAGCTTGCGGCTGGCGAAGCTGGTGGCGAGCGGCAGCAGCCCTGCCAAGGCGTGGGTGACGCCTTCGGCATCGGTCAGCCCCTCGCCCAGCACCATGTAGCCGCCGCATTCGCCATAGACGAGGCCCGAATGGGCGCGCAGCCCCGCAAGCCAGTGGCTGGCCGCAGCCAGCCGCCCGGCATGCAGCTCCGGATAGCCGCCGGGCAGGAACACCGCATCGGCGTGCGGATCTGGCGGCTGGTCGGCCAGTGGTGAGAAGAACGAGAGCGCCGCGCCCGCCTTCCGCCATCCCTCCAGCACATGCGGATAGGCAAAGCTGAAGGCGTCGTCTGCTGCGATGGCAATGCTCTGGCCGAGCGGCTTCAGCAGCGGTCGGCTGATGCCGGTGGTGGCCGGCAGGTTCGGGGCGGTTGCGAGGTCAAGCAGCCGGTTCAGCAGGTCGGGATGGCTGACGCGCCGCGCCGCATCGCGCACGAACTGCTCGAGAGCGGGGTTTTCCTGCGCTTGCACGAGGCCGAGATGGCGCGAAGGCCAGTTCAGCGCCTGGTCATTGCGCAGGCAGGCAATCACCTGATGTGGCAGTGCCTCGCGCAGCAGGTGCTCGTGGCGCTCGCTTGCGACCCGGTTGAGGATCACCCCCGCGAGCCTGGTGTCGGGCCGGAAACTGTCGAAGCCATGGACCAGCGCCGCCGCCGATTGCGCCTGATGGCGGCAATCGAGTGTCAGCAGCACGGGCAGGCCGAGCAGGGCTGCCACATCGGCCGTCGAACCCCTGGCGCCGCGCGGCCCGTCGAACAGGCCCATCACGCCCTCGATGATCAGGAGATCGGCCTCGCGTGACACCTCGCGCAGAATTGCGGAGATCTGGTCAGGCGACATCGCCCATCCATCGAGGTTGAAGCAGGTTCTGCCGGAAGCGGCCTCGTGGAAGCGCGGGTCGATGTGGTCAGGCCCCAGCTTGACTGCAGCAACCCGCACACCGCTGTCGCGGAAGGCGCGCAACAGGCCGAGAGTCAGCAGCGTCTTGCCGCTTCCCGATGCGGGCGCCGCGATGACGAGAGCCTTGCACGGGGCGCTCATGTGGCGGCGCAGAGCTCATGCAGCCGGCAAGGACGGCCGGAAGATCCGTTACCCAATCGGGTTCTCCCGCATCGGTCCCTTGTACCAGTCGAGCAGGCCGCGCCAGTCGGCGGCACGGCCAACGACGATGATGGCGGGTGTGGGTGGGTCGTGGGCCGTGATGAAGGCTCCGGCTTCCGCCAGCGTTGTCTGTGCGGCCTGCTGGTGGGGCATCGATGCATTCGACACGATGGTGACCGGGTCATCGCCGCCGCGACCGCCTGCCATCAGGGCTGTGGCAATCTCGCCCATGTGCTTGAGGGCCATGTACATCACGATCACCGGCGAGGCCATCGCGATCGCCCCCCAGTTGACGTTGGCGGGCATCGAGCCTGTTGCATCATGGCCGGTGAGAAAGATCACGGAATGATTGGTGTCACGGTGGGTTGCGGGCATCCCGGCATAGGCCAGGCCGCCAATGCCCGATGTGATCCCGGGCACGATGCGGAAGGGTATGCCGGCGAGGGCCAGGTGCTGGCATTCCTCGCCGCCGCGGCCAAACATGAAGGGATCTCCGCCCTTGAGCCGCAACACGCGCTTGCCCGCCTGCGCGAGTTCGATCAGCCGGTGCGTGATGTCGCGCTGGGTGGGCGAGGGCTTGCCGCCGCGCTTGCCCGCATATTCGAGTTCGGCGCCGATCTTCACCCAGCGCAGGATGTCCGGGTTCACCAGCGCATCGTAAACGACCACGTCGCAGGTCTGCAGCGCATGGTAGCACAGCAGCGACATCAGGCCCGGCGCGCCGGGCCCGGCGCCCACCAGCCAGACCCAGCCGGGTTCGAAGGCCGGAAAACCTTCGGAATCAAGTCGCGCAAAGCCGGTTGGGCGCTCGCCTGCGCTCAGCCATTCGCCGATCCTTTTCGTTGGTCCAAGTGCCATGGCCGCCTTATACAGTGGGCCGATGCGAAGTGAGAAGCCCGAAGGCGAGTTAAGACGAGGCTGGACAACCGGCGCATGCGCAACCGCGGCAGTGAAGGCGGCGTTTGCGGCATTGCGGACCGGGCAGTTTCCGGACCCGGTCACGATCCGCCTTCCCAAGGGGGAAACCCCGTCATTTGCCCTGGCCATGACCGAGGCTGGCGTCGGCTGGGCGCGTGTGGGAATCATCAAGGATGCGGGAGATGATCCCGATGTCACCCATGGCTGCATGGTGGTGGCCACCCTGCGCGAGGGTAGCTCGGGCATTCGCTTCATCGCCGGTCCCGGGGTCGGAACCGTCACGCGCGCCGGCCTGCCCGTGCCGCCGGGCGAGCCTGCCATCAACCCGGTGCCGCGCCAGATGATGCGCGAGGTGGTGGAGGAGATGGGCGGCCGCGATGTCGAGATCGAGATTTCCATTCCGGGCGGTGCCGAGATCGCCGCCAAGACCTGGAACCCGCGGCTCGGCATCGTCGGTGGCCTGTCCATCCTTGGCACCACCGGCATCGTCAATCCGTTTTCCTGCGCGGCGTGGATATCCTCCATTCATCGTGGCATCGACGTGGCTCGCGCCATGGGGCTCGGCCATGTTGCAGGATCGACCGGCTCGACCTCCGAGGATGCCATCCGCGCACATTATCGGCTGCCGCTTGAGGCCATGCTTGACATGGGCGACTTCGCGGGCGGCCTGCTCAAATATCTGCGCAGCCATCCGGTGCCGCGCGTCACGATCGGGGGTGGTTTTGCCAAGATCTGCAAGCTGGGGCAGGGCGCTCTGGACCTGCACTCTGGCCGCTCGCAGCTCGATCTCGCCTGGCTCGCCGCGCTGTGCCCCGCCGTGCCGCCCGACAGGGTGCTGGCGGCCAATACCGCTCTTGAAGTCCTCGAGATGGCGCGCGAAACGGATCTGGCGGCCCGCGTCGCGGCGGCGGCGCTGAAGACCGTGCAGGCCGTGCTTTCCGGTGCGCCGGTTGCGGCCGACGTGATCATCGTGTCGCGTGATGGCGCGATCATCGCCCATGCCGGCTAGCCCGGTTCTCATTCTTGGCGGCACGCGTGATGCCCGCGAGATCGCCCGTATCCTTGTCGGGCGCGGCCATGATGTGGTGACCTCGCTGGCCGGCGTCACCTCCAGCCCCGAGCGTCCTGCGGGCCGCCTGCGGACTGGTGGCTTCGGCGGTGTCGAGGGTCTCAGGTCCTATCTCGAGTCTTGGCACGTCTCGCTCGTCATCGATGCCACCCATCCCTTTGCCGCACAGATCTCGCGGCATGCGCATGCAGCCTGTGTCGCCCTCGGCGTGCCGCTGCTGCGGCTCGACCGGCCGGCCTGGCAGCGCCAGGCGGGTGACCTCTGGATCGAGGTCGGTTCGGCGGCAGAGGCGGCTGCGGCTCTGCCCGCAGGAGCGCGCTGCCTTCTTGCCATCGGCCGCAAGGAGCTCGCTCCCTTCTTCAGGCGCAACGACATTTCGGGCGTCGCCCGGATGATCGAGGCTCCGGCGGATGATCCTCCAGCCGGTTGGATCGTGCTGCGCGAGCGTCCGCCCTTCAGCGTGCAATCCGAGATGCAACTGATGCGGGGTCACCAGATCACCCATCTGGTCAGCAAGAATGCCGGTGGAGCCCTCGGCCGGGAGAAACTGGACGCAGCCCGGATGACGCAGAGTCCGGTCATCATGATGACCCGCCCTGAAAAACCCGAAGCGCCAGGGGCAGATACCGTCGCGGCTCTCGTCGCCGCCGTCGGACGGCAGCTTTCTCCTTGACCTGACACCCGTTTTCCGATTGTTTTGGGTCATGAAGCGGCGCTGCGGCGAATCCGCTCCGGATGCCATGAGACAAAGGATGTCGTGATGAAAACCAGGCTCGCTTCCCTCCTGCTCGGTGCGCTGCTGGGCACGGCCGCCACGGGCGCGGCAACCGCCGGCACGCTGGAAGAGGTACGCCAGAGGGGCGTGCTCACCTGCGGCGTCAGCAAGGGGTTGATGGGCTTCTCCATGCCGGATGCTCAGAACAACTGGACGGGCATGGACGTCGACTTCTGCCGTGCTGTGGCTGCTGCCGTGCTGGGCGATCCGCGGAAGGTCGAGTTCGTGCCGCTTACCGCCAAGGAACGCTTCACGGCGCTGCAGTCGGGCGACATCGACGTTCTGTCACGCAACACCACCTGGACCATGAGCCGCGACACGTCGAGCGGTCTGAAGTTCGCAGGTATCATGTATTACGATGGGCAGGGCTTCATCGTGAACACGGCGCGCACGCCGAAGGTAGCGTCCGTCAACGATATGAGCGGGCTCACCGTCTGCACCCAGACCGGCACCACCATGGAGCTCAACATCGCGGATTTCTTCCGTTCTCACAAGATGGACTACAAGCTCCTGGCCTTCGACAAGAACGACGAGGTGATCGCGGCCTATGAGGACGGCCGCTGCGACGCCTATTCGACAGACCAGTCCGGCCTCTACGCGCTGCGCCTTGAGATGAAGGCGCCCGATGACAACCGCGTTCTGCCCGAGATCATTTCCAAGGAGCCGCTGGGTCCCGTGGTGCGCCAGGGCGACGATGCCTGGTTCAACATCGTGAAGTGGACCTATTTCGCGCTGGTCAATGCCGAGGAACTTGGCATCACCTCGAAGAACGTCGAGGAAATGAAGTCGACCTCCGCCGACCCTGAGGTGCAGCGCCTGCTGGGCGTGCCTGGTCCTGACGGCTCCTCGGCTGGCTTTGGCATCGGCCTCGGGCTTGAAGAGAACTGGGCTGAGAATGCCATCAAGGCGGTCGGCAATTACGGCGAGATCTTCGAGCGCAACGTGGGTGAGGGCTCGCCCCTCAAGATTGCCCGCGGCAAGAATGCGCTGTGGATGGATGGCGGCCTGCAATACACTCCACCGGTGCGCTGAGTCCGCCTGGCGGACTCAGGCGCCTGTTGCCACCGGTGCAGCGGGGCTTGCGCCCCACTCGGCCCATGAACCGTCGTAGAGTGCGTGTTCCCTCGCTCCCAGCAGGGTGAGGGCCAGCGTCAGGATTGCTGCCGTCACGCCGGAGCCGCAGGTGGTGATCACCGGCCTTGATACATCGATGCCCGCGGAGCCAAAGATGGCCGCCAGTTCGGAAGGCGGCTTGATCGTGCCATCGCCGTTGAGCAGGCTGGCATAGTGCACGTTGCGTGCCCCCGGCATGTGTCCCGGGCGCACACCCGGGCGTGGCTCGGGTTCCTCGCCGCGAAAGCGGCTGCCGGACCGCGCATCGGCGACCTGCGCCCCGCCGGAGGCAAGGGCCGCTGCCACCTCGTCCAGGTCACGCACCATCAGGGTGCGAAAGCGCGGCGTGAAATGGCGTTCCTGCGGCTTGATGGCGGGGCCATCTGCCAGCGGACGGTTTTCAGCGATCCATTTGCGCAGGCCACCGTCGAGCACGGCAACGTCCTGGTGGCCGAACACCTTGAACATCCACCAGCAGCGCGCTGCCGAAAACAGGCCTGCCGAGTCATAGGCAATCACGCGCTTGCCATCGCCCACGCCCAGCTTCCGCATGCGCGAGGCGAATTTTTCGGGCGAGGGCAGCATGTGCGGCAGCGGCGAGGTGGTGTCCGACACGTCGTCGATGTCGAAGAACTGAGCCCCCGGAATGTGGCGTTCGAGAAACTCCGCCTTCGCGTCACGCCCGGCAGTCGGCAGATGCCAGGAGGCATCGAGAATGGCGATGTCCGGCGAGGCGAGATGCGCGGCCAGCCATTCCGTGGAAACCAGATCGCCGCTCATTGAAACACCACCCTGATGCGCCGGTTGATCTTGCCCTTGTTCTCGATCCTGGCCACCGTCACGGGTCCGATCGCTGCGGTCGAGGCCAGATGCGTGCCGCCGCAGGGCTGCAGATCCACATTGCCGTCGTGCCCGATCATGACCAGCCGCACCCGGCCTGTGCCCGTCGGTGGTTTCACCGACATGGTGCGGATCAGGTGCTGGTTGGCGGCCATTTCCTCGTCCGTGATCCAGCGGAAGCTCACCGGGTGATCCTCGCTGACCAACCGGTTCAGCGTGGTGGTGAGCGTCACCTTGTCGGGGATCTGGCCTTCGGGAATGTCGAAGTCGATGCGCCCGCCATCCTCGTTGATGGCCCCGCCGGTGACCGGAAACGGCACCGATGCGCACAGCAGATGCATCAGCGTGTGGGCGCGCATGTTGCGGTGACGGTTGTCCCAGTCGAGTTCGGCGGTCACCGCGGTACCCACCGGTGGTACGGCCTGTCCCTCGGCGGGCACATGCACCACGTCCTTGGCCTCGTCATAGACGGTGGTGGCGATGGCCACCTCGCCACCTGCCCAGCGGATCAGGCCCCTGTCACCGGGCTGGCCACCGGCGGTTGCATAGAACACCGTGCGGTCGAGCAGGATGCCGCCGCGATCGTTGACGCCGGTGACAGTTGCCGTGCAGTGCCTCAGGAAGGCGTCATCGCGGAACAGCAGGTCCGTGCTCACGCCGGCACCGCTTCGCTGACGTCGGGAACCTGCGGCACCTTTTCGAGCCAGGCCGGAACCGGCAGGTTCTTCTCGCGCAGGAAGGCCGGGTTGAACAGCTTCGAGGCATAGCGCGTGCCATAGTCGCAGAGAATGGTCACGATCGTGTGGCCGGGGCCCATCTCCCTGGCGAGCCGCATGGCGCCTGCCACGTTCACGCCGGTCGAGCCACCCATGCACAGGCCCTCATGTTCGAGAAGATCGAAGGCAATGGGAATGGCCTCGGCATCGGGGATCTGGAAGGCGTCGTCCACGATGGCGCCCTCGAGATTGGCGGTGATCCGGCCCTGGCCGATGCCTTCGGTGATCGACGATCCCTCGGCCTTGAGTTCCCCGTGCTTGTACCAGTTGTAGAGGGCTGCCCCCATTGGATCGGCCAGCGCGATCCTGACCCTCGGGTTTCTTGCCTTGAGGCCCATCGAGACCCCGGCCAGCGTGCCGCCGGAGCCCACCGCGGCGGCGAAGCCATCGACCTTGCCATCGGTCTGCGCCCAGATTTCGGGAGCCGTGGTCTCGATATGGGCCTTGCGATTGGCCACATTGTCGAACTGGTTGGCCCACACCGCGCCCATCGCCTTTGCGAGGCGGCCTGAATACTTCACGTAATTGTTCGGATTCTTGTAGGGAACCGCGGGCACCTCGACAAGTTCGGCGCCCAGCTGGCGCAGCGCGTCCTTCTTTTCCTGCGACTGCGTGTTGGGGATGACAATCACGCTGCGCAGGCCCAGCGCATTGGCAACCACCGTGAGGCCGATGCCGGTGTTGCCCGCCGTTCCCTCCACGATCGTGCCGCCGGGCTTCAGCTCGCCCCGCGCCATGGCATCACGGATGATGAACAGCGCCGCGCGATCCTTCACCGACTGGCCGGGGTTCATGAATTCGGCCTTGCCCAGGATGGTGCAGCCGGTGAGTTCCGAGGCCTTGCGCAGCTTGATGAGCGGCGTGTTGCCGATGGCGGCGATGACGTCTTGCTTGATATCCATGCGATTAGACATGCCCCATGGGGGAGGGCTCCGTCAAATGCCGAGGCATGAAAAAGCGCCGGACCCCCGTCCGGCGCTCTGTGTTGGTGAGAGGCCTGCTCAGTAGCAGGGCGGATAGGGGTAATAGCCGCAGGCCGGCGGCGGATAGTAGGCCGGCGGCGGGGCATAGACGGGCGGCGCGTAGACCGGTGCACCATAGACCGGATCGCCATACCAGCCGTGGTGGCCATGCACCACGACGCCATCGGGCAACACCGCCCACGAGTCGATGAACAGCGCGGCAGGCCCCTTGACGCCGGCGAGGTCGCCTTCGAGAACCTTGGCGTCGAAGGTCAGGTTGCCGTTCTCGAGCTTCGGGTTGGAGATGACGACCACGGCATCGGCAACTCCGCCCTGTTCACCACCCAGCACCGAGATGGTGGCATTCGGCGGGTCCTTGGCGAAGCTGTCCTTGCCATCGCCCCAGCGCGACAGGAACATTTCCATCGTTTCATGTCCGGCAGCCCGCACCGGGCGGTCGGCAAAGACGATGATGTTGTTGCTGACGCCGGTCAGCGTGAGCTTGCCGTCGGCAAGCGTGGCCCCGTCCGAGTTGACCACGCCGAGCGAGGGCACCGGGGCCTGGTTCACCGGCTTGCCGATCGTCTTGGCAAGTGGCACATGCGGGTTGACCGGCTCGGCAGCCTGTGCCGCAGCGGCGGCCAGAACCACACCTGCGGTCAGCATGGCCGCGCGGGCCAGGAACTTCAGCTTCATCGATGATCTCCTCTGAACGGGACAGTGCCCGCGGTTCGTGCCTGTCCGGCGGGGCTGCCTGTCTCGACGCGGAGGGCAGGCCGGGCCGCCGGGCCTGAGGCGGTTGGCTCCCCGACCTGGACTCGAACCAGGGACCATTCGATTAACAGTCGAATGCTCTACCAACTGAGCTATCGGGGAATTGGCCGCGCTATAGCAGAGCCCGCCGGTCCGGAAAAGCGTTTTCTCCAGGCTGCGCCCACCCCATATATATCAGTCTCATCGGGAGTTCACACCAGCATGGCGAAGATCAACCTTCTGGGCCGCAGTCTTCATTTGCCGCGCCATCCGGCCCTGCGCATGGCGCTGGGCGGGGGCATGGTGGCGGGTGGTGTCCTCGGCTTTCTGCCGGTGCTGGGTTTCTGGATGGTGCCGGTTGGGTTGGCGATACTGGCGGTGGACCTGCCACCGGTGCGCCGTGCCCAGCGCCGCGGCGTGGTTGCCCTGGGCGGCTGGCTGCACCGCCGCTTTCCTGCCCAGGCTGCACGATTCGGCTACGGACCGCGCCGCGCCACCCGCGACGCAGCCGATCACTCGACGTAGCGCTCCTTGAGCAGCCACTTGCCGTTCTGCCTTACGATCACATCCCGGTAGATGATTGAATTCTGAACCACGGGAACCGGATCGGTGTTCTTTCGCCATGTGACGAAGGCATAGGTCCTTGCTTCGGCGCTATCGGGCGTCAGTTTGCCGAACACGGTGTTGGTCATGAAGTGGTGCGACGAGACATCGGCGAGCACGGTGCTCATGCGCTTTTCGCAGAAGGCGCGAATCTGTTCCGTTCCCTCGGCCCGCCTTGCCGTTGCAGCGAGGCTTGCACTCCCGGACAGGTCGAACACGCCATCGGCCGTGAACAGCTGCGCCCAGGCAGCGCAGTCCTTGCCGTCCCACTCATAGGCATAGGCGTAGATCACGTCCTGCAGAATCTCCGCCCTGCGGGCAAGATCCCCCGTACCGTCTGACTGGGCAGATGCCGTGCTCGCGAAAAGTGCGAGTACGGCAGAACCAAGAGCACGGGTTTTTGTTCTCATGTGATCTGACTCCATTTGGCAAGCATAGCCTTAGTTAGCCGAGCCCGGCAAAGAGTAAAACTGGTTTTTTGATGGTGACTTGCAGCCGCCGCGATTGTCTTCAGGCGACCAAGGCTCAACAGCTTGCTTGTGTATCGAGCCAGGAGAGCGAAACTGCACAGCCGTCGCCTGTTGGATCGGGGTCGTTCCTTCGAAATTCTTTTTACTCGGCCTGTGGCGGCCGATGATTTCAAAACAGGAGTTGCTGCTGCACCAGTATTGCTGATCCGTTGAGCTAAAGAGGTTGGAGAAGGTTCACGCAGGGCGTTCGCAAGAGCAGTCCGCTGGAGCATCGACAAAACGACTTGACAGTAGTAATGAGATCTATACAAAAGTTATTTTAATAGTAAAAATGAGTAATGCCCCTCATGATGATGCGTATTTGTGGGGTCTGTTCGTCAGATGTCGGTGCGATCGTCTTGCGGGGATTTGCGGAGGCCTCGAAAATAGTTGGTGTCTGGTGGACGCAGTCGAGGACGGCCAGAGGAAGAGGATGTTGTTTGCGGCGTGAATGAGTTGTGCCGGTGCTCAATTCGGGTAGGAACTTTGGAAAGTCGTATCGCTTGACCTGCGCTGTCCTTGCTCATGGTTCAA
>NZ_JBIIDX010000101.1:0-13156 GCF_044238155.1 Aestuariivirga sp. | reverse complement strand
ATTGTTCCACTCTTGGTGTTTTTCAGTCGGTCAAGCGGGCTCATATCCTGAGCGTAATTGTAGGCCAGCATGACGGCGGTCCTTGCACTGGGCCACAAGCGGAGCGGGTCAGCCCGCCGTGCCTCCGCCTCGGCCATCCAGTTCATTCCTGCATGGTGGCCATCGGCAATGAACCGGCGGAGTCGTCCGGCCAGCACTGCGTTGCCACCGGGGCGTGTAAAGCCAATAGCTGCAAAACCCTCTGCTGCAGCTCTCTCTCGGATTTCCTTGGCTGTAGGTGTCACGTTCAGAAGTCGAGGTCAGCATAGTGCGGCGCCGGCCGCACGCCCCGCACAGTATCGGCAAGGAGTGGTCGGAAGGACGGCCTTGATTTCATCCTCTGATACCAAGACTCGGCTGCCGGATAGTCTGCCCAGGGGATGCCACCGAAATAGTCGATGGCAGAAAGATGTGCAGCAGCTGCGAGATCTGCGAGGGAAAAGTACTGCCCGGCCAGCCATGGCCGGCGGTCAGCAAGGTGGCCGATATAGGAAAGATGCCAACGAAGCCGACTCATGGCATGGCGCACGCGTGCGACGTCAGGCCCACCGCCTCCCTGTCCGGCTGGCAGGAAGCGACGGATCAGTTTTTCCGTCAGGACGGGCTCGCTGACTTCGGCATAGAACTTGCCGTCAAACCAGCCCATGAGCCGGCGGGTCTCGGCGCGCTCGAAAGAGGTGCCTGGAATGAGTGACGTCAGCGCTGACTTTGTTTCCTCGAGGAACTCACCGATCGCTTCAATGCCGCAGATCGCGGTTGTTGCATTCTCCAGAAAAATTGGAAGGGTACCTGCGGGGTTCAGTTCCAGAACATCAGCACTAGGGTTCCAGGGTTCTTCATTGATCAATTCGACTGGCAAACGATATTCCGCAAGTGCCAGGCGAATGCGGCGGCTGAAGGGATCAAGGGTGAAGTGGATGAGCGAGGGCATCTTAAGACGAAATTAACCTTGAGATTGGCAACTCGGGCAATGGCGGCATCTCTTGCCGCAATTGCACCAGATGAGATGGCGTATAAAGCCCTCTCCGCCTTGGCCGCAAGCAAATCCGACCGACCAGGCGGAGACCGGGAGTAGCCAGTTCATGCTCATTGTTCAGATCGTCGTGTTGGCGCTGATCCAGGGCATTACCGAGTTTCTGCCCATTTCATCCTCTGGCCATCTCCTGCTCGTACCAGCGCTCACCGGCTGGCCCGATCAGGGCGTTGTTACCGATGTCATGGTCCATATGGGCTCGTTCCTTGCAGTGGTTGTATACTTCTGGCGTGACTGTGTGAACCTTGCCGCGGGTGGATTTGATCTGTTGCGGGGGCGGGTCACGGCATGGGGCAAGCTTGCTCTCTTGATTGTGCTTGGCACTATTCCAGCCGTGCTGTTCGGCTTGCTTCTGGATCGCATCGGCTTCATGGCGATTGTCCGGCAGATGCCCATCATTGTCGCCTGGAATGCGATCGTGTTTGGCATTCTACTCTATCTGTGTGATCGTTTTGGCATGTCGCACCGGCGCATGTCAGACATGACCTGGCTTCCTGCTCTCATCATCGGATTGGCTCAGGCAATTGCCATCATACCAGGGGTCAGCCGCTCCGGCATTACCATGACTGCAGCGCGGTCTCTGGGCTTTGAGCGACCTGAAGCTGCCCGGTTTGCATTTCTGCTTGGCATTCCTGCAATTGCCGGGGCAGGCATTCTGAAGCTTGGTGATGCCCTTGCCAGCGGCACAGGCATCACCTTCACCATGGTGCTGACGGCGGTACTGACCTTCTTCGTCGCTCTCGGAACCATCACCGTTCTCATGCGGCTCGTGCGGCATGTGAGCTTTCTGCCCTTCGCCATCTATCGTGTGGCGCTTGGCTTGATGCTCCTTGGCCTGATTTATTCCGGAATGCCGTTAGGAGCCGTGAACTGACCGGCTTTGCGATAGCGATAGAGGTATGCCGGGACAATGGCCTCAATGCTCTGGGGCTCAATGCCAAGACCCTCGAGTGTCCGACCTTCGCGTTGAGCCTCGGCATTTACTATATTGTCTGACCTGAGCATCTCGACTTGGTCGATCGTCAGGGGCGGGTTTGGGAGCATGCCGAGAAGTGCCGCCTGAAGCTTGGCCAAGCCCCACGGCAATGGAAGCAGCAATCGCTTGCGACCAATCGTATCGAGTGTGAACTGCAGCAACTGCCGGAAGCTGAGAATCTGTGGACCACCCAGTTCGTAAGTCTTGCCCCCGGCTTCGCCGCGATCAACCAGCCGAACGACAGCCTCGGCAATATCGCCAGCGAACACTGGCGCAAATTTGGTTTCTCCGCCACCAATCAGCGGCAGGAACGGTGCAGTTCTTGCCAGCGACGCGAAACGATTGAAGAAAGAGTCCTCGGGTCCGAAGACAATAGACGGCCGAAGCACGATGGTACCCGGGAAAGCGGCGCGCGCACGGGCCTCACCCTCTGCCTTGCTGCGTGCATAGGCGGCAGGTGAGGCCGCATCGGCACCAATGGCCGACATCTGGATGAACATCTGGGCCCTGGCCAGTTTGGCGGCCCGGGCTGCGGTCTCGGCTCCGAAGGCATGAACGGCATCAAAACTTTGCGCACCCGCCGAATAGAGTACGCCCGTGAGGTTGATCACCGCATATGCGCCTTCGCAGGCGGAGTTGATTGAGGCGGGGTAACGCACATTGGCCTGGACCGCGACAATCTGGCCAGTGTTGCCCAGAGGTTGTAGATGCCCTGCCAGATCTGGTCTACGGCAGGCAACGCGGATTCGATAGCCCCGGCGGGCTAAGGCTCTGACGATATGCCGTCCTAGGAAGCCGGAGCCGCCGATGATGGTGATAAGTCTGTCGGAAGGCTGGACGAACACCGGTCTATCTCCATTCAGGGGGTCTTGATCTATTAGCCGCCGGATTTAACGAATGCAAAGGTCCTGGCGGCGCTTCCATGGCCGTCTTTGCAGGTTGGTTGACAGTCCTGCCAAGCCTCTCTAAGACACGCAACGCTAGCCCAGATGGCGGAATTGGTAGACGCACTAGTTTCAGGTACTAGCGCCGCGAGGCGTGGAGGTTCGAGTCCTCTTCTGGGCACCATTCCTTTACGCACGGCAAACAGCGGGACGCTCTGATGGCAATCAAGCTTCACAAGGGTGACCTGCCTCAGGGCATCGAGTTCGGCACGTCAGTGGCCATTGATACCGAGACGCTGGGTCTCGTTCCCCGCCGTGACAAACTCTGCCTCGTTCAGCTTTCTGCGGGCGATGGAAACGCCCATCTTGTGCAACTCGATCGCTCCTCTTACGACGCTCCCAATCTCAAGGCCCTTTTGACCAATCCCGCGATTACCAAGATCTTCCATTTTGCGCGTTTCGATGTGGCGGTGATCAGGTATTACCTTGGTGTTGACGTGGCGCCCGTCTACTGCACCAAGATCGCCTCCAAGCTCACTCGAACCTATACTGACCGGCACGGACTGAAAGATTTGATCCGGGAGCTTCTGGGTATTGAACTCAACAAGCAACAGCAGAGTTCGGACTGGGGTGCCCACATGCTGTCCGACGCCCAGAAGCAATACGCTGCCCAGGACGTGATCTATCTGCACGAGCTTAAGGCGCGCCTAGATCAGATGCTGATCCGCGAGGGTCGCGATGTGGTAGCAGAGTCTTGCTTCAAATTTGTTCCGGCGCGCGCCGCGCTCGATCTTGCCGGCTGGACCGAGGAAGATATCTTTGCGCACTGACAGTGCCCGAAGAGCTCTGCGCAACGCCAGTGTGGCGCGAGCTCTCAGTTGGCTTGCGGCTCTGATCGGTGTTGCGTTCATCTGTGCGTTCCTTGTCCAGGCGGGGGTGTTCCAGTCACTGCTGCCTCGTGAGGAGACCCCGCCTCCAGACGTAGACCCCAATCGGATTACGGCTGAAGTATCCACTGTCTCCGGTGTTGACGAGCAAAGACAGCCATATCAGGTAAAGGCCAAGCGTGGCTGGCAGGATGGCGCGTCACCGAACATGGTCTTTCTTGAAATGCCGGAGGGGCGTTTCCGGCGTGCAGGGGGTGAAGAATACACGGTCACGGCTGCCGCCGGGCGATACGATACAAGTGCCAAGACACTGGAACTGGAGGGCAATGTCGTATTGGCTCAGCCGGACCGTTTCACGGCCCGCATGGAGCAAGCCAACATTGCCGTTCGCGACAAGAAGCTGGTTTCGAAATCTAAGGTGGTAGTCCGTTTTGACGATGGCGGCACTGTGGATGCCAACGGCATGCAAATAACCGATGACGGCGCCCGGATTCTGTTCTTGAATGGTGTGAAGGCCCGTTTTGCTGCGGGTTCTGGCGATGGAGAAACGGACCCATGATGAAGGCCTTGCTTGCCACAGCCCTCTTGGCGGTTCTGGTGTTGCCTGTAGCACCTGCCATGTCTCAAAACCAGACGTCTGAAAACCAGACGTCGCCATCGACACAGGCCGCACAACCTGTTGATGTGACTGCAAATGAAATGGAAATCTTCGACAAGGAGAAAAAAGCCGTTTTCCGCGGGTCAGTCGATGCCACACGGGGTACCACCAATCTCAAGTCTGAGATGTTGACGATAATCTATGCCGAGGTGAAGCAGCAGGATGGCACCTCGAAGATGGACGCCACGGCGCTTGAAGCCAAGGATAACGTGACGATCACTACCACGCGCGAAACCATCACTGGCGACTGGGCGAAATACGATCCGCAGACTGAAAAACTCGTGGTCGGTGGCAACGTAAAACTGATCCAGGGCAAGTCCATATTGACTGGCAATGAGCTTCAGGCTGATCTCAAGACCAGCCGGATGAAGATGACGGGTGGACGTGTCACGGGGAGTTTCGTTCCTCAGTGAAGCATATCTTGAAGATCAACCCATTGGACGGACACTCTCTTGGCCCGTGACAGAGACGCAGGAACAGGCCTCAGCACCGCAGAGGCAGTGCCTCCGCAGGATCGTGCTGGAATTGTGGTCGAGGGATTGCGAAAATCCTTCAAGCGACGGACCGTCGTTCGTGATGTCTCGCTCCGTGTAAAGCGTGGAGAAGCCGTTGGGCTTCTGGGGCCGAATGGGGCCGGCAAAACAACTGTTTTCTATATGATTACCGGCCTCATCCCAGCTGATAGCGGGCGGATCAGTCTTGATGGCGCGGATATCACCCATCTGCCGATGTACCGTAGGGCACGGCTGGGAATTGGCTATCTTGCGCAGGAGGGCTCGATCTTCCGCAGTCTCACGGTGGAAGAAAACATCAATGCCGTGCTTGAACTGACAGAGAGCTCAAAATCGAAGCGCAAGGCCAAACTTGAGGAATTGCTAGAGGAATTTTCGATTACCCGAATACGGAATTCACCGGCAGTAGCGCTTTCCGGAGGCGAGCGCCGGAGGGTAGAGATTGCCCGCGCACTGGCAGCGGAACCAGAGTTCATGCTGCTTGACGAGCCCTTTGCCGGCATTGATCCGATCGCCATCAACGATATCCGTAATCTGGTGCGACAGCTGACTTCCCGTGGGATTGGCGTGCTTGTGACCGATCACAATGTGCGGGAGACGCTTGAGCTCATTGACAAGGCTCTCATTATTCATGAGGGCCAGGTGCTGACCGAGGGTTCCCCACAGGAGATTGTCCGCAATGCGGATGTCCGGCGCTACTATCTTGGCACCGACTTCAGCCTCTGAAGCGCTAGGGAAAGACAATGACCCTGAAGCAACGGCTCGAATTGCGTCAGGGCCAGTCGCTGGTGATGACGCCCCAATTGCAGCAGGCCATCAAGCTGCTGCAGATGTCCAATATTGAACTGCAGGCCTTTGTTGACCAGGAGCTGGAGCGTAATCCACTGCTTGAGCGTGATGAACGCCAGGAGATCCGCGTCAGCGCTTCCGAAGACCCTGATAGCCAGCCTGACGTTGTCAGTGCCTTGACATCATCGAGCGATCCGCAAGAACGGCTAACCACGCTCGATACCGACCTGGACAACGTCTATACCCATGAGGCCCGGGCTGATGCCGCTCATCGTCAGGCGTCTGCCGGCCCGTCTGACTCGGGCTGGTCTTCCCTTCGTCCTCAAGGCCATTTGCCCACAGATTCAGATACTTTGGATTTTGCTGCAACCATCAGCCGTCCGCAAACACTTTCTGAACATTTGACTGATCAGATGATGCTGCTCCTCTCTGACCCCGCTGAGCGCATAATTGGTCAGCATCTTGTCGGGATGCTGGATGAGACCGGTTATCTTACTGCGGGAATTGTAGGTATTGCAGACACTCTTGGAACAACCCCGGCTCAGGTCGAGCGGGTGTTGCGTAAGCTTCAGGCCTGTGATCCACCCGGGGTATTTGCCCGTGATCTTGGTGAATGCCTGATGCTCCAGCTGCGCGAGCGGAACCGGTTTGATCCTGCCATGGCAATATTGCTTGAAAATCTCGATCTCGTTGCGCGACGGGATTATGCCACATTGAAGAACTTATGCCGGGTTGACCTTGATGACTTGAAAGACATGATTGCGGAGCTGCGTGCGCTCAATCCGAAGCCCGGGCATGCTTTTGGCGGAGAACCTGTCCAGCCGGTCATTCCTGACGTCACGGTCCGCGCCTCACCCGACGGTGCCTGGACAGTTGAGCTCAACAGCGAGACCTTGCCGCGGGTGCTCGTCAACAATCAATATTTGGCAAGAGTATCGGCATCAGCCCGCGATCAGGATCGCCTCTTTCTGACTGAATGCCAGACAAGCGCAGCATGGCTCGTCAAGAGCCTGGATCAGCGGGCACGAACGATTCTCAAGGTTGCACGCGAAATTGTCCGCCAACAGGATGCATTTCTAGTGCTTGGCGTGCAACATCTCCGGCCACTCAACCTGAGGACGGTCGCTGATGCAATCGAGATGCATGAGTCGACCGTCAGCCGTGTAACATCGAACAAGTACATGGCCACACCACGTGGAATCTTCGAATTCAAATATTTCTTTACCACTTCGATTGCATCTGCCGACTCGAGTGGTGACGCGCATTCCGCGGAGGCGGTTCGCCACCGCATCCGCGCCCTGATTGCCGGGGAAGGGACAGACGTTCTCTCGGATGACATGCTGGTCGAGAGGTTGCGGGCGTCAGGCATTGAGATTGCTCGGCGTACTGTCGCTAAGTACAGAGAGGAATTGGGAATTCCCTCTTCTGTCCAGCGCCGTCGTGAAGCCAGGGTGATGCGCCGCGAAGAACGTTGACGGGAAGCGGCCACTCGACTAGTTTCCGCGCGCTTCGCAGCGAAGGGCTTTGGGAGAGGCCCAGCGAAGGTTTCATGTTGCGGCGCAACTGGCGCCGCGAGGGTTTCAGGCAAGCTTGACGGGCCAGTTGACGGACTAGGCAAACACGCCCATCTGTAGGATCGGGCGAAGCAGGGATTGTTGCGACGACCATGCAGATAAAAGTGACTGGCAAGAATCTTGATGTCGGTGATGCGTTGCGGAGCCACATTCAGGAACGGCTTCAACAGATCCAGAGCAAGTACTTCGAGGGCACGGTGCATGGACATGTCACCGTGGAGAAGCAGCGCGCTGGGTTCACAACCGACTGCGACCTTCACCTCGCGACAGGGCTCGTCCTGCAGGCGGAGGGGCATGCCAGCGATGCCCGTCCGAGTTTTGATGAGGCCGCCAACCATCTCGAGAAGCAACTTCGGCGCTACAAACAGCGGCTGAAAGACCATCATCGCAGCAGGCGTGAGCCCGTCCGCCGTCTTGAGGCGCAAAGTTATGTGATTGCCGCCGCGACCGAAGAGCCGGAACCCGGGCACCCGGTGGTGGTGGCGGAAACGGGCGTAAGCCTGCCCGAGCTTACTGTTGGCGAGGCGGTGATGCAGCTCGACATCTCGACCCAACCATTTCTGCTGTTCCGCAACGGCGGGCATGGGGGGCTCAATCTCGTTTATCGGCGGGCCGATGGCAACATCGGTTGGGTAGATCCCCAGCCGCCGGTCTGATGTTCACACAAGTCTCACGGACCATATCCAGCATGACTCTCGACTCGATCATCGATAAGCAGTCGGTACTGGCTAGCCTCAAGGCCCAAAACAAGAAGCAGTTGCTCCAGGAGCTGTCTCAGGTTCTTGCAAACCGCGTGGCAATTGATCACCGGCTGATCTTCGAGACGCTGTTCCAGCGTGAGAAACTGGGCTCGACGGGAATAGGTCAGGGCATCGCCATCCCGCACGGTAAGCTGCCTAGCATTTCCCGGGTGTACGGGCTGTTTGCCAGGCTTGCAGTACCTGTCGAGTTTGACTCGGTCGATGGACAGCCCGTCGATCTCGTTTTCGTGCTGCTTGCGCCCGAGCACGCGGGGGCTGATCACCTGAAGGCGCTTGCCCGTATTTCACGGATGTTGCGTGATCCGGCTGTTGTCGCCAAGTTGCGGGGCACGGATGACTCAGAGGGTCTGTATGCCATCCTTACGGAACCTGCGGCCAATCCGGCGCCAAACGCCTCTGCCGCCTGACCTCTCCAGAGGACCTACATGTCCCTGGCTGGGGAGATGACGTTCAAGTCTGGTCGATTGTGGCGAAGTCACCCTGTGGAAGCGGTACGAGGCAAGCGGCGCCTGCCCCAGACAGTGTGGAGCGACGGATCTCTGGATCAGGCAGAAACCGGAGAGCATGACCGCCCGCTCCCGTCGCCTCCCCACCATGCATTGGTCTTGCTCTTGCGGTGTTCACCGATCAGTTCGTTGACTGATCTAATGAACACTCATGGGCATAAGCTCATGTTCGAAGGCGCTTCCGAGTGCGGCTTCTCTCGATCCTGAAATCGAGACGGGCGTACCATCGGCGTTATACAGGCAGTAGAGCCGCGCCTCTGGCGCCACGTGGGCCTGCTTGCCCAAAAGGCGCTGAGCCTCCTGCATCTCAATCTCCCGAATGTAGCCCAGGGCGCCCTCGCCGAGCTGAGCCAGGTCCTGAGTGGTCAGCTCAACGGTCTTCTTGCTGTTGATCTCAGTCATGTCATCAGCCTCCAATCTGAATACGGCGAATGACACGCCGCGGTTCCGGTCGTTCGAGATGAATTTCGAGGAGCCCATTCGCAAGTCTCGCACCAGCCACCTCCATGCCATCTGCCAGAACGAAGGTTCTGATGAACTGGCGCGCGGCGATGCCGCGGTGCAGATAGGACCGGCCGTCCTCATCCTTCTGGCGACCACGGATGATGAGCTGGTTCTCTTCCACCGTCACATCAAGTTCGTCCCGGCCAAAACCTGCAACGGCCAGTGTGATGCGCATCCTTTCCGCTTCGCCATCGACTTTGGGCAGGCGTTCGATGTTATATGGCGGATAGCCGTCCCCTGAGGTTTTTGATGCTCTGTCGAGCATTCTCTCGAGCTCGTCAAAGCCAAGCAGCAGGGGGGAAGAAAAAACAGAAAGTCTGGTCATTTTGCCCTCGTAAAGCAGCAATTGGCCTGGGACCCTTCTGGCGGCGCCCCCGGCACTTTCCTCATATGTGAAGGCATCTTTCCGGAATCAAGGTGGCAGGGTCAAAGATGGCGCGGTACATTCCGTACGAGCCTGATGGTTCGGTCACCTTTCAATTCAAGGCGCCGGGGTTTAGAACGGGTCCCGGCTAGAAGAAGGAATTCAATCATGAAACCGGTGAGATGGGGCATAATTTCAACAGCCAACATTGGCGTCGCCAAAGTCATCCCCGGGATGCTCAAGAGCCGGGAGCTGGCAGTCGTGGCGATTTCGTCGCGCCGCGGCAAGACCGCTCAGAATTGGGCTGCGAAGCTTGGCATACCGAAGGCTTATGGCTCCTATGAGGACATGCTGGCTGATCCGGAAATCGAAGCAGTCTACAACCCGTTGCCCAATCATCTGCATGTGCCGCTGACACTGCAGGCGGCTCGGGCAGGCAAGCACGTCCTATGCGAGAAGCCCATTGCCATGACTGCCCGTGAGGCAGAGAAGTTACGTAAGGTGCCCAAGGGCATCATCGTCGCCGAAGCCTTTATGGTGCGTCACGCTGCCCAGTGGATTGCCGTGCATGATCTGGTCCGCCGCAAGTCGATCGGTGATGTGAGGGCCATTCAGGTCTTATTCTCCTACTTCAATCGCGATCCGAAGAATGTCCGGAATCAGGCCATGATTGGCGGCGGTGGGCTTCTTGACATCGGCTGCTATCCCATCACGGTTTCGCGCTATATCTTTGGCGCCGAACCGCTGAGGGTCACCGCCACGTTTGATCGCGATCCGCGCTTTGGAACCGATCGGCTCGCCAGCGGGCTTGCTGATTTCGGCAAAGGCCGGCAGCTCTCCTTCGCCGTTTCCACCCAGCTTGCGCCCTATCAGCGGGTCAATATTCTCGGAAGCAAGGGTCGCATCGAGATCGAGATTCCATTCAACGCACCACCTGAAAAGCCCAACCGGTTCTTCCTGCAGGGTATGACAATGAATGTGGGCAGCTGGCACGAACTGCCTGTCTCGGACCAATATCAGCTTCAGGCTGAGGACTTTGGCCGTGTCGTCCGTGGTCGGCAGAAGCTTGGCTGGGGCGTGGACGACGCAATCCAGAACATGCGCATCATTGACGCCTTCTTCCGATCGGAGAAAAGCGGTCGCTGGGAAAAACCCTAGCGCGGGCAACCGGCCTGTTTGGGATCGCGCCATCCGGTCATGGGAGTTCGGCAGTGGGCAGTAACGGCCAGGGGGAGGGTCATAAGCCTTTGCTTGCCCAAGTCGCAAAATGGAAGTCTGATCCAAGCCTAGAACGGGGCCATGCGGCTGCCGCCTCTGTCGCCGTGGCGGAGGCGGATATCCCATCTGGGCTCCAGTCACCCTGTGACTTCCATTTGGTTGCCTTGGTCTCCAGCCAGCTTGGCTGCCGCCAATCTGTTGCTGCTTCAGTGGGGCCATTGACGGGGCTTTGATGCCTCACTATAAGCCCGCCATCCCGATGGGCCGGTTCTGGCCGCTTGCTTGAAAACAGTGGGCGGTTGGTCGTGGTCTGAGCCCGTCAAGTCTATTCACGAGAAGTAGGACAACAGCCCGATGGCCAATACGAAATCGGCGAAAAAGGCGACCCGCGTTGCCAGCCGCCGCACTGAAATCAACAAGAGCCGTTTAAGCCGGATCCGCACCCACGTGCGCAAGGTTGAGGAGGCCATCGCGGCTGGCAACCAGGCTGAAGCTCAGGCGGCTCTGCAGGCTGCGCAGCCCGAGCTCATGCGGGGTGCCAGCAAGGGTGTTCTTCACAAGAATGCCGCGTCTCGCAAGGTGTCGCGCCTGTCGGCCAGGATAAAGGCCATCAAAGCCTGATCGAGTTCATCTTTCGGTTGCAAAACTGTAGAAATTGTTAGACGCCGGGCCATAAAGGCCCGGCGTTTTTTGTTCGTCCACAGGCACCGCAATCATCCGGGGACGGAGCGTCTTGCGCATATATTCTATTTGTTTTTCAAGTACTTATAAGTGTCATCGCCTGTGTGTCAGGGGTTGCCGCAGCGTCTACTGGCCATCTCCTCTTCCGGGCGCAAAAGTTGCAGCGTTCGCAGAGTGCTCGCTCGGGGTTCCCTGCACTAACAAAACCCGAGTGATCTCAGGATGTTAGAGTGCGCCCTGGGAGACCTCGGCTGTAGCCAATGGTGTCAAGTCGATTCCGTGTACGGAGTTTTTCTGGAATCAGGTTGCCTGCGCCGTTAACGCTTTTGTAAGGTCTGCGACGCGGGCGCTGCTTGTCGCTACGCGTCCGCGCAGAGCGAGGTTGTGATGGTCGTCCATCTTAAGCCTTGACCCGCGGTCGGTTGTGTTTGTTCGAGTGTCGCGCGCGGCCAGTTGGTGGCGCATGGTTTGGGTGTGTGGGGTGCGTGACAATCCCTATCGCAACAGGACGGTGTAGGTACGGATGCGACAGCAGGGGCGTGGGATAATCAGATCGGAAAGGGCCATGTACGGTCCTTGTCCCGGCTAAACGGGCTGAATCAATTCAAGAATGGAGTAAGGCGGTCAAGCCACTGGCTTGGGCGCACGATGATGGCACGACGCAGAATGCGTGCCGGGGGATTCGGAAGATATGACTTTAGAGCCGGATGTGAAAAAGAGATGGGATCGGGTCGCGCAACGGCTTCGCGCCGAGCTCGGTGAGGATCTCTACACTTCCTGGTTTGCCCGCATGGAGATTGAGGAATTGTCCTCCGGCCGCTTGGTCGTGTCCGTGCCGACGCGGTTTCTGAAATCCTGGATCGAAACTCATTATGTATCGAGGCTACAGAAGATCGGCGAGGCGGAACTCGGTCCCTTCGAGAGCCTAGTGGTGCGTGTTCGTACGCGCGGTGGACTTACAGCGGTGCGTCCTGTTCAGGAGGATCACGCTGTGGCTGCCCAGCCTGCCGTACAATCGGGCGCAGTGTCTCCGGTTTTGGCGGCAGTCCAGGCTGCTGCGGACCGCGCACCGCAGATCGACCCCAGCCAAACCTTCGAAACCTTCGTTGTTGGCCCATCGAACCAACTGGCACATGCTGCCATGTGCCGCGTGGCTGAGGCCGCGCCGGGCTCAGCCGTCAGCTTCAATCCCCTCTTTGTTCATGCCGGCTCAGGGCTGGGAAAGACCCATTTGCTCTCAGCCGTTGCTCACCGCGTGCGTGAACGCTGGCCGGACCGCATGGTGATGTTCCTTACGGCCGAACGCTTCATGATCAATTTCGTTATGGCGCTTCGTCAGCGTGATACTTTGGCCTTCAAGGATCAGTTTGCTGCAGTTGACGTGCTGCTGATTGATGATTTTCAGTTCCTGCAAGGCAAGACGATGCAGCAGGAGTTCTGCAACGCCTTCAATTCGCTGGTTGATTCTCGCCGGCAGGTGATTGTGGCAGCAGATGTGCCCCCCGCTCAGCTTGACGCGATTGACCAGCGTATGCGCTCGCGCCTGATGGGTGGTCTGGTGGTGGATATCGAGAGCCCAGATCTTGAGACACGTCGGCGTATCCTTGCCAGCCGATACGAAACGATGCTGAAGCGGGATCCGGCAGTCCTCATCCCCCCTGAGGTGCTGGAATTTGTTGCAAATCGCATCGTAGGGTCGGGGCGTGAACTGGAAGGTGCGCTGAACCGCATCGCTGCATATCAGCAGTTCAATCAGGCGGCGGTGACACT
>NZ_JBIIDX010000100.1:0-13238 GCF_044238155.1 Aestuariivirga sp. | reverse complement strand
CTTCGCGCGGGGGCGAGCTGTTTCCGCACGTGTACGGGCCAATCGCCACGAAGCTGGCACGGCTGGTCGAGCCTCTGCCGCGCGAGAATGGCGAGCTGCGCTTTCCTGAGGGCATCGCATGACATTCGCCTCGCTTGCATTCCCTCTGGCCAGACCCCTGTTGCATGCACTGGATGCGGAAGCGGCCCATAACCTCACGATCCGTACACTGACGATGCTGCCGTCAGGACGCCCGGCCAGACATGGTCCGCGTCTTGAGCTCGATGTTCTTGGTCTGCACTTTCCCAATCCGCTGGGCCTGGCGGCCGGTTTTGACAAGAATGCCGATGTACCCGACGCGATGCTGGCCATGGGATTTGGCTTTGTTGAAGTCGGCACGCTCACGCCCCGGCCGCAGGCCGGCAATCCGAGGCCGCGGCTGTTCCGGCTTGCCGAGGACCGCGCGGTGATCAACCGCATGGGGTTCAACAACGAGGGCCATGCCTCGGCGCTGGCGAAGCTGAAGGCCCGCTCAGGGCGGGGCGGCATCGTTGGCATCAATATCGGCGCCAACAAGGACTCCGATGACCGCATTGGAGATTATGTCGCCGGAATCGAGACCTTCTCGGAGGTTGCCTCTTATTTCACGGTCAACATTTCCTCGCCCAATACGCCGGGGCTGCGTGCCCTGCAATCACGCGCCGAGCTTGAAGCTCTTCTCAGCCGCCTTAACGCCGCGCGAAGCATGCAACGGCGCAAGCCGCCCATGCTGCTCAAGATTGCGCCCGATCTCGGTGAAGACGAGCTTGCCGATATCGCTGATGTCTGCGGCGCTGGCGCGGTGGATGGAATTATCGTGTCCAACACGACACTGAGGCGCGACGGCCTGCGCTCGGCCCACGCTTCGGAGCAGGGTGGCCTTTCCGGTGCGCCGCTGCTCGATCTTTCGACCCGCCAGTTGGCGCGGCTCTATCTGCTGACGGCGGGGCGCGTTCCGCTGATAGGTGCAGGTGGCGTGCATGACGGGGCTTCGGCCCTGCTGAAGATCCGGGCAGGCGCCAGCCTCGTGCAGCTTTACTCTGCACTGGTTTATGATGGGCCTGGCCTGATTGAAGTGATCCTGACCAGTCTTTCGGCCGAACTTTCACGGCTCGGCGAGACGGCGGCAAGTTTGCGCGGCTGCGATGCCGCCAGCATAGCTCACCACAAGGGCAGCGGCACATAGGTTGTGAGGATCTGCGCAGTCGTGCCGGCGGCCTGGGCCTGGTCAAGCCCGTAGTCGAGTGCATCCCGCAGGTCGGGCCGGTCGCGGCGGACCAGGATGACCAAATCGCGGCTAAAATAGTCGAGGTCGGAGAAGGCGTCATCGAGCAGGCGGCAGCAACCGGCCGCAGCTTCGCCCGACACCCAATAGATCACCTGCAGATTATCGCCGAACAGGGCGTCGATCTGTGCCTCTCTCAGCGCAGTGCCAGCCATGGCAAGGGTATCAAACGTCACAATCTCTGCGCTGGCATAATAGGTTTGAAGCCAGAGGGCGTGGAGCGTGTCCCGTGCCACGCCAATGCGCAAGCCGCTGAGGGCCGAGGGCGTGGCCTGCTGGCGCGTGCTGGCGCCAGCAGCGGCAAAGCGCCCAAGCGTGCGGAAGTAGGGGCGAGTGGCGAGCGCCTGCCGGAGCGTTCCGCTGTCCGGGCGGGGGCCGGTAATCGCCGCATCCGCCTTGCCACTGGCAAGTGCGGGCAGAATGTCTGCAAACGGGCGGGCTTCCACCGTGCAATCGAGTTGCGCGCGCTCGCAGGCGGCGATGGCCAACTCAACAGCGATGCCTGTGGGGGCGCCCGTGCGCGAGATGAAACTCATGGGCGCAAAATCAGAATCTGTAATGAGCCTGACCCGCAGGTCTTTCGGGATGTCTGGCCGGGCCGACTCTGCGACCGTCCGAAAGGCAGGGGGCGCTGCAGTTTGGGCGGACACAACTTCAGATAGGCAGCCCAGGGCCAATATCGCCTGACATACAGTGGCAAACTTTACGCAACGTCGCATTCTGGCCTATGTGTCAAGAGTAGAGGGTTCACGTGCTGAACGATGCTCACCCGGGCTTTGGCGAGGCACCTGCGCCCATTCTAGCCGGAGTGCCTGGCGATGTCTTGCCGCGCATTGGCCGTGCGGCGCTGTGCGACATGCTCCGCCGCCTGCCGCCTGACCAGCTTGACAAGGCGCTGCGCAACAAACTGGTGCCGGTGGTGGATCTGCCGGGTGTGGTTCTTCATGTTGCCTGTGGCAAACCGGCATTTGATAAAGCCAAGTCGCGCAGGCTTTCAGTGGTGGCCTGTTGCGAGGCAGAGGACTTGCTGGCCGCGGCGCGCGCCACGCATGGCGCCTTTCTGCTCGACCAGGCGACCCTTCGGCTGTTGCGTCAGCGGCCTGCCTTTTCGGCGAGCCGTGTCATCAGCGGAGGCCAGACGGCCTGTGTGCTGCTGCTGCTTCTGGTCGCTGCCGGCTCAGTGCTCTGGCTGCCAAAGATGATCTTGCTCGGGGGACTGGCCCTGGCGGGGGCGTTGTTCTTTCTCAGCGTCATGACGATGAGGGCTCTCTGCCTGATGCCGTTTCCCCGGACAGAAGTGGCGGACTGCCCTCCACTCCCGGAAGCCGAGCTGCCGGTCTATTCGGTGCTGGTGCCGCTGTTTCGCGAGACGACCATCCTGCAGCAGCTGATCGGTGCAATGACCCGGCTGCGCTATCCGGCCGAAAAGCTGGACATCAAGCTGATACTCGAAGAGGCGGACATGCCGATGCGACTGGCAGTGGCCGCGCTCAGTCTTGACTCACGCTTCGAAGTGATCGTCGTACCGTCCGGCCATCCACAGACCAAGCCGCGCGCCCTCAACTATGCGCTGGCCTTCTGCCGCGGCGATTATGTGACCATCTATGATGCCGAGGATGTTCCAGACCCTGACCAGCTTCTGAAGGCGGCACGCCGTTTTGCTGCCTCGCCGGCCAAGCTCGCCTGCCTGCAGGCGCAGCTCACATTTTACAACAGCGACGAAAACTGGCTGAGCCGCCAGTTCACCGCGGAATACGCGGTACTGTTCGGCTTGCTGCTCCCGGCTCTGGCGGCGCATGGCTTGCCGATGCCGCTTGGCGGAACGTCCAATCATTTCCGTGCCCATGTTCTGCGGGAGGTTGGCGGATGGGATCCCTTCAACGTGACTGAAGATGCCGATCTCGGGGTGAGGCTGTCACGGCAGGGCTTTGGCACGGCGGTTCTTGAGAGTTTCACCCATGAGGAGGCGAGCGCTACTCCAGGCAACTGGCTGCAGCAGCGGACGCGCTGGCTCAAGGGCTATCTGATCACCTGGCTGGTTCACATGCGTCAGCCGGTCCGGTTGCTGAAGGAACTTGGCACTGCGGGATTCTGGGCGGTTCAGGTGCTGACGCTTGCGGTTTTCGTTTCGGCGCTGCTGCATCCGCTTTGCCTGCTGCTCATTCTTGCCATCCAATTCACGGGGCTGCATCTGACCGAGAACGCGGCGCTGCCAGCGATGCTGTTGGCGGGACTCAGCCTGACGGTGATGGCCGCGGGTTATGGAGTTGCCATGGTGCTGATGCGCCGTGCATTGCTGGGCCGCGGCATGCTTGGATGGGGGTTCACCGTGATCTCGGTGCCTGGCTATTGGTGCCTGATGTCCGTCGCGGCGTGGATGGCGCTCTGGCAAGCTGTGTTTCGCCCATTTCACTGGAACAAGACGGCACACGGCGTTTCCCGGCAGGCGCCCACACTCAGCCTCACCCCCTGACCCGGAAGTCCCCGATGGCCTGGCCGAGGCTGGGCAACAGGCTGATGGCGGGCGGCCTGAGGCCGTGCGCGGCGAGTGACTGGGCAATCTCGGCGCTTGCGCCGCCGACAATGAGGCGCACACCCCGCCGCCAAGATCAGCGGACAGGCGTGCTCTTCAGCTTCATGTGACGGTTCACGTCCTTGTAGAGCAGATAGCGGAAGCGGCCGGGGCCGCCGGCGTAGCAGGCCTGCGGACAAAAGGCGCGCAGCCACATGAAATCACCAGCCTCGACTTCAACCCAGTCCCGGTTGAGGCGGTAAACGGCCTTGCCCTCAAGCACATAAAGCCCGTGCTCCATCACGTGGGTCTCGGCGAAGGGGATGACGGCGCCGGGCTCGAAGGTGACGATGTTGACATGCATGTCGTGGCGGATGTCGTTGGGGTCGGCGAAGCGGGTCGTGGTCCATTTGCCGTCTGTGCCCGGCATGGCTACGGGCTTCACGGCCTCATCCGAGGTGACGAAAGCCTCTGGAAGAGCGATGCCGTCCACCTGCTCATAGGCCTTGCGCACCCAGTGGAAGCGCACGGGGGCAGTGGTCTCGTTCCTCAGGCTCCAGCGTGCGCCGGGTGGCAGATAGGCATAGCCACCTGCGGCCATGGCATGGCGCTGGCCGCCAAGCGTGAGGTTCATCTGGCCCTCGACGACGAAGAGCACGCATTCGGCCTCGGGGTCTGGCTCTGGCCGCTCGCTGCCGCCGCCGGGCAGAACCTCCATGATATATTGCGAGAAGGTCTCGGCGAAACCCGACAGCGGCCGCGCGATCACCCAGGCGCGGGTCTTGTCCCAGAAAGGCAGGAGGCTCGTGACGATGTCCTGCATCACGCCCCTCGGGATCACCGCATAAGCCTCGGTAAACACCGCACGGCCCGTGAGAAGCTCGGTCTGTGGCGGGTGGCCGCCCTGCGGGGCGTAGTAGCTGCGGGTCATGATCCCATCCGGTTGCTGGGACAAGGATTAGAACCCTTGGCGCCTCGCTGCAAGATGGGGCATTCGAGCGGATGATGCCGGAGTGACCTTCCTGCCCGCCATCAGTTGGTCTATGGGAGACTGATGCCCATTCTTCCGCCGCTGTGTTCCAGCGACCCGGCGCCGCTGCAGGAGCCGGATCTTGCTGAGGCTATCGCTGCCGGGTCGCCTTTCCTGCGCCAGCTCATGCAACGCGACCCGGACTATGCCGCGGTGGTGTTCCGCGATGCGCCCGGTGATCTTCTGGCTGCCGAGATTGCCATGCTCGACACGCTTGACCCTGCACTCTCTCAGGCCGAGGTGATGCGGGCGCTGCGCCGCGCCAAGCGGCGCGCAGCACTGCTCATCGCAGTGGCCGATCTTGCCGGACGCTGGACCATGGAGCAGGTCACTGCGGCGCTCACGCGGTTTGCCGATGCCTCGCTGCAGGCCGCGATATGCTGGCTGCTGAGTGACTCGGCGCGGCAGGGCAAGCTCAGGCTTGCCGATTCCTTGCGGCCCACGGAGGGCTGCGGCTATGTGGCTCTCGCCATGGGCAAGCAGGGTGCCCATGAGCTGAATTACTCGAGCGATATCGACCTGATCATTCTCTACGACCCGCTGACCAAGATCCTGCCGGACCCCTCGGAAGCCTCAACCGTCTTCGTGCGCCTCACCCGGCGCCTGGTGCAGCTCATGCAGGATGTGACGGAGGATGGATATGTGTTCCGCACCGACCTGCGTCTGCGGCCAGATCCGCGCGCCACGCAGGCGGCGATCTCAATCGAGGCGGCTGCCATCTACTATGAGAACCAGGGCCAGAACTGGGAACGAGCAGCAATGATCAAGGCGCGCGCCGCGGCAGGCGATATCGCGCTGGGCGAGGACTTCCTGCAGCGCCTCACGCCCTATGTCTGGCGCAAGTACCTCGATTTTGCGGCGATTGCCGACGTGCAGTCGCTGAAGCGGCAGATCCATGCCGTGAAGGGCCACGGCGAGATCAAGGTCAGGGGACATAATCTCAAGCTGGGGCGGGGCGGTATCCGCGAAATCGAGTTCTTCGTTCAGACCCAGCAGCTCATTGCGGGTGGACGGAACCCGAAGTTGCGCGGCCGCGCAACGCTCGCCATGCTGGATGCGCTGGCCGCGGCACAGTGGATCAGCGCTGAGGCGGCCGCCGAGCTCAAGGACGCTTACCGCTTCCTGCGCATGCTCGAGCATCGGGTGCAGATGGTAAACGACGAGCAGACCCATGTTCTGCCTGCTGAGGATATGGCCTTTGCAGCACTGGCGCGCTTCTGCGGATTTTCCGATCATGAGGCCTTCGACACCGAAATCCGCCGCACGCTGAACTGCGTTCAGGGCCATTATGCCAGGTTGTTCGAGCAGGCCGAGGAACTCTCCGCCGACCAGGGGAGCCTCGTGTTCACGGGCGGCGAGGATGACCCTGAAACCATCGAAACGCTCTCGCGCATGGGCTATCGAAGCCCCGGCGAAGTCTCTGCCACCATCCGCGGCTGGCATTTCGGGCGTTACGCCGCCACCCGCAGCGCCAGGGCACGCGAACTGCTGACCGAGTTGATGCCGAAGCTTCTCACCGCCCTGGCAGCGATGGGCGATGCCGATCAGGCCTTTCTCGCCTTCGACAAGTTCCTCGGCGGGCTGCCGGCGGGTGTACAGCTGTTTTCTCTGCTCAAGGCCAATCCGAAGCTGCTTGATCTGCTTGCAACCATCCTCGGCAGTGCGCCACGACTGGCCGAACAGCTGAGCCGCAGGCCCAAGGTGCTGGATGCGGTGCTGGACCCCGGATTTTTTGGCGCGATGCCGTCCGACATCGAGATCGAGAGGGCGATTGCCGCTGCCATGCCCGATGAAGTGCCACTGGATGAACTGGCCGACCGTGCCCGCATTCTTGGCAAGGAGCAGGCCTTCCGCATCGGTGTTCGGGTGCTGTCGGAAACGGTGAGCGCGGTGGAAGCGGGGGCTGCCTTCTCGTCCCTGGCAGGCCTTCTGCTGGGCCGTCTGCACGCGGCGGTTACAGCCGACATGCAGCGGCGTTACGGCAAAGTGCCCGGCGGGCGGAGTGCCGTCATCGCCATGGGCAAGCTCGGCGGGCGGGAAATGACAGCGGGATCCGATCTTGATCTCATCATCGTGTATGATGCCGCCTCTGGCGCCGAGACCAGTGACGGGCCCAGGCCGCTGAGTACCGGGCAGTATTATGCGCGGCTCACCCAAAGACTGATTGCAGCGCTCTCCGCACCGACCGCGGAGGGCGTGCTCTATGATGTCGACATGCGGCTCAGGCCTTCCGGAAGCAAGGGACCGGTGGCGGCAAGCCTCGAGGCCTTCGCGGCCTATCACCGCGACTCGGCCTGGACCTGGGAGAAGCTGGCACTGACGCGGGCACGCGCCGTGTGTGGCGATCCAAGCCTGATGAATGAGCTTACCCTCACCATTCGCCGGTCCCTCTCCAGCCCGCGCGAGCCCGGCGGGGTGCTGGAGGATGTGGTGGCCATGCGCAAACTGATGTTGCGGGAGCAGGGCGTGGCAGGCCTGTGGGACATCAAGCGTGCGCGTGGCGGGCTGGTCGAGGTCGAGTTCATCGTCCAGACGCTGCAACTGCTGCATGCGGCCCGCCACCCGAACGTGCTCGACACCAACACGCTTGGAGCCCTCGAGCGGCTTCATTCCGCCGGGTTGATTGGCGAAGCCGCCATGGCCACGCTAAAATCGGCTGCACTTCTCTATCATCGGCTGACGCAGGTCCTCAGATTGTGCCTGGCGGGCGCCTACGAGCCCGGGAGAGCCCTTCCGGCGCTCAACCAGATGGTTGCAAGCGCAGCGGGTTCACCCAGCATCGCGGCGGCCGAAGCGCTGCTCTTCGAGACGGAAGGGCAGGTTGCCGCATTGTTCGACGAAATGGTCGGGCCTGCCAGCTGAAAATCCTGCGACGGATTTGCCCTGCCTGCATCGTCCTGCTTACCGGACAAGCACAGGAGGACCCGTCCATGAACCGTTTGGCATGCATACTGGCTCTGCTCTCGGGCGTGGCAATCTTGCCCGCAACCACCCTTGCCATGGAACCCTATCTGCCCGGCTCGCCCCGCGCCTTCAGCAAGGCGGATGCCGACTCCGATGGCAAGATCACAGCGCAGGAGCTCGCCCCGCGGGTTGAGCGCCGTTTTGCGCGGCTCGACGTCGACAAGGATGGACAGGTTTCAAGCGCCGAGATCGACGCGATGCTCGATGCAGCCCTGGAGCGACGCAGGGTGCGGATCATGGACCGCCTCGACGCCGACAAGAACGGACAGATTTCGCGTGCCGAGCTCGAGGCTGCCATCGAGCGGCTGATCCTGGCGGCTGACGATGACAAGGACGGAGCGGTCAGTACCGAGGAGGTTCGTCGGCACCGTCTTGCCAAACGAGCCAAACCCGCTACGGAAGAGTCATCCAACTGACGCAGCGACCAGGTTCAGACTTTGACGCGCGATGCTTCGGCTGTTCAGCAGCTGACGGATGCCGGCCTGCTCGAGGCTGCCGCCGCGGGCTCGCAGCTGGCCTTTGCCCAAATCGTCAACCGCCATTACCAGCCGGTGTACCGGCTGGCCTGGCGGGTGGCGGGTGATGCCACGGTGGCTGAAGACCTTACCCAGGAGGCGTTCATCAAGCTGTGGCGAAACCCCCGTCAGGTACGGGAGGCTGCAGCCTTGAAGGGCTGGCTGATGCGGGTCGCCTCTAACGCGGCGATCGACCGTGCCCGAAAACCGACTTCCACCGCGCTTGAGGCGGCGCCGGATGTTGCGGATCCGCAAGCCAGACCTGATGCTCCGTTGGCGCGCATGGAGGCTGCGCGGCTTGTTGATGCGGCGCTCTCACAGTTACCGGCCAGGCAACGGCAGGCGTTGGCGCTGGTTTATTTCGAGGGCATGTCGAATGGCGAGGCGGCTCAGGTAATGGATGTAGGTGTCGAAGCGGTCGAATCGCTGCTGGCGCGGGCCCGCCGCAACCTGAAGGACAGGCTTGCCGGGCAGTGGCGCATGCTGCTTGACGGGTTGATGGAAACAGGAACGTGAGACGGCAACATGCAACAGGGCAAAGATAACCAAAGCGACCCGTCACCGCCGGAGAACTCCGGTGAGGAGATCAGGCGCATTCTGGCGCTGGCAAGCCAGCCGCAGTTGCCGCCGGATGCCATCAACCGCGTCATGGCGCGCCTTGCGGGTGAGGCGCAGACCGGCAACGTGATCAGCCTGCCTGAACGCGCAGCGCGGCAGCGGCACGGCTGGAGCCTTGCAGCCCTGCCGCTGGCTGCTTCGCTGGCGCTGGGCATTCTTCTTGGCGCCCAGGGTCGGCTTGATTTCATTCTGCCTGACGCAATCACGGGCGGTGAGTCATTTAGCGAGGAAACATCCTTCGATGATCTGGGTGGCATGGGCGAGGCCGATGCCGTTGCCGAGGAGAACCTGTCATGAGTGACGAACGGAACCAAACCGGGGTAGCGTGGCGCAGACGCTGGATGATGGTCGCGCTGGTGGCTTCGCTGGCCCTGAACTTGTTGTTCGTGGGAGCGGGGGTGGCGCGCTATGTTGCCAGCGAAGGTCCGGGGCGGCCATCGATCAGCAGGCACATGCAACTCATGCCGCGCAAGTTCCTGACTGAACTCGACGGGCCGCGGCGCAGCGAGATCCTGGCGATCGTTCGCAATTCCGAGAAGAGCTTCCAGGAAGGTCGACGGGTGGCGCGAGGCGACATCATTTCGTTGGCCGACGCCCTTGATGCCGAGCCTTATGATCCAGCCCGTGTCGATGAGGCCATTCAGAGATTCTCTGCCTCGAGCGGGGCTCTTGTCCGCGAGGGTGGAGATGCCGCTCGCCGCGTAATTGCAGCTCTTTCCGCGCCGGAGCGCAAGCTGCTGGCCAAGCATCTCCGGCTTCGCGAGTCACGCGGCAAGCGCAAGCCGGATGCAAAACCAGACCCCGCGCCGGCGGCGGAACCAGAGACGCCGTGATCAGGCGACCTTGGCGTCCGGCTGCTGTACGGGGAACGTGACCGTCACCTCCGTACCCTGGCCAGCGGCACTGCGGATCGTCAGCGTGCCGCCATGCAGTTCGACGAAGGAGCGCGAAATCGCCAGACCAAGGCCAGAGCCCCCTTTGCTCTTGGTCAACTGGTTTTCGACCTGCTCGAAGGGCCGTCCGAGCTTTTCGATGTCACGCGCGGGTATGCCGATGCCCGTATCGCGGATGGCTACGGCCACGAAACCACCCTGGCGTGCTGCGGCCACGGTGATCTTGCCGCCCTCCGGCGTGAACTTCACGGCGTTTGACAGCAGATTGATAAGCACCTGTTTGACGGCCCGCCGGTCAGCCCACAGCGTCAGACCCGCTGCAACCTGGCGGTCAATGCCGACCCCGCCTTCATAGGCCCGAGGGCCTACGAGGCGCATGACCTCATCGAGGACAACATTCAGCTCGAGCGTGTCGCATTCGAGTTGCATGCGGCCGGCTTCGATCTTCGACATGTCCAGAATGTCATTGATGACATCAAGCAGGAATTGTCCGCTCTTGTGGATGTCGCGCGCGTATTCAGCGTATTTCTCTGAGCCCATGGGTCCGAACATCTGGGCCAGCATCACCTCACTGAAGCCGATAACCGCATTGAGGGGTGTGCGAAGTTCATGGCTCATGTTGGCGAGAAACTCGGACTTCGAGCGGTTTGCGGCCTCGGCGCGGGTTTTCTCGCGAGCATACTTGTCGGCCAGGTCGGCAAGCCGCTGCGCCTGCTGATCGGCAAGCAGGCGTTCCTTCTGCAGATCGCGCACCGTCATCATCAGTTCGCGCTCTGACATGCGCAGGCGCTCTTCCTGAAGCTTGAGGGCGGTAATGTCGGTTCCTACCGAGACAAAACCGCCATCCTTGGTGCGCCGCTCGTTGATCTGAAGCCAGCGCCGGTCGGCGAGCTGGACCTCGAATGATCCGCCCTCGCCGCCCTCACCCTTGAGACCAATGCGCTTTCGAATGGCAGGCTCTCGGGCGCTGCGCACCACATCTTCATAGGCCGTGCCCGGCACGCAGACGGCGGCCGGCAGAGAGTGAAACTGCTGATATTTTGAATTGCACAACACCAGGCGGTTGTCGGCATCCCACAGTACGAAGGCTTCCGAGATGTTCTCGATTGCGTCCATGAGGCGCAGTTCGGCCTCCTTGTTGAGACGGTCGGCCTGCTTCTGCTGGGAGATATCGAAGACGATGCCGATGAGGTGGGGCTGGCTTTCATCGCCACCCGGTGCCAGCGCCATGCGGGCGCGCAGCCAGACATAGTGGCCGTCTTCGTGGCGCATGCGGAATTCGCGGTCAAAGGCCGTGATCTCGCGGTTGAGGAGCTGTTCCACCGCATCTTCAAGCTGTGTGTCATTCTCGTGAATGCGGCTCACGGCTTCGGCGAAGCTCAGATAGTCTCCCTTCACTGGCATGCCGAGGATGTCAAACATGGAGCGCGACCAGAACAGGATGCCCTTGCGGATGTCCCAGTCCCACATGCCGCACTGGCCGCGGTCCAGCGCCTTGTCCAGCCGTGCGGTGGCGACCTCAAGGATCGTGTCGGCCTCTGCTGCCTTGGCAGCCTGCCAGTGAAACGCACCGCCAAGCAGCATCAGCACGAGAAGGCTGACCACAAAGAGTGCTGTAACCCGCGTGACACTCGTCCGCCAGGCCTGCAGCACGTCGGAATTGCGCTGCAGCACGATCAGGCTGCCAGGGTAGTCGCCGAGGTCGAACATGGCGACGAAGGCGGCATCGCCAGAGGCCATGCGCAATGGCGCCATGTCTTTGGCGTTGAGTGTCGTTGCGGTGACGAAGTCGGGCGACAGCAGACTGGTGATTGCCGTACCATCCAACCCTTGGTCCGATGGTGCGCTGGCCACTATTCGCCCAAGGCTTTCGACCACGGCAAACAGGCGCCCCTCTCCAAGGGCCTGTGCGGGCAGAAGTTGCGCAAGCCTGGCGCTGTCCACGTTCGGCGGCGCGCCGCCCGCGAGGCGGGCGGCCGCTGCCTCGGCCTTGAACCGGGCCGCAACCGTTTCGCCGTAGATCACCGAAAGATTGTTCTGGTCAGCGACATGGGCCGTCCGGCTCTGGCTGAGCTGCATCAGGAGCGTGCCGCCAATCATCAGCAGAAACAACACGATGAGCGAGGTGATGAGAAGGCGCAGATGGCGTTCGGAAATGGCAAGACGGAAGCGTTCCGGCCAGGGAGAGGGAAGTTTGAGAACCCTCTCCTTGACGAACAGCTCGCCGATATGTGTCTTGCCCAAGATCTTCCCCTGCTGCCCCGCCTGCCCATGGCGGGGAGTCATTTTCACCACTGACGCGACCTCACAGCGAATCACCGGCTATTGATTCGAAAAGGGGGTGATTTGTCCAGACCATTCGCGGCGGCTCAGCGGGTCCTGAAGCGGTCCACCCGAAACGCAGCAAGATCGATATTGCTGGCTTGCCCGCTCATCAGTCCGGCCAGCAGCCGGCCGGTGCTGGGACCCCAGGTCAGGCCCATGTGGCCATGGCCGAAGCCATACCAGACGTTCGACATGGTGCGTGACGGGCCGATCACGGGGAGGGAGTCCGGCGTTCCGGGCCGCCGCCCCATCCAGCGGGTCGCGTCAGGGCCGGGCGGACGCAGGTCGGGCAGGATGCGCTTGAAATGCGTCCACAGAGCATCGGCCCGCCGATAATCTGGCGCGGCGTCAAGGCCTGCGAATTCGTCCGTGCCGGCCATGCGCAGGCCCATGTCCATGGGCGTTGCCGCGCCCGGCGTGCGCGCATAGGTGATTGAACGGCCGAGCGACACGCCAGGGTCGGGCAGGACGAGATGATAGCCGCGCTCGGCTTCAAGCGGAACATGTTCATCAAGCTGCCGTGCAAGCAGATGCGAATAGGCCCCGGCGCAGATGACCAGCCGGTCAAGCGCAATGCGGCCAGCGGCCTTCAGCGTGATACCGGTCACCCGGCCACCCTCACGTGTGAGATCCGTCACATCATCTGCGAGAATGGTTCCCCCATTCCTGACCACCTCGGCGGCGATCGTCTTCACCACCTTTTCCGGATTGGTGACGAAGTACCAGCCGCCATGGAATGCAGCGCAATGAATGGCAGGGCCCAGTGCCGGCTCAAGTTCGCGCGCCTCCTGGCCCGACAGGCGGGGGGTCTCGTAGCCGTGTGCCGCCTTGATGGCGCGTTCGGGCGCCTCTGCCTGGAATTGCGCCTCTGAGTCGTAAAGCCGCAGCGTGTCCTTGCGCACGATCAATGAGGCGGCACCGGCAGGCGCAAGCAGACTTTCAAGATCGCTGACCACACGCAAGGCAAGCTCGGCGCGCGCGCTGGTGATGGCCTTGACCCGATCTGGCATGGAATTGCGCGCCAGCGCCACAAACCACGGCAGGGCGCGAGGAAAATAGGACCACCGGATGGTGAGAG
>NZ_JBIIDX010000218.1:0-3755 GCF_044238155.1 Aestuariivirga sp. | reverse complement strand
GCAGGGCAAGACGCTCGCCCTCCAGGGCGATCTCATGGACAGCGATCTTCCGTGCCGCGCCGTGGAAGCCTGTTTGCAGCGGTTTGGGCGCCTTGATGTTCTGATCAATGCCGCAGGCAACACCGAGCGGTGTGGTCTCGACGACACGACGCATGACTCTTTCGAACGTTTGTTCGGTGTCAATGCCCGTGCGCCGTTCTTTCTGATGCAGGAGGCAGTGAAGCCGATGCGCACGCAGGGCTCGGGCGTCATCATCAATGTTTCGTCCATGCTTGCCCATGGCGGTCCGCCAAACTGACGGCCTATTGCGCTTCAAAGTCGGCACACAACACAATGACCCGCTCGGTGGCAAATGCGGTGAAGCGCGATGGGATCCGTGTGTTCGCGATAAGTCTCGGCTGGGTTAATTCAGCTGGCGAACATGCCTTGCAGACTGGTTTTCATGGTCAGCCGCCAGACTGGGCGAACCTTGTCGGCAGCCGCATGCCGGCAGGACGGCTCATCCTGCCAGAGGATGTTGCCGGGCTTATTGCCTATCTCGTCTCCCCGTCTGCCCAGATGATTACGGGTGCGGTCATCGATTACGAACAGATGCCGGTGGGTACGTTCGATGCGCATCCGGCCCTTGCCCCGGACTGAGCGCTGCCAGTGCCGGGGTGCGCTGCCCTTTGGCGGGTCAGCGCCCCTTCCACTGCGGCTTGCGTTTTTCGGCGAAGGCGCGGGCGCCTTCGAGCTGGTCCTCGCTGGAATAGAGAACGTCGACGGTCTTCAGCCTTCGGCTGGTCACCATCTTCATCGCCTCGAGCACGGGAAGATGCGAGGTTTCCCGGTCGATCTCCTTGATGGCGGCGAACACCAGCGGCGGGCCGTCTGCCAGTTGCGCGGCGATGGCGCGGGCTCGTGCCATGAGCTGGTCGGCGGCCACCACCTCATTGATCAGACCCCAGTGCATGGCCTCGGTGGCATCGATGCGGCGGCCGGTGAACAGCAGCTCCATCGCCACATGATAGGGAATGCGTCGCGGCAGCTTGATTGACGCAGCATCCGCCACCGTGCCTGAATTGATCTCTGGCAGTGCGAAGGTTGCGTGCTCGGCGGCGATGATGAGGTCACACGAGATCATGATCTCGAAGCCACCGCCAAAGGCGAGGCCGTTGACCGCGCAGATCACCGGCTTGTTGAGGCCCGGCAATTGCTGCAATCCGCCGAAGCCGCCGACGCCGTAGTCCGAATCTGGCGCTTCGCCTTCGGCTGCTGCCTTGAGGTCCCAGCCGGGGCAGAAGAACTTCTCGCCGGTGCCGGTGAGGATGGCGACCCGCAGTTCAGGGTCATCGCGGAAGCCCGCGAACACATCGCCCATGATGCGGCTTGTGGCAGCATCGATGGCATTGGCCTTGCCGCGCTCGATGCGCACCTCGAGCACGCGACCCTGCCGGGTCACGATGATGGGGCCGGTGGTGGTGTCCTTGACGCTCATGGGATCCTCATCTTGATCAGCGCATCGACGGCAATTGCGCCGTCCTTCAGAACGAGCAGGGGGTTGACGTCGAGCTCCTCGATCATCCCCGGATTGGCTGCGGCAAAGGAGGCCACCGCCTGCACGGCTCGGATGACCGCCTTGGCATCGCCCGACTTGCCGCGGAATCCGTCCACCAGACGCCAGACCCTCAGGGAATGAAGCGCGCGCTCGATCTCGCCGGGGCTGGCGGGCAGGAGCAGCGAGACGGAATCGCGCAGGAGTTCCGTCAGTACGCCGCCGGCGCCAACCGTCAGCGCAGGCCCGAATTGCGGGTCCCAGGTGAGCCCGATGATGAGCTCGGCAACGGCCCCCGTCACCATGCGCTCGACCAGCAGATCGGCAGACAGCCTGCCGAGGCGCCGGGCCGCTTCCGCGACTTCGTCTGGGGTGCACAGGTTCAGCACCACGCCGCCGGCCTCGGTCTTGTGGGCGATGGCGGCGGAGGAGACCTTCAGCGTTACCGGATAACCAAGCCGGTCCGCGGTTGCGGTGGCGTCTTCTGGTTTGCAGACGATGCCATCGGGAATGGCGAGGCCATGCTGTTTCAGCAGGGTCTTGGACTCGTGTTCGCTCAGCACGCGCTCATGCCTGCCCAGCGGCACGCTCGGCTGCATTGGCGGCGGTGGTTCGGCGCGGGCCCAGTTGCGGCCGATGGCGGCGGCGGCCTCGAACGCGGTGAGCGCATCGTCGAGCCCCATCATCGGTGCCACGCCTGCGGCAGAGAGTTCCGCCGCAAGCGGCAACGGCATGCCTTCGGAGAGGGTTGCAACCACGGCGGCACGCGCGCCCGTGGCCCGGGCGGCCGCCGCCATGGCGCGGGCGGTGGTGGCCCAGCTGTCCGGCTTCATCTTCGGGTGGGTGGGTGTGTCGAGGATCACCATGCCGACATCGAAGCCGCCTTTCAGCACTTCGGTGAAGGTGGCGGTGAGTTTCTCCGGCTGGCCCCAGATGAAGGTGTGGTAATCGAGCGGGTTGTCGATGGCCACGTATTCATTGAGCGTGGCCGCGACGCGCGGCTTCGTGGCGGGGTCGAAGGGCGGGAAACTGATCTTCTTCTCCAGTGCCATGTCGGCGACGAGCGCTGCCTCGCCGCCGGAGCAGCTGAGCGAGACGAGCCGAGACCCCGCAATGGGCCCGCCATTGTGCAGGAACTTCAGCGTCTCCGCGAAGGCCGAGACGGAGGTCATGCGGGCGATGCCATAACGCTCGAACAGGGCATCATAGAGCCTGTCGGCGCCGGCGAGCGAGGAGGTATGGCTCATTGCCACCTTGGCGCCCTGTTCGGAGCGCCCCGTTTTCAGAACCACGATCGGCATCTTGCGCTGGCGCGCCAGCAGTGCGGCCCGCGCAAAGGCCGGAATGTCGGGCAGGCCCTCGACATGAAGCCCGATCGCGGAGATACGCGGATCGGTGGACAGCGTCTCCACCATGTCGTGCATGCCGACATCGACCTGGTTGCCGATCGAATAGACCGCAGCCACGGGAAGCCCGCGCATCATCATGGTGAAGTTGCAGGCGATGTTGCCGGACTGGGTGATCAGCGCCACGCCGCGCGGCACCGGTTCAAGCCCGGTCTCATCGGGCCACAGCGCCGCGCGCGACAGCGTGTTGACGAAGCCATAGCAGTTGGGGCCCATCAACGGCATGCCGTCCGCCGCGGCCAGCAGCTGGGCCTGAAGATCGGTATTGCCGGTCTCGGCGAAGCCAGCCGCGTAGATCACCGCGCCGCCGCAGCCTTTTCTCGCGAGTGCCTGCACCACCTCGATGGTGGGCTCGCGTTTCACCGCCACGAACGCGGCATCGACCGCTTCGGGAAGGTCATCCACCGACCTGAGGGTGGGAACCCCGGACAGCTCCTCCCGCTTCGGGTGCACGGCATGGATGGTTCCGGCAAAACCAAGCTCGCGGGTGCGGTGGATGGCGACGGCGCATTCATGGCCGCCGATGAAGGCGATGGATTTGGGGTTCAGCAGGCGGGAAAGGTTCTTCATCGTCCTCTCCCGCAGTTGGGGAAGGTGAGGGCGGAAGGCTTTGGAGCTGGTGGCCCCTCAACTCCTCGCCGCGAGCGGCGGGTCCCTTCCTCTCCCGCGCGCGGGAGAGGACACTGGAGGCGCGTATTCATCCTATCCGCCCAGCGGCCGGAGCAGCGCGCGGGAAATGATATGGCGCTGGATTTCGCTGGTTCCCTCCCAGATGCGCTCGACGCGCGCGTCGCGCCAGATGCGCTCGAGCGGCA
>NZ_JBIIDX010000217.1:0-3776 GCF_044238155.1 Aestuariivirga sp. | reverse complement strand
GATGTTGTGAAGTTGGGCAGGATCAGCCCGATCGATACCAGCGTGCCAAGCACTGCAAGATATGACGAGGTTCCGCTTACGCGGATTTTCTGTTCATAGTGCCGGTGGCCGCCTGTCACGAGGCACAGGCCGATGAGTCCGGTCAGCACCAGCATGACGGCTGCGTAGACCGTGTCGCGTGCGACGGTGGCGCCACCGTATTCGTCCGCCAGCATCAGCGTCACGATGAGTCCGACCTCGATGATGGTGACAGCGAGTGCAAGGATGAGGGAGCCAAATGGCTCGCCGACGCGAGCGCTCACCACCTCCGCGTGGTGGACTGCGGCAAACACGGCGCCGCACAGCAGGAAGATTTCGGCCGCCCGCACCGCATTGTAGTCCCTCGGCAGCAGGCCACCGAAGTAGAGCACTACCAGAAGTCCAGAGAAAATGGGGACTGCAACCGTCCAGATCGGATTTGTGGAGACTGAATGTCCTGCCATTTGATATCACTTGTCGTTTGATGGTGGTTTAGCCGTCAGCCATCTGCCGGGAGACTCGCGTCAGAAGGCGCACGGCGATCATGCCAAGCGCCATCGTGGCCACGAACACAAAAGATGGGAGAAGGCCAAAGGCAAGTGAAGCGATGGCTGGACCAGGACAAAAGCCGGTCATGCCCCAGCCGATACCGAAAATCACTGCGCCGCAGATCAGGCGGGCATCGATCGTGGAGGTCGATGGCAGCTGAAAGTCTTCCGTGAACAATGGCTTCGGCTTTTGCAGGACGAAGGCATAGCCAGCCAATGTGACTGCAAGCGCTCCACCCATGACCAGAAGCAGGGTCGGATCCCAGGCTCCGATCAGATCAAGGAAATTCTGCACCTTGAGTGGGTTGACCATGCCGGAGACGGTCACGCCGGCGCCAAACACGAGGCCGGCAAGCAGTGCGGTCAAGCGTTGCATGTCAAACTCCTGACGTATAGCGCATGATGAACACGGTGACGATGGCCATGGCCATGAAGACAGGCGTTGCCACCAGGCTGCGCGGTGACAGGCGGGACAGGCCGCAGATGCCATGCCCCGATGTGCAGCCGGCGCCGAGCGCGGTTCCGATGCCGACCAGAAGGCCTCCCACTGCAATCACGCTCAGGTCTTCCGCGAAGACCATCGCGGCGGGTTCGAACCCGCCGAGCATGACGGTTGTGGCCGCACCCAACGGCAGTCCGAGGAGGAACAGCCAGCGCCAGCTGCTGCCGTCAAGCCATGCCCCGCCAAGCAATGCGCCGAAGATGCCAGAGACACCGGCGATGCGGCCCAGACCGCCCATCAGCATGACGGCCGAAAGGCCGATCAGGACGCCGCCCAGCAAGCCAGACAATGGCGTGAATTCGGTGATATATGTCGTCATCTTGAAACGATCCTTCGGTAGCCTTGTACAACGTCAATGCCGTGATTGCAGGCAAAAGAAAAGCCCTTCTGCGTTTGTGGGTCGCAAAGGCGTTATGCGTCCCGGCTGAGCGGTTAGCTGCCGTGTTTCAGCGAACAAGCTCACGCATTGCCCGGTCGATGCCGTCGAGGGTGAGCGGGAACATGCGTTTTCCCAGCGTGCTGGCGATCAGACCGGTCGAGTGGGAGTGGGCCCAATACCGCTCCGGAGATGGGTTGAGCCAGATGGCGGCAGGATAGGTGGTCGTTATGCGGTGCAGCCAGGCAAGTCCGGGCTCCTCGTTCCAATGCTCGACGGAGCCCCCCGGATGCGTGAGCTCGAAGGGGCTCATCGTCGCATCCCCCACGAAGATAATCTTGTAATCCGATCCATAGGTGTTCAGCACCTGCCAGGTCTCCATGCTCGTTCCTGCCCGGCGGCGATTCTCGGTCCATACGCTTTCGTATATGCAATTGTGAAAGTAGAAGTACTTCAGGTGCTTGAATGCCGAGCGGGCGGCCGAGAACAGCTCCTCGCAGATCCGGACATGTGGGTCCATGGAGCCGCCGACGTCAAAAAAGATCAGAACCTTGACGCTATTGCGCCGTTCCGGCACCAGCTTGACGTCCAGCCAGCCTTGGCGGGCCGTGGCGCCGATCGTGCCGGACAGGTCCAGCTCCTGGGCAACGCCCTCTCTGGCGAACTTGCGCAACCGGCGAAGCGCCAGCCGGATGTTGCGCGTGCCAAGGTCGAGCTCACCATTCAGATCGCGGAATTCGCGTCGTTCCCAAATCTTGACGGCAGAGTGACTGCGGTTTGCATCCTGGCCAATACGCACGCCAGCCGGATTGTAGCCGGAGTTCCCGAAAGGCGAGGTGCCGGCTGTTCCAACCCATTTGTTACCGCCCTGATGGCGACCTCGTTGCTCCGCAAGTCGTTTCTCAAGCTCTGCGAGAATCGCCGTGATCCCGCCGAGTGCCTGAATATGCTGCTTCTCGTCTTCACTCAGGTGTCTTTCGACGAGTTTGCGCAGCCATTCTTCCGGTATCGCCGCAGTGAAGGCGTCACCGACCCTCTCAAGACCCTTGAACACGCGGCCGAAGACCTGATCAAATCGGTCAAGATTGCGCTCGTCCTTGACCAGCGCGCTTCGGGACAGAACGTAGAAATCGTCCACTGATCCCCGGGCCACGCCCCGGTCCAGAGCGGCGAGGAGAGTCAGATATTCCTGCAGGGAGACTGGAAGCCCCGCGTCACGAAGCGCACCAAAGAAAGTTAGAAACATCCGGTTCCACTCAATGAGGCAGTCAGAATGGTGCTCGCGCCAGTGATGGTCAGCGCAGGACGGCAGCCAGACAGGGCGGCAAGAAACGCGTCCGGGTGTTTCATGGCGGGTTCGTATCAGAGCCGCTGGACACGAGCTCCTTCATAAGGCTGGACAGGGTTTCCTTGGCAGAGGGCTCCTGTGGAATCGGGCGGCAGACATCCCGCGCGGCGAGGCCGACCCGAGCAGTCAAGATGCCATTGACGGTGCCTTCGCCAAATCGGGCCGACAATCTGCCCAACAGCCCCTTGCCGACCACGTGCTGGATCAAATTGTCGGAGAGCGCAATTCCGCCGGTGACTGCGAGGTGACCAATGACCATACGTGCCAGCCGGACCGTGGCGAGGGTTGAAGGGCGCCCGCCATAGAGCGTCGCCAGGTCCCGGATCATGCGAAGGTTCTGGGTGGCTACCAGCAGGATGTCGAGTGCGGCGGTGGGGGCGACCGTGGTCAGCAGCGTAATGCGGCGGGCCGCATGGGCAATGATGCGGTGGGCCTCGGCATCCCTTGAGCTGACCAGATGGCGCTCGGCAAGCCGGATGCGCGCGCGGCCGTCAAGAATGTCGCTCTCATAGGCGCTGAGTTCGCGCAACCCGAGTTGTGCGTCGGGCCGTCGCCTGTATAGTGCGCGCAACTGGGTGATGGCCCGTCTGGCAGCCGGCAGATCATCGCTGTTGATCGCATGGGCGGCATCGGCCTGGATGTGGGCAATGCGCCGAAGCCTAGCCAGTGCCCAGATTTCGCGCGACAGAATGACCAGTGCGGCAAGCCCAGCCGTGGCTGCTGCGGCCGTTGCCAACCAGCCCAGGAGCGGTGCCCGCGAGAAAAAATCTTCAATCAACTGGCTGACGGTGAGTCCTGCCCACATCAGGACGAGGATGAATACACCACTGGCCAGCAGCCCACCCCAGGGCAGCTTAGCTGGCCGCGCAAGCGGCGCCGGCGGCAGAACGATCACCTGACCGTCATCCGTTTCCGGTTCAAGGTGGATGGCGGATGGCCTTACATGCGGCTCGCCGGTTTCAATGACGAAGGCCTGAGGCCGAC
>NZ_JBIIDX010000216.1:0-3810 GCF_044238155.1 Aestuariivirga sp. | reverse complement strand
ACTTGGATTGACCGGGTTTTTTGACCCGGCGACATACATGCCAGTTCGCTCTTATCTGAAAGTTCCGCCAACGCATTATGACTATGACCTGCTGGACCGGCTCTACAGCCTCGAGCGACTCTTCAGTTTTGCTGTAGTTCGGCATCCTGTGAAGCGCATGATTTCCAATTATAGGTGGTTTATTGAGAAATCTACATCTGCCGCGCGATTGTCGAAGATGGGATTTTCGGAATATCTGGAGTACATTTTCGAGCAGTACGGGCTCGACGAAAATGTCGTCTCTGGGCACATCAAGCCGCAAACTCGGTTTGTTGGCAGGAAAGTGTCAAAGGTCTTCAAGTATGAGGACGGGCTCGAATCTGCCGTTGGCGAAGTGCTCCGCCATCTGGGACTGAAATTGAAGGGCGAGGTCCGGCTTCCGGTGGCGAACAATACAACGGTCCGCGAGGTCGTTCCTTCCAAGCAAGAACTCGAACGCATCTACGGCTTCTACAAAGAGGACTTTGTTGCATTTGACTACCAGCTATAGGATTGGAACGAAGTGTTTCGCAGCCAGACTATTGACGAAGACGATGAGGTGCTGCCGTGCCAGCGTGTTTCGAGGATCATGGTTCCACGGTGGCCTGGGTCTGCTGAATTCCAAGGATAGAAGTCGTCCTTTCTTTGTCGACACAGCAGCCCAGAGTGTTGAATTTTTCGTCACAAATAATGAATTGAAGAGTTCGTTGCAGTCCGAAGATGGATCGTGGAGCGGCCAGTCGCATTTGCGAAAAAAGCCATTTGCTGGAGAAAGTCGCTTGAAGCAGCGTGTCTTGATTGTCACGGCGTTCAGCCCCGCAATGCTCTGCAGCAGCCGGTCTGCTGCGTATAGGTCAGGATGAGATGCCGATGACCAGAGGAAGTGCAGATGGAATGAGGCATGGACTGTTGCACGAGGAGAGAAGACGCTTCCCTCAAGCGATAGCTGTCTATTTGGACCTGCTGAGGCAGAATCCAAATCAATATGAAGTACTCTGCCGATTGGGATTCTGCTATCTGCAGACAGGGCAACTCGCCGCTGCCATTGAGTGGCTGGGCAGGGCTGTCGCGCTGGCGCCGGGCAATCCGAAAGCCTACAGTCTGCGAGGTGTTGCCCTCCGTGTCACCGGCAAGCATGATGCTGCTCTAAAGGATTTCGATCGCGTAATTTTGCTGAACCCGGCTTCAGTTGATGCCCACTTCAATCGCGCCAATGCTTTGAGGTCTCTCCGGCGATATAACGAAAGCATCGAGGGCTATCAGGCGGCAAACAAGCTTGATCCGGCTCGGCTCGACATCATGAACAACCTTGCAGCTGCATATGCCCAGCTTGGTGAGTGGCAAATGGCTACCGAGGTGTTTGAGAAACTTCTGCAGCGACAACAAACTCCAGACGGGTTCTATAATCTTGGTTTTGTCAAATGCGAGCTTCTACATTTCGAGGAAGCGCTCGACTGTTTTGAGTCTGCGATACGCTTGCAGCCGGACTATGCGGAAGCATACAGCAGCAGAGGATATGCTCTGTCTCGGATCGGGAAACACGAAGAAGCCCTGAGAAGCTGTGAGAGGGCAATTGCCCTGAACCCGACGCTGGTCGATGCCCGCATAAATCAGGGCAAGGTCCTGGCGGTGATGGGGCAATATGAACAGGCCGTTTCGGCGTTCAGCAAGGCTGTTGAGCTCAATCCTCGCAATGCTTTGAGTTACCGCTACCGTGCTGTTGCATACAAAGAACTGTGGCGGTTTTCTGAGGCGCGGTCAGACTACGACCGCGCACTTGCCATCAATTCCAATGATGTCGAAGCAAGATGCAGCAAGGCGCACTTGCTGTTGTATCTCGAGGAGTATGCAGAGGGCTTCAGGCTCTACAAGGCGCGTTGGCATACAAGGAATAGCACAGGCGTGCGCTTGAGTGCTGATATTCCGGAATGGAACGGAAAGCCGTTTGCGGGACATTTGCTCCTCTGGGCGGAACAGGGTATCGGAGATGAGGTTTTCTATGCCTCGTTGTTGTCGCTGATACCGAACAGCAACATGCGGATCACGCTGGCTGCAGACAGCCGACTCTTTCCGATTTACGAGCGGTCTTTTCCGCACATCCAGCTGCTCGACCGCAAGGTTCAGAACGATCTGCTTCTTTCGGGCTTCGATGCGCAGGCGCCCATCGGTGATCTTGGAGGCCTGCTTGAGGTGGACGCCGCAAGGGTGACAGGTCGACGCTATCCGTTTCTCGTTGCAAACCCGCTGACGAAGGCCGGTTTCAGTGCAAGGTTCAGGTCTCCTGGTGGGCGGCCCGTGGTTGGAATTTCGTGGAAAAGCATCAACAAGGAGTTTGGCTTGTCGCGAAGCGTTGACCTGGTGAATTTTCTGCAAGTCCTCCAGGGCTCAGGCACTCGCCTTGTTAACCTGCAGTACGGAGATGTATCGGCAGAGATTGCCCGGGCCCGTGAACTGACGGGCGAAATCGTCGAGGTTGTGGACGATCTGGACATTTTCAATGATCTGGACGGTCTCCTCGCCCTGATTGATGCCTGCGACTTTGTCATCACGATCGATAACGTGACGGCGCACCTGGCGGGTTCGATTGGCAGGAGGACAGCCGTCATGGTTCCATGTGGCAAGGCAGAGATCTGGTACTGGCAGGGCAAGAAAGTGAGCGCGTGGTATCCAAGCCTTGACCTGCTCTATCAGCAGCGCAGCAACGACTGGGAGGCGGTGCTTGCTGCTGCTGCAGCATGGCTGAGACGCCAGCTTGCGGATTCGGCCATTGAATCTTAGCCGGCAGCCCCGTCTCAGGACGGGCAGGCGGTGCCGAAGCCCCCGGCCAGGCTGCGCCACTCGGCCGAGCAATCCGTGGTGCTGCACAGGAAGCCCGCCAGCGTGCGCGAGGCAACGGCATGCGCGAGGTTCAGCGGCTGTCCGGCACTGTCGTAGAGAGTGCTCACCACCATGCCCACCAGCGCGCCATTGGCATCGAACAGGGGCCCGCCGGACTCGCCCTTCTGGGTCGAGAGCCGCAGCACCATGGCATCGGGATAGCCGAACTTCGAATCGGAGCCGCTGTAGCGAACCCCCTGGCCGAAGCTCTGGGCTTCGAACTCGCCCAGCCGCGCCGTGTCACCCTGGTCGTGCGGCCGGCCCAGCGAGTAGACGAAATTGCCGCGCATCAGGCACTGGCTGTCGCCGGGCACGACGGGCTTTCCGGCAAAGCCGCGAAGCCGGATGAGGGCCATGTCATTGTCGGGCCGGATGGCGATCACATCGCCGGCATAGACGCGGCCATTGGCGGCGCGCACCGAAACGACATTGCCCTGGCGCTTGGCAACATGTGCGGCGGTCATGATGAGGCCGCCGCCATCGACCACGAAGCCGCTGCCGGAGGCAACGGCCGTGCCGCGCCGGCTGTCCTTGTCCTGGCTGGCCTTGGGGTTTGACTGTGAAACGACGATCGTCACATAGCTGGGGCCGGAGCGGCGCACCAGCCTGGTGATCTGTTCGGTGCTGGCCATCGCCTCGCCCGGCGGCACCGAGGTCTGCTGCACGGTGAAGTCGCGGCTCTCGCTGTCCACATTCGGGGTCTCGCAGGCTGCCAGCAGCAGCGCGAGGCCGATGAGCGGAAGGAGCTTGTGTCGTGCAGCGGGCATGGAACTCTCAAGGCTGAATAATTATCTACCACAAAATGCGGCGCCACGATGTCGGCCCTGCGGTCTTCCCCAAAAGAAAACGGCCCGCCGAAGCGGGCCGTTTCCAGTTCATGCTAGGCGATTAGAAGCGCCAGACCGAGATCAGGTC
>NZ_JBIIDX010000099.1:0-13482 GCF_044238155.1 Aestuariivirga sp. | reverse complement strand
CTGGATCTGGCTTTCGGTGAAACTGTCCAGCGCCGAAGTCGCCTCGTCAAGTATCAGGATCGGCGGGCCCTTCAGAATGGTGCGCGCAATGGACACGCGCTGTTTCTCACCCCCTGAAAGCTTGAGGCCCCGCTCTCCAACCATCGAATCGTAGCCCTTGGGCAGACTCATCACAAAATCGTGAATCTGGGCCATGCGCGCTGCCTCTTCGACCTCGGCATCAGTTGCGTCCGGCCTGCCATACCGAATATTGTAACGAATGGTATCGTTGAACAGCACCGTGTCCTGCGGCACCATGCCAATCGCGGCACGCAGGGAGTCTTGTGTCACCAGCGCAATATCCTGGGCGTCGATCAAAATGCGACCGCCATTCACTTCATAGAAACGGAATAACAGCCTCGAAATCGTAGACTTTCCAGCCCCGGAAGGACCGACAATCGCCACAGTCTTGCCAGGGGGCACACTGAAACAGAGATCTTTCAAAATAGGACGTTCCGGATCATAAGCGAAATTGACATTCTCAAATGTAACTCGGGCCTCCGCAACAACGAGTGGCTCAGCACCTGGGCGGTCGGCAACTTCGGCATTCACCTTGAGCAGCGAGAACATCTGCTCGACGTCGATCAGTCCCTGCTTGATCTCACGATAAGACGATCCAATGAAGTTGAGCGGCATGTACAACTGGATCATGAGAGCGTTGATCATGACGAAATCACCCACGGTACCGCCCCCTGACCGGACCGCAAGCGCAGACATGACCATGACGATTGTCAGACCAATGGAAAAGATGATTGCCTGCCCGGCATTGAGAACAGCAAGCGACACCCATGTCTTCACTGCAGCTTTCTCATATGTGTCCATGGATCGGGCGTAGCGGTCGGTCTCGTGCTGCTCATTTCCAAAATATTTGACCGTCTCAAAATTGAGCAAACTGTCGACAGCCTTGGTATTGGCGTCCGTATCAGCTGCATTCATGTCGCGCCGAATGTTGATGCGCCACTCCGTAGCGGCATAGGTAAACCAGACATAGCCAAGCACGGTGATCACGATGACCGCCGCATAGAGCCAGCCGTAGGACCAGGCCAGGACGGAGGCGACCAGAACGATCTCGAGTATGGTCGGAATGGTGTTGAACAGGGAAAAGCGCAGCACGGTATCGATACCCATGGTGCCACGCGAGACAATGCGGGACAGACCGCCGGTGCGCCGTTCCAGATGAAACCGCAACGAGAGTGCGTGCAGATGGCGAAAGGTACGAACGGCAAGATCACGTACCGCGCGCTGACTGACCTTCGCAAACACGGCGTCACGGATTTGGGCCAGCACAACCATCATGATGCGACCAACACCATATGCAGCGACAAGGAAGATCACGGCAGTCGCGGCGGTCGAGAGCACATCCGCTGTTCCGGTCAGAGCGTCGGTGGCATATTTGAACGCGTAGGGTGTCGCTACCGTGACGATCTTCGACAGCACCAGCGCAAGCATGGCGATTACGACACGGAACTTCAGGCCAGGGTGACCGGCAGGCCAAAGATAGGGCAGCATGTCGCGGAGGATGGACCACTGGTCACCATCCCCCACCACGGGCAATTCCGTGTTTCGAGCTGTAGTGCGGCTCATCGCGTGCGCATGCGACTGGCCGCCTCTACTGACCAGTGGCCGCGTTCTCGTCAGGTTTCAGCGGTTCCCGGCGATGCGGGTCAACGGTTTCAGTTTTTGGCGCAACGTCAGGAGTCCTGAATACCTGGCCAGGATAGATCAGGTCAGGGTTGCGGATCTGATCCTTGTTCGCATCATAGAGCACCGTGAACTTGGCACCGGTTCCATAAAGAACGCGCGAGATGCGCCAAAGATTGTTGCCGGGCTGGATGACGATTCGACCTTCGCGCGGAACAGGTTGGCTGGCAGCCGCAGTGCTTGTGGCTTCCGGAACTGTAACTTCAGTGCTGGACGCCTCAGTGCTTGCAGCGTCCGAGGTCGCGACCTCCGTGCTTGCGGCTTCAGCACCGGCCGACTCAGTGCCTACAGCTTCCGTGCTTGCGGCTTCTGTACCAGCCGACCCAGTACCTGCCGCCGTAGAGGCAGCAGCCTCTGTGCTTGACGATGCCATACTGGTATCTGACTGACCGGTCTCGGCTGATGGTTGGATCGCATCGGCCACCTTGGTCTGGTCTTCACGGAAAAATGGAACTTCGACACGATTGACCACCTTGCCTTCGGCATCGAGGCCGTCGACGCGCAAGATATGATTACCGGTCGAAATGTCAGCTGTGGCCGAGAACGACCATCGGCCGTCTGCACCAACTGCGGCATCTCCTACCATTGCATTATCCACGTACACGCGAGCCGAATGTCCCTGATCGCCCTGGCCCGAAAACACAATATTTCCCGCGGCATCGTAATCGACCGCATCAATGGTCACAAGCTTGGCAGGCTGACCTGTCGTCGACTGCGGTTTCTGGATTACCTTTGTCGGTTGGTCGGGGCTGACCACGGCAACGAGCGGCTGCTGCTGCCCGCCTGCTGGAACGATGACCGCAACGCTCTGCTTGGAGGTCGTTCCCGCCGCCTGGCCCGGACTACGGGATTCGAGGGTGAGTGCGCCACTGCCCACAGGCAACGGCTTGTCGGGGGTAATCACAAACGCTCCATCGCTGTTGGCCATGGCCTTACCTATCTCGAGGCCATCAAGCTTGACGAAAACCTCCGCACCTGGCGCTGCCGTTCCGGCGATGACAGCCTCGCCCGTTGTCTCGACACGCACGGTGTCAAAGGCGGGTGCCTGATCATCCGGAGAAACCGCTGGCGGTTGCTCGGCAGTGGTCGCTGGCTGTTCCGCTGTCGTGGCGGCCGGTTGCTCCGCGGTCGTCGTCGCTGGCTGTTCCGCTGTCGTGGCGGCCGGTTGCTCCGCGGTCGTCGTCGCCGGCTGTTCCGCTGTCGTGGCGGCTGGTTGCTCCGCGGTCGTCGTCGCTGGCTGTTCCGCTGTCGTGGCGGCCGGTTGCTCCGCGGTCGTCGTTGCAGGCTGTTCCGCTGTCGTGGCGGCTGGTTGCTCCGCGGTCGTCGTCGCAGGCTGTTCCGCTGTCGTGGCAGCGGGCTGTCCCGTCTCCGCTGCCTCTTCGATTCCAGCCGTTTGGGCCGGGGGGGCCTCGGCCATCCAGCGATCGCGGGTGAGACCGGCAATCGCTGCAGCCGCAACGATCGCGAGCCCGGTAAGAACCAATATCGGAGTCTTGTTCTGCATTGTTTTGACGATCCAAGTAGCTTGTTTGCTGAGCCGAATGGCCCCTTTGCGCCGGAAGATCAACCCCTTAATTAGGCCCTGATTGCGATTTAATCAAAGATTCGAAATCAGTACCTGCATTTCCAGCGGACAGCACAGCACGAACTGCCTCGGAAGGAGTTGACAAGATGGGTCCTGCCCGAAAACTCTGCGTTTATTGCGGCTCCGGAGAAGGCCGCAACATGGCCTATGTGGATGCCGCACGCCACTTGGGCAAGGCCATGGTGGAGGCCAACATCGGCCTCGTCTACGGCGGGGGAGGTCTCGGCCTGATGGGGGAGGTAGCGAGATCTGTTATCAAGAATGGCGGGCATGTTACTGGAATCATTCCGGAATTTCTAGCAAGTAAGGAGCGTTTGCTCGCCGATGTGAATGATTTGGTGGTCACCCCTGACATGCACAGTCGCAAGATGACCATGTTTGCCCGATCAAACGGGTTCGTTGCTCTTCCTGGAGGACTTGGCACGCTCGAGGAATTGGCAGAAATTTCAACCTGGGCGCAATTGGGCCAACACAGCAAGCCCATCATTGTCTGCAACGTTGCCGGCTATTGGGATCCCCTGGTCATGCTGCTTGACCACATGCGGGCCGAGCAGTTTATCCGGGAGGGGCTCGAGTTGGCGATGGATGTCGTGCCCGATGCCGAGAGTGTCATACCAGCCTTCGAGCAGCGACTACGTCTGACCCCGGACAGAGTGGCAGCCCATCCGATCCTCGACAAGATGTGATTGCTCAGGCCTCTGCCTCACGGCGCAGGCGCTCGTCGCGCAAGGCCGTCCACGAAAAGATTGCCAGTGCAATCCAGATGATGACGAAAGATACGAGTTTCAGCACGTTCATCTGCTCGCCAAAGATGAACACCGCTGTGAGAAAGACCAATGATGGCGAGATATACTGCAGCAAGCCCGCAGTCGAATAACGGATGCGGCGGATCGATGCCGCATACAGCATAAGCGATACGGCAGTCATCACTCCACATCCCATCAGCATCAGCGTATCATAACCGTTTGCGGCAAAGCGCGCTTCGCCACGTTCCGCGAGCCACCATTCAGCGGCCAGTAGCGGCAGTGCCGCGATCAGCACCTCGATCAGGAATCCCTGGGTGGGCCCGACCGGAATCGTCTTACGCAAGAATCCATAAAGACAGAATGTAACGGCCAGCATGAGCCCAAGCCACGGGAAGTAGCCCAATGCCACCGTTTGGACAATAACACCGACGCAAGCCAGGCCCAATGCGACTTTTTGCGGTGAGGTGAAACGCTCGCCCAGAAACAGGTACCCCATGACGACATTCAGCAGTGGATTGATGAAATAGCCGAGGCTTGATTCAAGCGTCCGGCCAACCTCAATTGACCATACGTAGAAACCCCAGTTGAACACGATGAGCGATGAGGTAAGCGCCAAAATGGCCACGTGCCTGGGGTTTGTCAGTGCTCGTCGCACATCTGGCCACTGTCCAAGGTACCATACCACCAGAACTGCAACCGGCAGGGCCCAGAAACCACGGTTGACGGCGATCTCGACTGGAGAGATGTGACGGATGAGGCCAAAATAGAACGCCATGCCACCCCAGACGAGATGCGCCATGACCGCCAGAACGACACCGGTCTCCGCTGCAGTCAGCGTCGGGGAAACGGCACTTCGGTCACGGCCCATCGACATGGCAGCCGTTTAGGCCAGGGCATCTTCGAGCGCAAACCCGCTCGCGGCATGGTCTTATGTGTGCTGCGCATGCCAAGAAGTGACATCAAGCCGCAACGGCTCCTTCGCGAACCAGTTTGTAGACCAGAGCATCGGACAGAGCCTGAAAAGATGCGTCCACAATATTGGGAGAAACGCCGACAGTGAACCAGCGATGCCCCTTGCTGTCGCGGCTTTCGATCAGCACCCGGGTAGTGGCGCTGGTGCCACCGTTCAGGATGCGAACCTTGAAATCAACGAGTTCCATGTCGCTGATGACACTCTGATAGCGGCCAAGATCCTTGCGCAGCGCAACGTCCAGCGCGTTCACCGGACCATTACCCTCCCCCGCATTGAGATAGACCTGTTCGCCAACCTTCACCTTGACCACGGCTTCCGATATCATTTCGCGTTCGCGCTCTTCGACAATAACGCGGAATGACAAGACATCAAAATACCGGGGAACAGTGCCAAGGCTGCGTCGGGCCAGCAATTCGAAGGATGCATCTGCGCCATCGTAGGCATAGCCGAGTGCTTCGCGTTCCTTCACCTCGCGCAGAAGGCCGTCCAGTCGAGGATCGTCCTTCGCGACCTTGAGCCCCATGCGCTCGATCGCGGCCAGCAGGTTTGACTTGCCAGCCTGGTCCGATACCAACACATGGCGACGGTTGCCCACCGCCTCCGGGGAGATATGCTCATAGGTCGCGGGCTCCTTGAGAAGAGCAGACGCATGGATTCCAGCCTTAGTGGCAAAGGCACTCATGCCGACATAAGGAGCCTGCTTGTCTGGCGAGCGATTCAACAACTCGTCAAAGGCACGCGAGATATCCGTGAGCCGCGCCAGGCTGGCTCGATCGATTCCCGTTTCAAATCGCTCCGAATAGCGGCCCTTCAACAGCAGCGTGGGAATGATGGAAACGAGATTGGCATTGCCGCAGCGTTCGCCGATACCGTTCAGCGTACCCTGAATGTGACGCACGCCAGCATCGACGGCAGCAAGCGAATTGGCCACGGCCTGGCCAGTATCGTTGTGCGCATGGATGCCAAGATAACTGCCCGGGACTGACCTTGCCACAGCGCCGACGATGTCGGCAATCTCACCGGGCAGCGCGCCGCCATTGGTATCACACAGCACAGTCCAGCGCGCACCTTCCCGGTAGGCAGCCTCGGCACAGGCCAGCGCGTAAGCCGGATTGGCCTTGTAGCCATCGAAGAAATGCTCACAGTCGACCAGCACTTCCTTACCTGCACCCCTGGCAGCAGCCACAGTCTGGCGGATCGCGTCTATATTCTCCTCATTCGAACACCCAAGCGCCACACGCACATGATAATCCCACGACTTGGCCACGAAACAGGCCGCTGCCGCCTTGGCTGCAAGTATCTGTTGCAAGCCGGCGTCATTAGCAACTGAGCGGCCAGCACGCTTGGTCATGCCAAAGGCGGTGAACATGGCTCTTGTCTCGCGCGGAACCGAGAACAACGCCACGTCTGTGGGGTTCCCGCCAGCATAGCCACCCTCGATGTAATCGACGCCAAGCTCATCCAACATGCCAATGACGACGAGCTTGTCTTCGAGTGAAAAATCAATTCCGGGTGTCTGCTGCCCATCCCGCAGAGTCGTATCGAAGATATAGAGGCGCTCCCGTGTCATCACACAAGCCCACTCAGGCGCAACACAAGATACAGGGCTGCCAAGAGGACAGTGATCTTCAGCACCATGTAGGCCAGCCAGTGCTTGGGAAACGGCAGGCTGTCACGCCAAGACTTCTTTTCAGGGGCAGTCATCGCTTCATCTCCCAGGTGGTGGTTCCATCCTTGTTGTCCTTGATGGCGATGCCCATCGCGGCAAGCTCGTCTCGGATGCGGTCACTCTCTGCCCAGTTCCTCGCCCTGCGGGCAGCAAGCCGTGCCTCGACGAGAGCGGCCACAGCGGCGCCATCAATCGTCAAGTCTGCGCCTGGCGTTGCCAGATCTCCTGAAAAACCCAATGATTTCAGCGTAACGCCTAGGTCATTTTGTGCGCCTGGCCTGTCGAGAGCATGCAGTTCCGCAATGGCCTTGGGCGTGTTCAGATCATCTAACAGCGCCTCAAGCACGCTCGCGTGGATGTGCCCCGGTTCCGCATGGACCGATCCCGCGTTGTTGAAGAATCCCTCTAGTATGCGCCAGCTTTCTTCGAGGCTTTTTACCGTCCAGTCGATTGGCTGACGATAATGCGTCCGCAGCATGTTGAAGCGCAGAACGTCACCGGGCCAGTCAGCCAGGAGTTGGTGAATGGTGAGAAAGTTTCCGAGGCTTTTGGACATTTTCTGGCCCTCGACCTGCAAGAAGCCATTGTGCATCCAGACCTGGGCCATGACACGATGGCCGAATGCACAACGGGTCTGGGCAATCTCGTTTTCATGGTGTGGAAACACGAGGTCAATGCCACCACCATGAATGTCGAAGACTTCGCCCAGATGTTTCCAGCTCATGGCCGAACATTCAATGTGCCAGCCCGGACGACCCCGCCCCCAGGGGCTATCCCAGCCAGGTGTCTCGGCGTCCGACGGTTTCCACAACACGAAATCCATCTCGCCGCGCTTGTAGGGCGCCACATCAACGCGCGCACCGGCCAACATCTCATCGAGTGAGCGCCGTGATAGCTGGCCATAATCGGACATCGAAGGAACGTCGAACAGCACGTGACCATCGGCAGCATAGGCATGTCCGGCTTCGATCAACCGTTCGATGATCGAGATCATTTCACTGATGTGCTCTGTTGCACGAGGCTCCACGGTGGGCGGCAACACACCCAGAGCGGCGATGTCCGCGTGAAACTGGCGTGTGGTTCGCTCGGTCACCTCACGGATCGGAATGCCATCGGCCCTGGCCCTGGCGTTGATCTTGTCGTCGACATCGGTAATGTTGCGAACATACTTGACGTGCGCCACGCCATAGATCTGGCGCAACAACCGAAACAGAACGTCAAACACGATCACCGGACGGGCATTACCGATATGGGCGTAATCCCAAACCGTCGGACCGCAGACATACATGCGTACATTCTTGGGATCCATGGGAACGAAATCGTCCTTGGTCCGGGTGAGCGTATTGTGGAGACGCAAGCGCATGTCGGTCCTCAGGCTGGCCGGTCCGGCTTCGCTCTATCTTGGATTTAGGTCAAGCGGCGCCCTGCCAGCGGATGTCTGCTAGCTGTGAATAATAATGCCGCGTGTGGCGGCGAATGGGCGAAAAACGATCATTTGCCCCAGAACATGCGTCAGCCGACGCCTTAGGTCAAGGGCTTGGGTAAAGACAAGGGTGCCATGTCGCTTCCAGCCTATCGCTTTTGCGTTCGGATGGTTAATGCTGGTGAGAACCAGGCATCACCCCCACACTTGAGCATGATCAACGCCGACCACAGACAACACCAGATCGGCCTTCTTCTGGTGGCGGCAGCCGCGCTTGCCTGGTCCACTTCGGCACTTTTTGTCCGAAATATCGAGGCCGGATTGATGACGATGCTTTTCTGGCGCGGCATTTTCTCCGGTACTGCGGTTTTCCTGCTGTTCTTCCTGATGGAGCGAGGGGCAGCTCTGTCTACCCTCCGGACACTGCGATGGCCTACGCTGGTCGTGGCTCTGCTATCGGCAACCGGCATGATCACCGGCATTGGAGCACTGCGCAACACCACCGCTGCAGACGCCATGGTGATTTATGCCACTGTGCCATTCATGACGGCAGCACTCGCCTACATGGTCATCGGGGAGAAGCCTTCAAGCGCCACGCTCATCGCCAGCACTGTGGCGCTGCTGGGCGTGGGCGTCATGCTGCTTGGGGCAGATCTTGGCGGCAGCCTCCTAGGACAATGTCTGGCCGTGATGATGGCCTTTTCGATGGCAGCCTTCACGACCGTGATGCGTCAGCATCGCAACATACCGATGCTGCCGGCCATGGCAGCATCAGCCTGGATCTGCTCGTTCGGCTGTTACTGGTTCGCAGAGCCAAGCACGATTTCCAGCACGGATCTGATGCTCTGCATGGCTTTCGGCATCGTCCAGAATGCTGCGGGTCTCGCACTCTATGCTTTTGGATCGAAACGGGTGCCAGCGGCAGAGGCAACGCTGCTGGCCGCCCTCGAAGTGCCATTGACGCCATTCTGGGTTTTCCTGTTCATGGGCGAGACGCCGTCGCCGCAAACCCTCATCGGCGGCAGCATCGTACTGCTGGCACTGTTCTTTCATATTCTGGCAGAATTCCGGCGCAGGCCAGCAGCCATGGCAACGCCAGTACTGCCACCCTGAAAGCCGAGAGCAACAATCGAACAGATTGAAACAGCGCTCCAATCAAGTCAATTGTTGCTCTAGTTCCTTGAGGTCTGTCCGAACAGCACTTTGCGCTCTTCATCACTCATTGGTTTCGAGTAGGACGGCGCAACGCTAGCATAGACCCGCCCCACCGCAGGCCTTGCCTTCATGGTCTCGAACCAACGGCCAAGATTAGGAAACTCCTCGAGTTTCTGACCGTACCGCTCATGTGGGACGACCCATGGGTATGAGGCCATGTCGGCAATCGAATAGTCACCCGCAAGGTATGGCCGATCAGCAAGACGTCGATCCATCACGCCATACAGACGGTTGGTCTCTTTCACGTAACGCTCGATGGCGTAAGGAATTCTTTCCGGAGCGTAGATGGCGAAGTGGCCGTTCTGGCCGGACATCGGTCCCAGACCACCAACCTGCCAAAACAACCATTGCAGAACATCAGCACGTCCACGCATATCCTGCGGCATGAACTTGCCCGTCTTCTCTGCAAGATAAAGCAGGATTGCACCCGACTCAAAGAGCGAGAGGGGCGGGCCGCCATCAGCGGGCGCCAAGTCGATGATGGCCGGTATGCGGTTGTTGGGCGAGATGGCGAGGAACTCAGGCTTGAACTGATCGCCCTTGCCGATGTCCACGGGGTGGATGCGATATGCAAGGCCAGATTCCTCGAGGAAGATCGTGATCTTGTGTCCGTTTGGCGTTGGCCAGTGATAAACCTCGATCATTCCCTACTCTGCCGCCTCGACGATTTCATCGTCATCCGATCGCGGGCGAGACGCCATTTCCTTCTTGATTTCCTCCGCGACGAGGAAGGACAGTTCAAGCGCCTGCGCAGCATTGAGGCGCGGATCGCAGAACGTGTGATAACGGTCGTTGAGGTCCTCGTCACGCAGCGCGCGAAGACCCCCCGTACATTCGGTCACATCCTTGCCGGTCATCTCGACATGAATGCCTCCGGCATGCGTGCCTTCCGCCTGGTGAACGCTCATGAAGCGGCGCACCTCGCCCAACACAGCCTCGAAGGGGCGGGTCTTGTAGCCGGAGGTGGACTTGATCGTGTTGCCGTGCATCGGGTCACACGACCACACGACGACCCGTCCTTCACGCTTCACGGCTCGGATAAGGTCCGGCAGGTGCTTTTCTACCTTGTCAGCGCCAAAACGAGCGATAAGCGTGAGCCGCCCAGGCTCGTTGTCCGGGTTCAACTTGTCAACGAGGCGGATGAGGTCATCCGGTTTCAGGGAAGGGCCGCATTTGAGCCCAATCGGATTTTTCACGCCGCGCATGAATTCGACATGAGCATGATCAGGCTGGCGGGTGCGATCACCGATCCACAGCATATGACCGGAAGTTGCATACCAGTCGCCACTGGTCGAATCGACCCGGGTCAGAGCCTGCTCATAACCGAGCAGAAGAGCCTCATGGCTGGTGAAGAAGTCAGTCGTCCTAAGCTGCGGCGCAGTATCGGCATTCACGCCACAGGCACGCATGAACCCCACCGCCTCCGTGATACGGTCGGAAATTTCCTGATAACGCTCGTAGGCAGGCGAATCCTTCAGGAAGTCGAGTGTCCATTTATGGACATGTTCGAGATTGGCGTATCCACCCTGAGCGAAGGCACGCAGCAGGTTCAGCGTAGCGGCCGATTGCCGGTAAGCCATGATCTGTCGTTCTGGGTCGGGGCGGCGCGCCTCCAGTGTTGCCTCCGCTCCATTGACGATGTCGCCTCGGTAGATGGGAAGTTCAACGCCATCCACGGTTTCAGTCGGGGATGAGCGTGGTTTCGCAAACTGACCGGCAATACGACCCACTTTCACAACTGGCTGGCCGCCAGCAAAGGTCAAGACTACGGACATCTGCAGAAAAACGCGGAAGAAATCACGGATGTTGTCAGCCGAATGCTCCGCAAAGCTCTCGGCACAGTCCCCGCCCTGCAGCAGAAATCCCTTGCCCTCCGCCACACGCGCCAGCTTGCGCTTGAGCTTTCTTGCCTCGCCGGCGAACACCAGCGGTGGAAAACCTGCCAACTGCGCCTCGACGGACCGAAGCCTGGACTGATCCCCATACTCGGGAACCTGCACGACAGGAAATTGCCGCCAGCTGTCAGGTGTCCAGTTTGTCGTCATCGCTAAAACTCCACCAAAGGGTGCAAATCCCTTACCATCTATTAAGTCGGTCAGCGTATACACGGCCCAAATAAGTGTTTCTAGCCCTAGCAACGGCGTGGGGACCGGGCATGCTCGACTACATCATGAACGCACGGTGGGACCAAGCCTACAACTTTCTGCTGTCTGGCGCCCCACCCGTTTACGTCCGGTTGTTTGCAGTTAACGGCTTGTTCTTGTTGCTTTTTATACTCCGAAAACTAGCTGGCGCGCGGCCGATGAGCGAGATCGCATCACTCGCCACCCAGTTTTGCTTGCTGGTGGCGAATGTCATTGTGCTGTTCCAGGCCGAGATCGAAGTCTATCTCCGCAGCTTCATGACTGGGTATTGGCGCTAATCTTGCCAAAGGCCGCCTCGGGAGAGGAAAAGGCCAACTGCAGGGCTACATCCCAATAGCGCAGCTCCGAAATCGCAATTGCAACGCCAGTTGCAGCGCATCGGACGAAATCCCCTCGCTCGATGACCTCGAATTCGGCGTGACCAAACCTGATCCTCGCTTCCTGCCGCACTGGTTGTTCCGGGTCGCTGATGCTCATGCCAGGGACGATAGGAAATCCGGCAGGGAATTTGAAGTCATGGAATTTTGAGTTTCATGCCCTCTTCCTGTATAGATCCCCCATCATGACGCCTCACGAAACGCTCCTCGATTCCTATGCCAGACTCACCGTCCGCACAGGCCTCAACATCCAGAAAGGTCAGCAACTGCTGATCACCGCGCCACTTGATGCAGTTCCGCTGGTTCGCCGTATCACGGATCATGCCTATCGGGCCGGCGCCAGCCTCGTGACAACCTTTTATGCGGACGACAACGCCACCCTGTCGCGCTTTGCCCACGCGCCAGATGAAGCTTTCGACACAGCCCCGGGATGGCTTTTCAATGGCATGGCGGAGGCATTCAGGTCCGGAGCAGCTCGGCTTGCAATCGCGGGTGAAGATCCTGCCCTGCTGGCTGGACAGGATCCAAACAAGCTGGCCCGCGCCAACAAGGCGCGTTCGAAGGCATATCGCCCCGCCCTCGAACTCATCACCGGCTTTTTCATCAACTGGTGTGTCATAGCAGCGGCTACTCCGGCATGGGCCAAATCGGTTTTCCCGGGACTTCCGGAGCACGAGGCCATCGACCGGCTGTGGCGGGCGATTTTTGCCTGCACCAAGGCCGACCAGCCAGATCCGGTTGCTGCATGGGAGAAGCACAATACCGAACTGGCCCGGCGCACCGGTTTTCTCAATCAGCAGCGCTATCGTGCCCTCCGCTACAGCGGACCGGGCGTCGACCTCATGCTCGGTCTTGCCGACGATCACATCTGGAAAGGTGGTGGCGGCAAGTCACTCAATGGCGTGTTCTGCAACGTCAACATCCCCACCGAGGAGGTGTTTACCGCCCCCCACAAGGACAGGGTTGACGGCACATTGCGATCAACCAAGCCCCTCTCCTATCAGGGCTCTCTCATCGATGGCATCCGGGTGCGTTTCGCAGGCGGCCGCATCGTGGAGATGTCGGCGGAAAAGGGTGAAGACGCCTTCCGCAACCTAATCAACACGGATGAGGGCGCGGCCAGGTTGGGTGAGGTCGCGCTCGTACCTCATTCCTCGCCGATCTCGGCCAGCGGGATCATATTCAACAATACACTGTTTGACGAGAATGCTGCGAGCCATGTGGCCGTTGGACAGTCTTACACTGAGAACATCCGTGATGGCTCGAATCGAACGCAGGATGAGCTGACAGCGATGGGAGCCAACACCAGCCTTGTGCATGTCGACTGGATGGTTGGATCCGGAGAACTCGACATCGATGGCATCCTGCAAGATGGCTCTGCACAAGCGCTGATGCGCCAAGGCGAATGGGCGATCTGAATTTCTACAGAAGACGGCCCTGCTCGGGCGAATCCTCGCGCACACTGACTTCGCCATCGGCGAACTCCAGGCGCAGAGCCTGACCATGCTGAACGCCCGCCGCAGCATACACCGGCTGGCCAGTTCCATCACGCACCAGCGCAAAGCCGCGCCGCAATACCGATCGGTAGGACAATGAGTCCGCCAGCTTAG
>NZ_JBIIDX010000215.1:0-3843 GCF_044238155.1 Aestuariivirga sp. | reverse complement strand
TATCATCGAATTCGTCCTTGATGATCTGCCGTTCCTGGTCGGCGCCATCGAGGTCCTTGCGGCCAAGATGGCCGGAAAATACCCTGTACCGGAAGCGGTAGATGCTCTCTCGCGCTTGCTCGTCTTCTGCCTGGTGGATCGTAATCATGGCATATCGGGTTTCACGTCAGGTCAGTCGCCTGCCACAAGGTGGCTTGTTCTACGGGTGGTGTAGGCGTCGATTGCAGACGTGAGCCTGGCAGGGTCCCATGATTGATCGAGTGCCTGGCGCAGAATGTCCTGCTGGCTGGGGGGCGCCATCCCGCTGAGCGGGGAATCGATGTCGAGGTTGCAAGGAAAAGGATAGCCCTCCGCCGTTGCGGCAATCAGGGTTTCGGTGGCGCGTTTGCTCAGCCGTCCATCCTTCACCATTGCCAGCATGGTCGGATATAGATGCTTGGTCATGCGGGCACGATCGACGATCTCTATGGAGCGGCCATAGCCTGAGCCGATCTGCATCAGATTGGCAAGTCGCTCGACATCTGCAGTGACATTGCTTCCTGCCGCGTGAAACAGGGCAGGGTTGAAGAATAGTGCATCACCAGCCTGCAGGGGAAGCTGCACATGATGGTCTTCGAAGTAGGAGCGGAATTCTGGCAGCAGAGTGGCGAAATAGCCTGGCAGATAGGCTTGTGAGTAGGGCAGGAACTTGGTGGCACCACTGTCGACAGTCATGTCGCAATGGGAGATGCCGCCCTGCAGCGTCAGTGCCGCCGACAGGCGGTGAACAGTCGCGGGATAATCACGCAGCTGATGCTCCTGCTGGAAGCCCATGTGGTAGTCGCGATGTGGAACCTGTGCCCTTCCGCCCGGATAGACGAGGTTCACCTGGCAGGTGATCTGGTAAAGCGGTCCGAGCCATGACCGGCTGACCAGATCGATCACGTCATTCGCCGCATAGCGGGCAAAGAGCTCGGGCGCCCGCATGCAGAGCTTTTCGTGGGAGTTCCATACACGCGCGTTGCTGCCGGCCTTGGCAAAGTGATCGCCCTTGCCGCCGGAGGCGGCGCGCTCCTCGGCGATGATCTGGCGCAGAATGCTGCTTACGGCATCAAGCAGCGCGCGGTCGCGGATTGCACCGCGGAACACGACAATCCCGGGGCCATCAAGAAAAACCCGGTGCCATTCCGCCATGAATTTCATCGATTCGTCGGGACTTTGGGCGGCATGCTCCACCTTGCGGGCATCGTAGACCGGCACGTTGCGCTCGATCCTTTCGGCGAGCGGACAGTCGGACGGGCTGGTCACTTGTTCCACCAGAGCTCTGAAATCGTCGATGCGACAGTCGGCGGCCGTGAGCCAGACGGGTGGTCGGGCAGGGCTGCCGGGAAGGGGCCGGTCCATCATTCGTTCTCCGTGAGATCGGTAAGGTTGCCGGGGCCGCGAGCACTGAAAGACAGCTGTTCAGGCAAGGTTGGGCCCGATCATGCGCCTGGGTCAAGGCCTGCTGCCTGCTGTCGCCGGGATTGCGGAGACATGGATTGCCACTGCCCAGAGCGAGGTGCTAGAGGATGTCAATATACAACTTGAAGAAGGCGCTGCCTGCCGTTGTGCCGGTGGCCGTGACGGCGTGTTCAGTCACGGCCTCGGCCCCTCGCCAGTCCGCGTCGATGAGGCTGAACTGGGGAGGCATGGTGGAAGAAGAGGTTCTGGACGCGTCTCTCCTTGTGTTCTGGTGCATGCTGGCGGTGATCCTGATCGCTGCAGCCGTGATGATGATCACTTTCATCCGGACGCGCAACTTCATGCGTGATGCGCTGACCGCGACGGCGCGCATCGATGACGTCAAGCCGCTGGGCAGGGGACTCGTGGCGGCTGCCATCTCCTTCCCGGATGCCACCGGGCGCACGGTCGAGTCGGCGGTTGCTGTCCCGGCGCTCGACCATCATGCGGGTGAGATGATCGACATTGTGTTCCGGCGAAGCGACCCAGCCGATGTCCGGCTGAACAGCTTCATGTCCCTGTGGATTGTCCCATTGCTTTGCGGCGAGGCGGTGTTGCTTACGGCGGTGGTATTGGCGGCGTTGCTTTATGCCGGGGTGGCGCGGTTGCCGGTCTGAGCGCCTGCTCCGGCCCGGTTCATGATTTCAGATCGTGAAGGGCATCGTTGCTGCGCTGGAAATCTGGTGAAGGAATTATTGCAATTGACGAAGATCGACCTGCCCACTGTGCCAAACCTCTTTTCTTGGGCTACTGAAACAAGGCCGCGTTTTTTGCGCCGGTGGCACCCCAGCGATCAATTCCGTCGTTTGCCATCTGAACATGACCGATCAGCGCCAAGGCCTCGTCCTGAAACAACAAGGCCAAGACCTGGAATGATCGACACGCGCGAGCCTTTGTCTTGGCAAGGCCCCGATCAACAACGCTGACGCAGAATGCCCCGATCAGGGGTAGGTTTGTGGGACCGGCACGGTTGGGAGCGTGTCGGTCTTTTCCAGCATGCTGGTGAAGGCTGCCGCGCTGCCATCGTTGAGGTGGCCCATCTGGATGACTTCGGCGGTCGTTTCACCGACCAGTCTGAAAAAGCCCCCACCTGAAACGCCAGCAAACTTTGCGTCCGGGGTGCCGTCCCTAACCGGATCCGCCTCGACATATTGGTACAAGCCTGGGCCGATGGCGGTCAGAACGGCATGCTCCAGGATATTCACCCCCGCCTTCTCGTTCCACCACCGGAGTTCAATCACATAGATATCGTCCGTTCTGCTCAGAAATCGAACATAGAAGTTCTTGCCCGTCTTGATTTCCTGCTTGCCATCTGGCGAGACGGCCACGCGGCTGTGCTCCTTCTTGGACATCCAGATTGTGCCTTCGAGATTGCTTGCCGTGTCTGCGGCCACAGAGGGTGTCCGGTCGAAAACACCAACAACAAGAGCGGCACTCAAACACGCCATCACCATGGCCGCAAAACGGATCCGCCTGAACATCCCCGGTATCTCCTTCAAAAAGCAAAGCATGTCGATTTCTTCATCCGGTTGGCATCAGCCAACTCAGGGTCGACAGAGTAATTGCAAACGATTTCTTGTCAACTGGAGGGGAGTCACTTGCCGTGGTTGCTGTGACCACTGATGCCCACCCCCCAAAAAAGATATCAGGCGCTTATCATTTCTCCGCTGGTGTTGAGGCGAACTAGGCGGAATGCAAGGCAGAGAAAGTAGAAGCAGTTTGCATTTAGTTCGATATTGAACTAAATTCTGCGCCGCTCAACCGAAGAGGCAAGTCATGGGCTATACACGTCGAAAGACACTGTTCCTGGTTGGAGGAGGCGTTGTTGTGGCTGCTGCAGGCGCAACTGCCTATTCTGTCTCTCGCCAGCCGAGTTCGGCCCTCAAGCCCTGGGAGATGGCCGGGGATTACACGGAGATTCGGCGCAAGGCGCTGTCCTTTGCCTTGCTGGCGCCGAACCCGCACAACCGCCAGCCGTGGCTCGTGCAACTCATCGGAGAAGATGAAGTGGTGCTCTATGCCGATCGGCAGCGGCTCTTGCCACAGACTGACCCCTACAGCCGACAGATTACCATAGGGTTGGGTGGCTTTCTCGAGCTCATGCGGATGGCAGCGGCAGAAGATGGATATCGTGTCGATCTTACCCTTTTCCCCGACGGTGAGGACCAGACGGTTCTCGACGGCAGGCCAATCGCCCGCGGCATCTTTCACGCTGATCCAGGCATGCCGCGTGATCCTCTGTTCTCGAGTGTTCTTTCCCGTCGTTCCCTCAAAGAGCCTTACGACACGAACAAGCCAGTCGAGGCTGCGCTACTGCAAACTCTTGCCGCCAGCGCGGTGTCAGGCTCCCGGTTCGGGGGG
>NZ_JBIIDX010000098.1:0-13614 GCF_044238155.1 Aestuariivirga sp. | reverse complement strand
CAATCCTGCCGTCTCCTGCCCACATTTCCAACACAGGGGACTGCCAAACGAAGTTTTCAGCAGTCAACAGGGGGTCGGTTCTGATGCGGATGATTTACCGGAGCATCGCCATGGCGGCGGTCGCGGCCATGGCGTTTGCCGGGCCGGCGGGGGCCGGACCGCTTGCGAAAGCGGAGGTTGCTCGCCTTTTCCCTGGCCAGTTCGAGGCCAAGGTCAAGGGTTATCGGGTATCCTTCTCGGGCTCGCGCAGTGGTGCGCTGCAGGGTGAAGCCTATGGCCAGCAGGATACTGGTCGCTGGTTCATGAAGGGCGAATCCCTCTGTGTGGTCTGGGAAAAATGGACCGACGGCAAGCCCCGATGCGGTCGGATCACGCAGCAGGGCGGCTGGTACGTGGCCCGCGATGGGGGCGGCGAGATGCTGAAGTTTCGTCGCAGTGATCTCGCCCAGAAGTGATAATGGCCGATTGACGGGCCTGCTGCTTCGCGTCTAGCTGACCGCAGTTTGGGAGTCGGCCTTCATGCCTCATCATGCCGGTTGTTTCGTGCGGTGCGCGGCAGTGCTTGCGGCCTGCCTCGTTCTGGTTGGCGGCTGTACCAGCATTCCGCGCCAGGAAGAACTGCGTCTGGGTTCCGATCTCGTTTCCCAGAAGATTGATTTCGAAAATCTTGAGGTGAACGCCAAGCGCGCAGCTGCGGCCTATCAACCCCCTGCCAAGATCCGCTCCTCCTATCCTCAGACGGTGCGGGTGGCCACGCCGGGCATGGAGGATGTCCAATACTTTGTCGAACGGGACGACAAGGCCAAGACGCAATACATCGTGGTGCGAGGCACCCATGACAAGAAGAACCTCGTGGAGGATTTCACCGCACGACTGCGCAAGGACCGTCAGATCAAGGCGCCGATTCACACAGGGTATGATCTGGCGGCCAGGGCCATCTGGGCTGATGCCCAGCCCTATCTGAAGACGGGGTATCGTACCTACCTGGTCGGCCATTCGCTTGGCGGCGCAGTGGCAGCCATCCTTGGTATCTATGCAACGGAGGATGGTTATGAGGTCGCTTCGATCATCACCTATGGCCAGCCGCGCTTCACCACCGAGAGTGGCGCCCAGATGCTGACCTTCCTGCCACTGCTCCGCGTGGTTGACGCGAACGACCTGGTACCCCTGCTGCCGCCAGGTGCCGCCAGACCCTATGCGCATGTCGGGCCTGAGGTCATCCTTCTGGATGGCCCTTATTATGTCTATCTCGACCAGCATGACGCCATGCGGCTGAGTGTGGGGGAGTTCGGGCGCGAGATCGGCCTTGCTGACCTAAAGGACCACAAGATGGCCGAATATCAGGTCCGTATCTCGGAAAAATTCGATGGCGCGCGGCAGGTCGACTACAATGACCGGGAGCGCTACATCGCCAGGGATCGCCAAGCCGCAGTTTCCCAGATTCAGCCCTGAAGCCTGCCGCCAACCCTCCCCGAGGCGTTAACTTAACTTTTCGTTTACGATTGCGGCCGTGCCCTCGCCGCGGCATGTTTACGCCATATTAACGATAAGTGGTGGGCGTGAGATGTCGGGCAGGGGGAAAGCAGTGGCTCTGGTTTTGGGGTGCCTGGCGGCGCTCATGGCCCTTGCCCCGGCTGGTGTTGCCGCTGCCAAGTCTCAGGCCTTCGCCAGTGAATATGGCGAGACCTTGCCGCCCATCGGCTTCGTTGAATACTGCCAGCGCAACCCGGACACCTGCCTGCCAGGCGCCGGAAAGCATCGCCGCGCCCAGCTTTCTGATGAAAAGTGGCTGCTGGTGAGGATGGTCAATGCTTTCGTCAATGGTGCGATTGCCCCGGTGACTGACGAGACCCTTTACGGCACCGCCGAGTACTGGACACTTCCGGCGGATGCCGGTGACTGTGAGGACGTCGTCCTGCTCAAGAAACAGATCCTGGAGTCGAAGGGTATTCCGGCGGAGTCCCTGCGCATCACCGTGGTTCTTGACGAGCAGGGCGAGGGTCATGCCGTGCTGTCACTTGTCAGCAACCGCGGAGACTTCATTCTCGATAATCGCCGCAACGAAATCCGGAAATGGTCGGACACGGGCTATACACTGCTCAAGCGGCAATCGGCACAGGATCCTCGCAGGTGGGTTTCGCTTGAGCCCGCTTCTGGCGGGTCGCCCGTTGGCGGTACGGCCAGCAAATAGGCAGAGGGGACGCTTTTCATGCTGACATTCCCGATCAGGCTCACCGCGTTTTTCTTTGTCGTGCTGTTCTGCAACAGCCGCCTGGTGCGCCGCGCGGTGGCTGCAGTGGTCGTGTCAGCCATCCTCGTGGCCGCGCAAAATGGCCATATACTGCAGGCGTTTGCAGATCAGCCGGGTCACGGTGCGATTCTCAAGGCGCTCTCTGCCCTGGCCGGCGGCTGACGGTCAGCGCACAAGCTTTCTAAGCACGAAATCCTCCAGCGAATTGATTGCTGGATCATCGCTGCGGTGTTTCAACAGCGAGACATGAATGTGGCCAAGTGCTGGCACGTCCCCGGCCGGAACCGCCGCGAGCGAGGCGGGGATCATGGGACGCGGCAGAACCGTCAGCCCAAGGCCGGCGCGCACCGCGGCAATCGTGCCGGCATGGCTGGGGCTGGTGAGCATCTGGCGCCAAGGGCGTCCGGCTTTTTCGAGGGCAGCAAGGGCTGCCGCGCGGTAGACACAGGGTTCGGGCGCCATCACGAGAGGTAGAGTGCGATTGGCAGTGGGCAGACTAGCATCTCCGACCCATGCAAGCGGCTCGCTGAATACCTCCGTACCGTTCGGAAAGTCTTCCGGCCGATTCATCTTTACCAGGACCAGATCAAACTCGCGCGCCCGGAACCGGCTGTAGAGATTGAGCGTCAGGTCGCATTCGATCGAGAGCAGAATGCGGGGATGGATGCGGGTGAATTCCGCGAGTACGTCGGAGAGATAGACGGCTGCAAAGTCCTCTGGCAGGCCAAAGCGCACCTCGCCCTCGAGCTCCGGTTCGCGGAAACGGTCGAGTGCCTCGGCCTGCAGCGCATGCATGCGCCGCGCATAAGACAGAAACAACTCGCCATCCGCTGTCAGCGACAACAGCTTGCCCCGCCTGAACAGAGGTTTACCAAGATGCTGCTCAAGCTTGGCGATCTGCTGGCTCACCGCAGACTGGCTGCGCCCCACCCGGACCGCGGCGCGGGTGAAGGACAGGTTATCCGCGGTTTCCAGGAAACAGCGGAGCGTGAGGGTATCAAATGCCATTTGAATTTCTTATTTGTTAAATCTGAATAATTCATTTTTCGAATTCATTCAAGTCCCCTAGAAGCCGCCGCCGAGGGGGCCCCATGGATTTTTTTCAGCTTTTTCTGCAGAATCTGCTTTCGCCTGCCATTTTGTTCTTTGCCCTGGGGATCGGTGCCGGCTTGCTGAGATCGGACCTTGACGTTCCGGAGAGCATCAGCCGTTACCTGTCCATCTACCTGATGATGTCGATTGGCTTCAAAGGCGGCACTGCGCTGGCGGGCACCGATGGCGGCATCCTGTCGGCCCTCCCACTGCTTCTCGCCGGGGCGGGTGTGAGTTTTGCCCTACCCTTCGTGGCCTACTGGCTGCTGCGGCGGACCACCCGTCTTGACGCACCCACCCAGGCCGCTGTTGCTGGTCATTACGGCTCCGTCTCAATCGTCACCTTCGTCACGGCGGTGAGTTTCCTGCAGCAGTCCGCCATTGGCTATGAGGGTTTCATCGTGGCTGTGCTTGCCCTCATGGAAGCCCCGGCCATTCTTTCTGCGCTTTACATTGCGCACCGTGCCGCTCCCGAAACAATAGTCGCAGGCAAGCAGGCCAGCCGAAAGCTGAGCCGAGAGATCTTCACCAATGGTGCAATCCTCCTATTGTTTGGAAGCTTTATGATTGGTCTGGTGTCAGGCCAATCCGGCCTCGCCAAGCTCGAGGGCTTTCTGGTCACGCCCTTCCAGGGCATTCTCGCACTGTTCCTGCTGGACATGGGGTTGCTGGTCGCGCGCCAGTTTCATCACATGCGGGATTTTACCGTTCCACTGGCCGCCTTCGGTATCTATATGCCCCTGATCGGCGCCCTGGCCGGTCTTGCGATCGCGTCGGCTCTGGGTGTGGATGTCGGGACCGGCGCCCTGTTCATGGTGTTGTGCGCCAGTGCGTCCTACATCGCCGTGCCTGCGGCCATGCGCCTTGCCCTGCCCCAGGCCAGGCCGGCCATCTACCTGCCCCTGTCTTTGGCAATCACCTTTCCGTTCAATATCGTTGCGGGAATTCCGCTATATGTCTTGGTGGCGGAGCAGGTGCTTGGCTAATCCCTATCGTGGGCGTCAGCTGGCCCTTGCCACGCAGCACGCGAAGGAGCGGGCGATCGCTCCGGCCTTCGAGATGCATCTGGGACTGCGGCTTGTTGTGCCAGCAGGACTGGACACGGACAGTCTCGGCACATTCACAGGTGAGCGACCACGCCCCGCGCCCATGCACGAGACAGCCCGTCGTAAAGCGCGGATGGGCATGAGTGCCGCCGGCCTGCCTCTTGGTGTTGCCAGTGAAGGAAGCTTCGGCCCTCACCCATCCGTGCCTTTTCTGGCTGCTGGCCATGAAGTGATGATCTTCATTGACGCCGAACGTGAACTAGAGGTCATCGAGGAGCAGATCTCGCCAGAGACGAACTTTGCTGCCATTGATGTAACTGCTGATGCCGATATTGACGGTTTTCTGCGTCGCATCGGATTTCCGGCCCATGCCGTCATCCTGCGCGCAGACACTGGACTTGTGAAAGCGATCACCAGCCGCAGCCAGCTCGACGATGCACTTCAGGCCGCCACAGGACCTACCCGACTCGAAGCCGACATGCGCGCTCATCTCAATCCCACCCGCCTCGGCGAGATCGGCAGGCTTGCCGACAAGCTCGCAAGGCGTATCGCCACGCCATGCCCGGCCTGTGAGGCGCCTGGCTTCGGCGTCGTGCGCGCCGAGCGCGGCCTGCCCTGCGCAGAGTGTGGAACCCCGACAGATCTCGTCAATACCCTGATCGCTGGCTGCCTGCGCTGCGGGCATGAGTCACGCTTGCCGCGGCCAGATGGTCAAGTCTCTGCAACCGCCAGCCACTGCCCAGAGTGCAACCCATGACATTGTCTCATCTCGACCGGCTCGAAGCCGAAGCCATCCACATCATCAGGGAAACGGCGGCGCAGTTCCAAAAGCCTGTGCTGCTGTACTCAATCGGCAAGGACTCGACCACCTTGCTGCATCTTTGCGCCAAGGCATTCTATCCTGCCAAGCCACCCTTTCCTCTGTTGCATATCGACTCCACCTGGGAGTTCCGCGACGCATTAACCTTCCGCGACTGGGTGGTGAAGAAATATGGCGTTGACCTCATTGTCTTTCGAAACGAGGAGGGCGTCAGGCAGAACATCAATCCATTCGACCATGGTTCAAGCCTCTACACCGAAATCATGCGCACCGTGCCATTGAAGCAGGCGATTGCCGAGTTGGGCTTTGATGCAGCAATGGGTGGCGCACGCCGCGACGAGGAAAAGTCCCGGGCCAAGGAGCGGATATTTTCGGTGCGCGATTCCAATCATGGCTGGAACCCAAAGAGTCAGCGACCTGAACTCTGGGATAACTACAATGGCAGGCTGGCGCCTGGGCAGACGATGCGCGTCTTCCCCATCTCGAACTGGACCGAACTCGACGTGTGGCTTTACATCCTGCGCGAGGATATTCCATTGCCCGCCGTCTATTTTGCCCAGGAGCGCCCAATCATACGTCGCGATGGGCAGATCATCCTTGTTGATGACGCGCGCCTGCGTCTGATGCCCGGAGAAGAGCCGGAGATGCTTGCCGTGCGCTTCCGGACCTGCGGGTGCTATCCTCTCACAGGCGGAATGGTTTCGACGGCGCGTAACGTTCGAGAGGTGATTTTCGAGACCATCCATGCTGACGGCTCCGAGCGGCAAGGCCGGATCATCGATAAGGACGGCTCCTCCGCGATGGAGGACAAGAAACGCCAAGGTTACTTCTGAAACCTGCGACACAAAGCAACTCGACAGGCGTGGCCGGCAATGGCTACCTGTTGCCATGTGCTTGGGTTACATCAGACCGATGGCGTCGGGCCGTCGCGGGCTCGTTTCCGTCCTCGTTCTGGCGCTGCTCCTGCCTGTATTGATCGGTCTTCTGCCTATTCCTGCGCTATCGGCCACCGCTGCGCTTGAGCGCGACATCGCCGTCTCGCTCTGTGATCCCTTGGGCGAGCCACTGCAGCAGGGCAGCCCGCAGCACCAGGCCGGACACGACCACTGCATACTGTGCGGCACAAGCTGCCCTTGCTGCAGCCCCGGCATCTCTCCTGCCAGTGCAGCCTTTGCCTCCCGGCCAGCGAGTTCTGCCATTCCGCTGCCGCAGCTCGGATCTGCCGTGATGCTCAGGCTGCTGGCGCTTCTCGACGTCAGCCCACCCCGGGGTCCTCCCTCTCTTTCCTGATCCGTACAATCACTGCCACCTTACAAGTTGGCATCCATTGGCCTCAGCTGGGCCGGACCTTCTTTTCGAAAGACTTCCCGATGATCCGTATCAAGGAATTTACTTTTGCCTCTGCGTTGACGCTCGCCGCAGTTTCGAGCCTTGCCGATGCACGTGCCCATGAAATTAAGATTGGCGACCTGGTGATTCATCATCCCTGGGCGCGCCAGTCTCCCATGGGCGCCAGCGTTGCCGCCGGCTTCATGACCATCACCAATACCGGCATGCAAGATGAAAGGCTGGTCAGGGCCAGCTCTGAAATCAGTACCATGGTTCAGATCCACACGATGAAGATGGAGGGTGACATCATGAAGATGGATGAGTTGCCAGAGGGTGTCGCCATTCCCGCTGGCACAACGGTAGAACTGAAGCCAGCATCACTGCATATCATGTTCATGGGGCTCAGGGCACCGATCAGGGAGGGTGAAAGCTTTGCGGGCACGCTGACATTTGAGAAAGCGGGCCCCGTCACCATCGACTATGAAGTGATGGCGCCCACTGCTGGGATGAACATGGACTGATGAGGTCTGGCATGCGGTCAGTGAGCATCCCCCACCGCAGGCCAGACGTGACAGAGCCACTCACACCCAGCCCTGTCCTCAACGATTCAGCTGGTCACGAGGATATCCATGACTCCCAAGATCCGCCGTCAACTCCTGCTGCTGGCCATTGCAGCCAGCGTCAATCCCCTGGCAAGCTTTGCCTCTGATGATCGGCATGCCATCATTCATCGCATGATGGCACTGTTTGATCTGCCCGATAATCTGTTTTCTGTGAACCCAGTTGTCATTCAGGGCAACAATGCGATTGCCGGGTGGATACAGGGCGAGAAAGGTGGGCGCACCCTCTTGTGGTGTACCGCTGGCCAGTGGCAGATCAGACTTTGCAGTGGTGACGGGCTGAAGGATCAGTCCCTGCTGGAAATCGCTCACATCAGCCCTTCTGCTGCCGAATCTCTCCTGGCTGAGTTCAATGCGGCCGAATTCCGGTTTGACCCGGCAGTTGCTTCGTTTGAGGGAACGATGATGATCGAGACTGGCAGGGGTCATCAGGGCCACGCCCATGGCAGGCAGAGTTCAGGGTGACCGGCATGCGTCCTGGAGTGCGCGCAGCCATCGTGCTCGCGGGGTTCGGCGTCTTCGTGTTCCTCGCCCTCTTCCTGCTGCGCATGTCGGGCGATGGTGCGCGCCCTCTTCCAGCCGTTACGATAGGCGGCCCCTTTGAGCTGGCGTCCTCAAGGGGCGGCACAATCGACTCAGATGACCTGCTCGGCCAGCCCTACGCCGTATTCTTTGGTTTCACCCACTGCCCGGAGGTCTGTCCCACCACGCTTTATGAGATCAGCAATGTGCTGTCGTCATTGGGGGAAGCGGCGAAGAATATGAAGATCCTGTTCATTACTGTCGATCCGGAACGGGATACGGTGGATGTGATGAAAGATTATCTCGCCAATTTCGATCCGCGCATCGAAGGTTTGGTGCCAACTGCTGACCAGCTTCCCGGGCTCGCATCTGATTTCCGAATCTATCATGCGAAATCACCCACCAGCGATGGATCCTATACGATGGATCACACTGCCTCGATTTTCCTGTTTGATGCCGATGGCCAATTCGCCGGAACGCTGTCCTATGGCGAGGCGCCGGAAATGCGTGCCGCCAAGCTCCGCCGCCTTCTGCACTAGCTCGGGTGTCAAGCGTTGCCATCTGAGCGAGCTTCCCTCAGCGCCGGAGAGACAGGCTCTTGCCGTCTTGCGGAGTCTGCGGAAATGCCAGTCTCTGGCAAGCCTATCTGAGCATGTAGATATAGGCAGCGCTGACCCGGTGCCTTGCTGCAAGCTCGGCCACGGGTACGCCCGCCTTTCGCTCTGCCTTCAAGATCTTCCTGAGTGCTGCTACGTCCTTCTTGCTGCGCCGTGTCCGGCCAGTGACCGACTTTTTTCTGGCAGTTTTTGCATTCACTGTCTGTGCATCAACAATGGAAGCGAGCTCTTCAAGAGCAGAAATGACTTTGCGCAATCTCTGTGCAACATTGATCGTACGGGCCATTAAAATCTATCCTGTTATGTAGCATGAAAGACAGTTTGCATTAGGGAGTGCCAACAAGCAAAGCAAGTGAAACTTGGGTATAACTTGTTCGGACCTCAGGCTGTCGAAGCTGAACTGATCAAGCGAGTTCAAGGTACTTTGCCGCAGATATGTGTATGATTACCCCAAACCTTCTCTGGTTTTTCCGTCGTGCTCCAGGCTGGGTCAAGCCGTTGACCGAGAGCGGGATGAAGTTCGTCAGGTTCAAGCTCAAGTTTCCCTTCCTACAGTGGGGAAAGGGAAATCAATTGGGTGCATCGAGACTCATTCCGCTCTGAAACTATGAAGTCTGTTGGGACCCAATCCCCCACCTGACAGATGAATGGCACGTGAACGTAAAGTTCCAGTCTGGTTCATTTTTGCGCGGCTAGTTTCGCCTCATCAACAACGGAGGCGACACCCATGATCATCAAGTCCATGTTTGCGATGCTTGCTGTTGCAGTCTCGCTTACTGCAGTGCTGCCAGCGGAAAAAGCCGAAGCCGGGACGAATTTCGATATCAACATCGGGATCGGGACTGGAGCAGGCTACTTCGGCCCCGGATATGATGCCCCGGTCTTTCCTGGTCCGGCCTATGATGACGATCACTTTGAAATTGTCGAAGATGATGACGTCATCAGCTGTCGGGAAGCCCGGAATATCGTACGTTTGAACGGATTCCGCAACATCAGCATCATTGATTGCTCTGGTCCGAACTACAGATTTGCAGGGTGGCGCAACGGACATCGATTTGCAATCAAGGTAAATGGCTGGGGTGAGATCACTCGCATCAGGCGCAGGTGATCGTCAACCTGACCCAGACTGGGAGCCGCAGGTCTGATCCTGCAGCTCTCCGCCTGTTGCGTGATTTAATCGGGATGTGGCCTCGAGAGCCAGGCCGCTATTTCAGTGCCCGGGCAATCTCCCGTCCAACAATCTCCGCTTCGCCTGGCTTCAGGCACATGGGGTTCATTGTGACAATGCCGCGATCCCGTTGGGCCGGATCAAGGGCAATGCCAGGCGGATTGTTTTGAAGCCTGATGCAGAATGCAGCGACATCCTCAGGGCCGGTATCAAGAGTGATCTCGACGGTGGGAACACTGGCAATGTCATTTCCGCCTGTCACGGTGACATGACGGCCCTTGAGGGCTGTTGCTACGTTCCGGCAGTCTGCCAGCCATCTGGCATGACGGCTCTGGTCGCCCTCGGCTGTGAACAGGCGCAGGGCTGTCAACAATCCCACGATTTCCTCCTTGCCTGCCTTGCAGGTTCGTCCGATGCCGTGAAGCGGCGTGCCCTTGAGCCGGGTCTTGTCGATCAGGGATGACGGCGGTTGCCACATGTCCTGATAGATATCGAGATCAAGATGCTGAAGCGCCGCAGACATGACGAGGTCGCGCTTACCAGCAAGAATGCCGCTGGCCTGCGGGCCGCCAATCGCCTTGCCGCCTGAAAAGGCCACCAGGTCCACACCCTCGGCGATGAAGCGTTTCAAGTTGTCTTGCGGGGGCAATTGTGCGGCGGCGTCGACAATGACCGGCACGCCACGGGCATGTGCAACGGCGACCACTTCGGAAAGCCGCGGACGCGCCTGGGGGTCCGCGACATAGAACACAGCGGCGGTGCGCTCGGTGATGGCGTCGTCGATCTCCCAGCCCTCCGCATCCCGAACGCCAGCACCTGAATACCGATCTGGAAGTCCGACCTCGATAATCCGCATGCCTGCAGCCCTGATGGCATGATCGTAGAAGTTTCGCTGGCTGCGCACCATCACGCATTCGTTTTTCATGCCGGTGGAGTCGGGCAACCTGGCCATCTTTCCTGGGTCTAGGCCTGTCATGGTTGCTGCCGCCCCAATCAGCAGGCAGGCTGAGGCGCCGGATGCAACATAACCAGCCTCTGCGCCCGTCAGATCCGATATGACGCTGGATGCAGCTGCCTGAAGTTCTGCAATGTCTACGCAGGATTGCGAGGCCTCCGCCATCGCTGCCGATACCTCAGGGCGCATGATGCCCCCAGATAACCTCGTTGCGGGTCCTTTTGCGTTGATGACTGTTTTCACGCCGAGATCGCTGTAGACTGACATTCTCAAACCCTCCAGTGCGGGATTTAAAAGCCAAAGCCTCTGGCCATGCGAGCCGATGACTTAGCCGTTTCGTTTTCTTTTCTGCAGTATTTCGACCACAAGCAACATGGTAATTGCCAGCAGTGTCGATAGTGTTGCCACAGCTGCGACTGTTGGACTGATACGTTCCCGCAGACCGCTGTATATCTGCCGTGGCAGTGTGACTTGCTCGGGCCCGCCAACAAATAGTGTCACGATGATCTCGTCGATGGACGTGGCGAAAGCAAAGAGCCAGATGAGGACTGCCATGAGCAGGGGTTGAACGCGGGGCAAAGAACGAACGCACATAAGGGATCAGGTGATGCTTGTCATGATGCCATCTCTGCCACCTTGGCAATCAGGGCTTCAGCAACGATGTCAAAGGCGCCCAGCTGTGCGATCATCGCCTTTCTGCCCTCTTCGCTCCGATCGACCGGCACACCGGCTGAACCTCCGAGATGCTCTCTTGCAACGCGGCCAATCTCCGAGGAGAAATGCCATGTATTCCCGCCGGCATTGCATTCGAGAACGTACAGTTGATTGGTGTGATAGTCTCTCACGATATCAAACCCCAGCGAAGGTATATCCTTGAATCCTGCATGGGCGTCTTCTGCCAACCGCATTGCTTCCTCATCACGAACCAGCTCTCTCGACCGTTCTCCCGAGCTGGTCGTAATGACAACGTGTTTCAGGGACTGCATGTCGAAATCGAAGAACGGCTCCTCCTTCGTCACCCTGCTTTCAAAGCAGAAGATTGTTCGACCGAAGAAGGTTTGAATACGCAGATGCCTGGGGTGGGGGCCAGTGTAGATGAAGCGCTGGACCATGTAGGATTTTGGATTCATCCTGACAGGATGATGAGCGGGCAACTGGTCCAGACCGATGTTCTCCAGCTGATCCCTCTTGAAGGGGAATACCGAGTGTGAGCCGGATGTGAACCTGAGGTCGATTGGTTTCAGGATGACGAATTCCCCGAATACAACCGGGTCCAATGCCATGCCGAATCGAAATGGCAGGGCGGGAGGCGTTGGTATGCGATGCTTTCGGAAGATCTCTTGCTGGACAAGTTTTTCGATCGGATAGTTCCCGAGTATGCGACCGCGTTTGATTTTCAATTGAAATCGAGGCACCAGTGATACGGTTAGTGTGGGATGCTGCCAGGCGTCTTCCGGCAGTTCCGCCCTTAATCCCGCAGGCAGGTAGTAGATCGCAATTGTCCGATCACGCGCGTGGATCTTGATCGCGATCTCGTCAAAGTCCCGCTTATAGTTGGGGCCCGGGTAAACAAGAATGAGATTGCGCCTGGTCATTTCATCAACGGCCCACAACCCTGATGGCAGTTTGCTCGGCTGTTTGCGTGTTTGGTTTCAAGAGCCTGCAGTGGTCGTTTACAACGGAATCCATGACTATTCCATCACGCCCCCGGTATCTTTATCTTTAACCAGAGTGACTTCAAGTCATCTCGGCGAGGCAGCAGGAGTGCGCCCCAGGGACACAGCACGCGCCTGAAGCCATAAAGGTCGAATTGATGTGAATAAGCGTGAACATACGAGGATATATGACAAGATCATGGCCTTGCCAAGAAGCTGGGTCGTAGCCTCAAGTGAGCATCGAAACCATCCGGAAAGCTGGTTGAAGTCACAGGGTTTCAATTCGGAAGCTGGTTTCGTGCTGATGCCACCCATGTAACGCCTTGGGACGTCAGAATTGTTGCAAGGCGATCTTTACAATGAAATGATTATAGATAAGGAATTTCTGGCAACGCACCCCTGCTCGTGATGAGCGCCTCGCGTTGATGTTGACTGGAAGACTGACGTCAGTCATGCAGTGGGCCTCAGTCGGATGTTTGAAGTGGAAGCAGTCTGGGCTCAGTAATGAGTTGGTGCATGATAATCTGCCAGGAAAAAAAGATTGTTTTCATAAAGACGGTCAAAACTGCCGGCACTTCCTTTGAGATTGCTCTTTCGAGGTTTTGTGGAGATGCCTGCATCATCACTCCCATCACGGCTCATGATGAGGCTATTCGGAGCCGTCTCGGGTTCCGTTCCGCCCAGAACTTTATTGATTACTTTTGGGCATCAGACGGGTGGCAGACCAGCGGGAAATTTTTCAACCATATTGCTGCGCGTGACGTCAGAAGGCTCATTCCAGCAAGTGTGTGGCGAGACTACAAGAAAGTCGCTCTCGTAAGGAACCCATTTGACACAGCGATTTCGCGTTATTTCTGGATAGGCGGTGAACGTATCGGACTTTCTTTTCTGGAGTACCTGAAGCATTTTCCTGAACACTTGAGGCAAAATGCTGCGGTTGCACCCATTGATGGCGAATGTCAGCTAGATTTCTATTTGAAATATGAGGAACTACAAAGCGAGTTCGACCGAGCAGGCCTGGGGTTCATGTGGGAGACCTTCGACGGGCTTCGCGCGAAAGGGAATCGTCGTCCAAAGTTCGGCACGACCGTTGAGGAGATGTACGAGCGGTTTCCGGAGGCAATAGGCATCATCGAAGAGAATTGTGGCAGGGACATGAATGCTCTGGGCTATTCCTACCCTCGCTCTTGAGAACTGGGGCAGTTCTTGCGTAAGTGCCGGCTGATTGAGAAGGCGATTTACGTGTGTCGCCAATCCATCCCATTTGGCCAGCGCCTGCAGCGTGGCAAGCAAAGGCCGTTTTCGATAAAGCAATGTCAACAGTGCCCGGCTTGTCGGCAGCGCATCCTCACAAACGAGACGGCGTGCCTCTGATTTTCCTGCTGACTGACTGGGTGGCGGTTGTGAAGATCCTGGACTGTCGAAGCCTGTTTCGAAGGATGGTGGAGCCAGGCGGAATCGAACCGCCGACCTCTTGAATGCCATTCAAGCGCTCTCCCAACTGAGCTATGACCCCGTCTTGGCCATCAAATCCACCGC